>JBHGWS010000001.1:0-68532 GCA_041936745.1 Candidatus Darwinibacter acetoxidans
GGCTGTTTTTGCAGGTGTTTTCAAGCATGTGGCTTGTGGCGGTTTATTCTTATTTGATCTCAATTCCGCTTACAAACTGGCGAACATTTACGGCAATCAATCTTATGCGGAGCTGCACGATGACTTCAGCTATTTTTGGGACAACAGCTACGATGAAGAAAGCAAAATTTGCAAGATGGAAATCACTTTCTTCACCCGGGCAGAAAACGGCCTTTATAAACGGGCGGTTGAAAGGCACCGGCAGAAGGTGTGGTTGCCGGCGGAAATCCGCAAAATAAGTGAAACAGCGGGTTTTAAATTCTTGGCGTGTTACGATTTTCCCTCTTTGGAGCCCTATTCCCAAAACAGCCAGCGTTGGCAGTTTGTACTGCAGCGTTAAAATATTTCCCCCGCTTTGCGGGGGAATTGTCTTAGGGGCCGCTGAAAGCCTCACTAAAGTTGTTTTCCGCCAGCAAATCCTTTTCTGCGGCAGCAAGTAGGCCGCGCATCAAGTTTATATCTTGCGGGCCGTATTCCCGGCAGGGGATATTGCTCCAATAACCTCTTTTGTACTGCTGATTCAGCCCTAATTCTCCCGCCAGTTCCGATTTGAACCGGCAGAGAGCCTCCATGGCTTTAATTTTCGATTTGCCTCCCACTGTACGCACTCCTTTCCTAGCTGTCCTTTTATTTAGAATGTCCTGTCTTTTTACTAATTAGTCAAAATCATGAGCCACCTCCGGTTTATTTCCTTTTTAGAAGGAAAAGAGCGTAGATTGACGAATATCAAAACAATGTTCGTGATAGGATTCCCTACCACAAGCGTGATTTATTATCGGGAAAGGGTGAATCGATTTGATGGTAAAGACATTTCCCCGGGGCGGGGGTGATATCCCCCATCGTAAAGAGGCCACGGAAAAGAAACCAATTGTGGTGTTAGATGCTCCCGCACAAGTTGTCATCCCTCTGCAGCAGCATATAGGGGTGCCGTGCGAATCGTTGGTCGGTGTAGGGGATCGGGTCAAGTTGGGCCAAAAGATCGGCAAGGCTACCCGTTATGTTTGTGCTCCCATCCATTCCAGTGTTTCCGGGACGGTAAAGGCGGTTGAGGAAAGGCCGTTATTGGACGGGCGGCAGGTATTATCAGTTATCATTGAAAACGATGGGCGAGATGAACCGGCTGAATTACAAGCGTCCCCCTCGATCGAGAAAATGTCGCCAAAAGCCATTCGGCGCGTAGTGCAGGAAGCCGGCATTGTGGGCATGGGAGGGGCGGGTTTCCCCACCCATATTAAACTCGATCCGCCGCTGCCCATCGACACCGTTTTGATTAACGGGGCCGAGTGCGAACCTTATTTGACCTGTGATCACCGCTTAATGCTGGAAAAGGCGCCGGCAGTGATCAGCGGCCTTTTAGCGCTGATCAAAGCGGGCGGTGCCAAACGGGGTATTATCTGCATCGAAGCCAACAAACCGGATGCAATCGAAGTCATGCAGGAAGCCGTCAGGGGGTACGACAATCTATCGGTAGAGGTACTTAAAGTACGCTATCCCCAGGGGGCGGAAAAACAACTTATTAAGGCCATCCTTAACGAAGAAGTTTCATCGGGCTGCCTGCCCTGTGAATGCCGCTGCATAGTGCAAAATGTGCACACGGCTGTTGCGGTGCACGAAGCCCTGCAGGGTAAACCTTCTTATGAGAGGGTGCTGACGGTCAGCGGCGGTGCTGTTTTAGACCCCCGCAACATTTTAGCACGGATCGGCACGCCGATCGCCGAAGTTTTAGAATTCTGCGGCGGTACAGTAGGCGAGCCGGCGGCCATTATCGGCGGCGGGCCTATGACAGGGCCTCGAGTGGTTGAGTTACAAGGGCCGGTAGTTAAAACTCTGTCCGGTGTTTTAGCTTTAAGGGCCGATGAAGCGGGCTTTGATGAAAACAGGCCGTGCCTGCGCTGTTCCCGCTGCGTTGAGGTCTGCCCGATGGGTTTAACCCCCAGTTTGCTCGGGGATTTATCTGCCAAAGGGTATTACGGGCGTGCCGAAAAATTAGGGCTTATGGAGTGCATAGAGTGCGGAATATGTTCTTATGCTTGTCCTTCCAAGCGGGCTTTGACAACCTGGATTAAAGAGGGCAAAGCCGGTTTAGCGGCCGAGATGGCCAAGGAAAAAGTGGGCTAGGAGTGAAATAATATGAAAACAGGTCCATTTCTGCGATCGTCCGTTACGATTGAAGAAATTATGATTGATGTTTTAATCTCCCTATTACCTGCCCTGTTGGCGGGGGTGGTCTTTTTTGGCTGGCGTGCGCTTTGGATTGTGTTTCTGAGTACAGTCACAGCCATCTTGACAGAAGCAATTTTTACGCGGCAGCCGTTAAATTTGCGGGGAATATTAGGTGACGGCAGTGCCGCGGTGACCGGCTTGCTGCTCGGCCTGATACTGCCTTCTACCGCTGCTTGGTGGGTACCTGTTGTTGGCTCAATTCTGGCAATTGTTGTGGTTAAATTAGCTTTTGGTGGGCTGGGTTACAATATTTTTAATCCCGCTTTAGGGGCTCGTGCTTTACTTTTATTAGCTTTTACATCGCAGATGGTCAAATTTGCTGCCCCGTTTGATGCGGTGACTACGGCGACGCCTTTAATGAGTGTCAGGGAGTTTTCCCTGCCGCTTTTTTGGGGTAACGTGGGCGGCAGTATCGGCGAAACCTCTGTTATTGCAATTTTGTTGGGCGCCATTTACCTTTTATACAAAGGGCATATCAATTGGCGGATCCCTGTCGGTTATGTAGGCAGTGCTTTTATCCTGGCTTTAATTTGGGGTCTTGATCCTTGGTACACAATCTGTGCAGGGGGTTTACTCTTTGCAGCTGTCTTTATGGCGACTGATATGGTTACCTCGCCCGTTACCTTGGGCGGGCAGTTGGTTTTTGGCATAGGCTGCGGGATCCTGACAATTTTAATCCGGCAGTACACATCGTTTCCCGAAGGCGTTACCTTTGCGGTCTTGACAATGAACGCCTTGGCACCCCTTTTGGAAAAGCTGACCATTCCCATTCCCTTTGGAGTCGGTTTGGCTCGGGAAGAAAGAATCAAAGGTACGGTGGCCTGCGCGGCAGCAATAATTATTGTGGTGGGTGCTTTAATCTGGCTTGATGCCGTTCACCCGGCCGTAACACCTGTTCTCAGCCACGGCAGGCATTTGCCGGTTGAGGCTTTGTTGGGTACGGCGGATTATGAAACGGTGGAACACGAAGGTGTCCGCTACTATCTAAGGAAAAATGAAGAAGGCGAACCAGCTGCAGCTGTTTTTCTGGCTGAACAGGGCGGCTTTAACGGCCCTATTCATTTCCTGGTGGCCTTAGATCAAGAATACAGAATCAGTGAATTACAGATTTTAGAACACCGGGAAGACCCCGGCCTAGGTGAGCTGATTACCGAGGCAAGTTTCTTAGAGCAATTCATTGGTAAAGGTGGGGCGAATGAACTGGCCCTCGGCCGGGACATTCAAGGTATCAGCGGCGCCACTATTTCGTCCCGCTCGTTTACAACAGGAGTGAGGCGGGCATTGGCATCCTTCCAAGACGCTTTCTTCCCTCAGGAAGAAGAGGTGGGTTGGCTCGATGGCACGTATTTCGGCAGTGCTGATTCCTTTGGCGGCGAATTGGAAGTCGAGGTAGTCGTGACAGCCGGTAAAATTGCCGCTGTAGAAATAGTCGGCCACTCTGATACCCCGAGTATCGCCGGTGGGGCAATTGAAAATATCCCTGGCCGCATTGTGGCGGCTAATGCAGCTAAAGTTGATGGCATATCCGGTGCGACGATCACGAGTGACGCCATCATGGGCGCCGTTCAAAGAGCGCTGACAGATGCTGCAGGCGTTGGTGAACCTACAACGGATGCTTTCTTACTGCCTGCTGAAGACGGCGTTTACCGCGGCGAAGGCGAAGGCTTTGGCGGTAAACTGGTTTTAGATGTAACGATCGATGGAGGCAAAATCAGTGAGCTTGAAGTTATCGCCAGCGAAGAGACGCCTTTCATTGCCGATTCCGCTTTAGAAAAACTCCTGCCCGCCATCATCGAGGCCCAAGGGCCTGTTGATGCAGTAAGCGGTGCAACAAGGACCAGCGAAGCGGTACTGGCAGCCGTTAAAGCAGCTTTAGCCGGTGAACCGGCGGTGGAGGGAGAAATAGAAGAAAGGCGAGAAAGTTATGAAATAGATCTGCCTGACGGAGTTTATCGCGGCGAAGGCGAAGGCTTTGGCGGTAAACTGGTTTTAGATGTAACGATCGATGGAGGCAAAATCAGTGAGCTTGAAGTTATCGCCAGCGAAGAGACTCCTTTCATTGCCGATTCCGCTTTAGAAAAACTCCTGCCCGCCATCATCGAGGCCCAAGGGCCTGTTGATGCAGTAAGCGGTGCTACGAAAACAAGTGAAGGCGTTTTGCAAGCCATAAGGGATGCCTTGAGTGTAAAGGAGGGCCAATGATCTTGAAGAAGTTATGGGAAAACATTTTTTGTAAAAACCCTGTCTTTGTCCTATTTCTAGGCCTTGTGCCGGCAGTGGCCGTTGCCTCAACCGCCGCACAAGGATTTATGATAGGTTTAGTAACAGCGGTCATTTTAGTTGCAGCCGGCTTGTTGGATTCCCTGTTTGCTTTGGTTTTAGCGGAAAATATCAGGCCGATCGGCAGAATTGCTGTTTTGATAGTCCTAACTGTGGCAACACACAGTTTGCTTCTGCAAATTGAACCGGGCCTAGTCGCTGAACTCGGTATTTTCTTACCCCTTTTGGTCGTAAACAGTTTAGTTATTTACAGTTTGGGACAAGATTTGCCACCGGGCGCAGCGATTCTGGATGCAGTGGGGAAAAGCCTGGGATTTATAGGTGCCTTGATTGTCATTGGCCTTGTGCGCGAGTTTTTAGGTGCCGGTACTTTGTTTGGGGTGACAGTTCTAAAAACGGTTTTACCGCCACTTTCTTTGGCCAATTCGGTGCCGGGGGGCTTAATTATAGTGGGCTTTCTTTTGGCATTAGCCAACAAATTGACAGGACGGGGAGGCGAGCAGCATGACTGAAGGAATGGAACTTTTGGCTCAAACCATAATCAGCGGGAACTTACTTTTAATCCAAGGCCTGGGACTTTACGCCCTAACTCGCTATACCAAGAGTGTTAAACAGGCGGCGAAAAGCGGTGGAATCACTGCAGGGGCAATGTTCATCGGCAGCTTGGTACTTTGGGCTTTAAACGGCGTTAGTTTTAATTCTCCCTCGGCGCAGATTGGGTTTTATACTTTAGTTGGAGTATGTTCCGCGGTTGCAGCCCAAAAACTGTTTAATCCCGAATTTTCCGTTGAGGAAGGAATGTTTGACAGTGCAGTGGTCGGCTCCCTACTTTTACTGTGCCAAAACAACGTGCTTGGGGTGGATGGGATTTGGACCGCTTTAGGCGCCGGCGCGGGCTATTTTCTCGCCCTCACCGTTATGGCAACTCTGCGTGAGCGTTTGGAACTCGCTCCCGTGCCCAAAGCCCTGCAGGGGACGCCTATCATGTTGATTACTGCGGGCCTCTTAGCAGTAGCACTGCTCGGGTTCCGCTTTTAATTGTAAAGAAGATTCAGATAAAGGCAGGTATTCGAGGAACGCTGGAGAACCAAGGAAATACCCGGGGAAAAGGGGGAACCAATGAAAAATAAACAACGGGTAATTCTTTTGGGGCTCATACTTTTAAGTTTGGTGTACCAAGGGGTGCGGTGGCAGGCGGGCAGCGGAGTAGTAGAAACCGTGCTGGATCTTGGCCCGGCCGGTGTCAGGGTTCAGGCCGCTTCTGAACCGGAGCGCCACTGCTCTTTAGTACACGTGAACACCGCGGGGATGGCGGAATTACAGACTCTGCCGGGAATTGGCCCTGTCTATGCGGAGCGAATCATTATCGAAAGGCGTGAAAAGCCTTTCGTACGCAAGCGTGATCTGTTAAGGGTTGCGGGGATCGGGGAAAAACGCCTGGCACAGATCATTGATTTAATCTGCCTCTATCCGGAAGGCAATGACGAAGATAAGTAATTTTTTCATCTTATTTCCCCTCCTGGCTCTGGGAATCCTTTATGGTTCCCGGAGCCATGTTTCTCCCCACCTTTTTATTTGGCTGCTCCTGCTCATACCTTTATGGCTTTGGCTGGAGTATAAAGGCAGAAAAGCAGCCGGCTTGGTTTACTGGGCCGTTCTCACGGGAGCCATAACTGCTCTCGGTTGCCTGGCAGCGGCGCCCCAAGCAGCGGATTGGCCGAAAGACCCGCAAAAACTGACTGCTGTGGTAAAGTCGGTGCAAACCCTCAGCAGCGATCAGAGGGTGCTGGTGACTACAATTCCGCAAAAATTGGGCCTGGCCCTGCATTTACCGCTGGATGTGCCTGTGTCGGCCGGTGATTACATAGAGTTTAAAGGCACGATTACAACGCCGCCTTCAGCTCCTAATCCCGGGATGTTTTCTTACAGAGATTATTTAAACCAATTGGGGGTTTGGGGCCTCTGCTATCCCGTGGAGTTTACGATTCAAAAAAGGGTGCAGCGCAGCGTTTTGGCCCGCCTGCGGGAATGGTGCTTGCAGAATATAAACAGGGATCTGGATGATCCCGGGCTAGTTTCGGCCTTGGTGTTAGGTGACCGGGCGGGCTTATCGCAAGAGAGGCGGGAAAATTGGCGCCTCTTAGGCATCAACCACCTTTTAGCCATTTCAGGCATGCACGTGGGTTTGGCCGCTCTGTTTTTCGCTTTGTTTCTTAAACGGCTGCCCCTGCGGCCTCTTTTTAGGCTGCTTTTGACGCAGGTATTCCTCTTAGCTTATATCCTCCTGGCGGGAAACAGCGCTTCCGCCTGGCGGGCTTTCGCCGCCTTTGCCCTAGGCGGTTTGGGAAATCACCGCAGGCTGCTTTTAAACCCTCTGCACATCTGGTCTTTGGTTGGCTTCACTCTGCTTGTGGCCCAGCCGCAGCTTCTTTTTCAAAAAGCATTTACGCTTTCCTTTGTCGCTTCCGGCGGAATTCTGCTTTGGATGCCCGTCTTACGCTGCCAAAAAGGCGGCGCTTTTTGGCGTTATCTGATTAATTCTATGGCCGTTTCCGTAATCGCACAGCTCAGCTTGGCACCTCTTCTCCTCCATTATTTCGCCGAAATAGCTGTTTTGGGACCTCTTGCTACCTTGGTCTTTCTCCCCTTTACGGCGGTAATTTTGGCCGGGGGTTTTCTGGCAGCTTTAGGGCTGGGCCCTTGGGGTGTGGCACAGCTTTTGAATGCAGTGATTCGGTGCGTAACCATCTTAGAGAATTCATTAGTTCCTTACGCCCTCCAGTGGCAGCCTCAATATTTAAGCCAGGGTGAGATTTTACTTTGGTGGGCATTTTTTATCTATGCCGGCTGGCGCCTCCGGCGGCCCCGCTTAACAGTGCCTAAAAACACATACCGCCGCCTGCTCTATCTCTTCTTACTCATCTGTTTAATCAGCGGGCTGCCTGCTTTCATTCGCCGGCCCTTAGAAGTAACTGCGTTGAATGTTGGGCAGGGAGACTGTTTTTTTATTCGGACTCCCGGCGGCCTCAATTTATTAGTTGACGGCGGCGGTGACAGCCCCTATTGGCAGGCCAGAGGCCGCAACGTGGGCAGGGAGCGCGTTTTACCCTACCTGCGCCGGCGGGGCGTGGCTAAGTTAGATGCGGTCATTTTATCCCATCCCCACGAAGATCACCTCTTTGGGCTGTTGGCGGTCTTAGAAGAGCTGGAAGTTGCAGTAGTGATCGATAACGGCCAGGCCCATCCCACGCCAACTTACGAGCGTTATCTCGATCTGATTAGCGCTAAGAATATTCCCCATGTGGCCGCCAGGCGCGGCGAGCGCCTTGTTTTGGAAAGGGGCATCAGCCTGGAAATTCTTCACCCGGGCAGGCTGCTTGCGGGTACGGATTCTGACGCCAATAATAATTCTTTAGTTTTTCAGCTCGCCTACGGGCGGGTCAAGATGTTGTTTACAGGCGATATTGAACTACCTGTTTTGTACGATCTGGTGGCGATACAAGGAGAGCACCTTGAATCAAAGTGGTTGAAAGTACCTCACCACGGCAGTCGGAGCAGTTTTTATCCGGAATTTTACGATGCTGTCGATCCCGCGTTTGCCGTAATACCCGCGGGGGAAGGCAACCTGTTCGGCCATCCTCACCCGGAGGTAACAAGTTTATTTAACCAAAAGGGCATTCGTTGGAGCACACCCGGCGCGGGCCCGGTCAGATTTTTTGTTTGGTGGGGTTTTTTCAGCAGGTTTTTATCTGCGGCACACTGAATAGACAAAGTGGAGGGATTTAATGTGCAGCGCGTTTTGGAAAACATTAAAACAAAACCCCTGCCGCGGGCCTTTCTTGTCCACGGCCCCGAAACGGCCTGGCACGAGGCGGTTTTTAAGGCTTTGCGGGAAAAGATAGCCGCAGAAGGATTCATTGAATGGAATTGGTCGCTCTTCATCGGTACAAAAGATTTCGATGAAACACCTCTTTTAACGGATTTGGCCGCGATTCCTTGGGGCGGCACGGCCAAGATTGCGATTTTGAAAGAAGCACATTTAATACCTGCCGCCACAATGGATAAAGTGGCCCAATGGTTGGAGAACCATCCTAAAGCCAATTGTTTAGCTGTCTTTTTACCCCGTTTGGACCGGCGGTTAAAATATGTGAAGACGATGCAGAGTATTGCCTGGGAGATTGAATGCCTGCCGCTGCAAGGCGAACGTTTAGTCAGGTATGTGCAGGATTACTGCCTGAGCCAAAGCAGGCGGCTCCAGCGGCCCGCCGTGGAAGCTTTATTGGCAAGAACAGGCTCCGGTTTGTTTTTCATCCACAACGAATTAGATAAGCTGATTGCTGCAACTGAAGGCAGGGACGAAATCACCCGAGATGATGTGCTTTCTTTAACTTCGCTGTCGCCGGCACAGATCGCCGGCGATGCCGTGTTTCGAATGACGGACTTTTTAGCGCAGCGCAAGCGGCGGGAAGCGCTGGAGGTTTTAGACCTTTTGCTTGCGGCGGGGGAATCCCCCCTGCGTATCCTGCCCCTTTTGGAAAGGCACTTAAGATTACTTTTGGCCGCTAAAACCAGAACAGGGTCTTTAGAAAAGACCGCCCGGCAGATGGGCGAAAGCAGCAGCTATGCACTGCAGAAAATCCAAGCCCAGGCAAAAAAACATTCCATGCCGGAAATCTTCGCGGGTTTTTCCCACGTTGTCTATGCCGACCGGGAAATGAAACTGGGGGCTGCCGGGGACCAAATCTTACGAGAGTTGATCGTTAAATTAACTTAAGAACGAAAAAAACGCCTCATCCAACCGGAAGGGCGTTTTTTTTCTACGCCTGAGCGGCTAATCGTTTAGACAAACGGGATTTTTTGCGCGCCGCCGTGTTTTTATGGATAATCCCTCTCGCCGCGGCCTTGTCTAAAGCCCGGATCGCTTTTTTAAGGTAAGCTGGTGCGTTTTCGGGGTCGTTCTCCAACGCCTGTTCAAACCGCCTTACGTTATTTTTAAGCGCAGTTTTCCTGGCCATATTAGCACGGCGTTTTTTTTCGTTAACCAGGATTCTTTTTTTTGCAGATCTACTGGTTGCCAAGATACTTCACCTCCCCTGGCAAATTCACCTTGTAATTATATCATTTGGCAGGTGTGAATTCAAGCTGCCGGGGCCCTGATTCGTACTCAGTTTTAAACTGAACATTTCGGATTCTCTGTCAGATTGCCGCCGCGATTGGGGCGAAACTTGCTGTTCCGTAAATGTTTTCCGGACAGGAGTTGAAAAAACCCCTAATCCCAACTGCGTGCCAAGACGGAGGGTTCCTTCTCATGAATAGTTTAACTTGGATCCACCGCCTTTGCAACGGTTTTAGAAAAACTTTAGGCCATCTTGACCGCATTTAGCCGAGAAACGGCAAAAGAGACGGTTCCCTGCCAAACTGCACGTTTTGTTCCCGGAAGAGGGGCACCCTTGGGATTTTAAATTAGGGCTCTCAAGCATTAGACTTCGGAGCCTGCCTTGGAATAACTCTTTCCGTTTGGGTTAATCTAACAAGGAAGGGAGGTAAATTGATGCAGGAACGGGAAGATAAAGCTTTTTTTGAAAAGTACAATGTGCGCACCGATCTGGCTTTAGAATCTCACCAAGTCATAATGGAAAAGGAGGCTTCACCCGAACTGCCGGGTGTGAAGGTCCGCACGGAAGAAACGAAGGATGCGGTGATTACCCGCATTACCGTGGAAAACGATTTGGGGGCCCGCATGATGGGAAAAGCCCCCGGCAACTACTCCACTATTGAAGCACCGGCGCTGCGCCAGCACAATCGGGATATTCAAGAAGATATTGCACAGCTTTTAACTCGAGAATTGGAATGGTTTTTGGCAGAAGCGGAATTGGGCGCAGAAGACAGTATTTTAATTGTAGGTTTGGGGAATTGGAACGCAACCCCGGACGCTTTGGGGCCCAGGGTCATTGAAAACCTGATGGTTACCAGGCACCTTTTGGAATTGTCCCCACCTGAGCTGCGGGAGGGTTTACGGCCCGTTGCCGCCGTTGCCCCGGGTGTTTTAGGTTTAACCGGCATCGAAACGGGTGAAATCATCATGGGTGTGGTCGATAGGATAGGTGCAAAAGCCGTGATCTGCATAGATGCCCTTGCCAGCCGCAGCGTAGACAGGCTCTGCAGTACAATTCAGATTTCCGATACGGGCATCCACCCGGGTTCAGGCGTGGGTAACCGCCGTTTAGCCATCAACGAGGAGACGTTGGGGATTCCCGTTATCGCTATCGGCATTCCTACAGTGGTCCATGCGGTCACAATAGTATCCGATGCCATGGACCTTTTGGAGAAAGGCAGTGTTGAGCCGCCGCCGGGGGAGAAGTTGCCCGAACGGACAGAATTTGAAGTAGATCCCCAGTTTTTGATGAGCGAGGAAAACGGCAAGGTACCTCCCAACGTTAGTGCAGGTGCGGATAAACGGCAGCTCATCGGCCAAGTGCTGGAGCCTTACATGGGTTCCATGATCGTGACACCGAAAGAAATAGATCAGCTGATCGATGAGGTCTCGGACGTTGTGGCGGGGGCTTTGAATACTTCGTTTCACGAAGGTGTCAGCTACGACGAAATCTTTAAATACTTAAGCTAGTGCCTCTTTAAGGGCCTTTGAATAAGGATGTGGCCGCCAATTGATTCTATTTCCCTGCCCTCCACGAGTATATGTACTTTTTCAATGTAGTCGAATTCCGTAAGTGTATTGACGATGGCCTCTACCAAGTACGCTTCTATTAAAGAACCGCCGTTAAAGTCGTCTACTATTTCACCGCTGAAATTTACTGTAGCTGTACCCCCTTGAATGTCAAGGCCTAAAATTCTGGTTGTGTGAGGCACAGACTCCATCAAATCTTCCGAGGCTAACGGCCCGTTTAATAAAGCCTGTAAAGCGACGGCAGGGGTTACCTCCCCGGCAATCTGCCTGTGCACGGGGACCAGCCAGAAATTCGTTGGATCAGATGCAATCAGGTAAATTTGGGCACTCGTCTGCCTGTTTTCCTTCCATTGCGCGGCGGTGGCTTCTTTGGCCTGAGCAAGATCAGCTTCCAAAGAGGCCACCTTGTCGTTGAGCAGAAAGATTTGATATAAGCCGCAAACAAAGCTGATGGCAAGTAAAATCAGGCCGGCAATTTTTAAACAGCGCACCATCTCACCTCTTTTCCGCCCTTGGGCTAAGTTTAGTCTATCATATTTTGCCGGCGGGACAAATATATTTGGGAAGAGAAGAGGTGGTGAGATGAGGTTTAGATTAAGGCGCACTTCCGCCAGGCTGCGCCGCCGCTTGCACTCCTTTCCTAAATTACCGGGAATCATCTTCCCGGTAGTTTTAGCTTTAATTTTTTTTAGCCTTGTTTTCAGCGGCTACCACCTGCTTTTTGATGACAGCAACCTCGATCATTCCCTTGCCCGCACTTTGCTGCGGCGGGGTTTGCCCATCGCCTGGGAAGAAGAACCGAACGGAGGCCTTCTTGATGTCCGCTCTTTAATTTATCTTTTGACTGATTACGATCTAAAGGATCCCTTAACTATCTTAGAAGAGACACTGCCGTTTTTTGCCCGCTCTCTGCCCGGGTTTAGAATTTGGGAGGAAAGGCCTTTTGTCTTTGTGCAGGAGTTATCCTTTGCACCCGATCCCATCCGCCCGGCTCCCGCAGACTCCGTTTTCGAGCAGAAAACAGCCGCCCGGGCTTTAATTTACCATACGCACACATCAGAAATGTATTTGGGACGGACTGTTTCGGCAAGCCAATCAAACCAGGCCCACTACCAATTCCGCAACCTGGCGGATCCGGCCATTACCGGTGTCATGGCGGTCGGGCGGCACTTAACTAACGCCCTCAATCAATTAGGGATAAAAACACTGCATGAAACCCGCATCCACACTCTGCCTAACATCAACCATTCCTACAGCAACTCGGAAAAAACCGTGCGGGAAATTCTGGCCAAACAGCGGGAGTTGGAAATGGTAATTGATCTACACCGCGATGCGGGCGTGCCCAATCCCAGTACGGTCATCAACGGCCGCAGCGTGGCCCGCCTGGCCTTAGTAATTGGTACAGCGGAAAGAATCCCGTTGGTGCATGCCAACTACCAAGCCAACCTTGATTTTGCCCAGAGGATTAAAGATGTCTGCGATGAGATGTACCCCAGCCTGATGCGGCCCATCCAGGTGAGGCAGGATGCCCGCTACAATCAGCATTTACATCCGAAAAGTATTATTATAGAATTAGGGTCTGTGGAGAACACTCTAGAAGAAGCCCTATTAGCCGCGGAACTTTTGGCAAACGTTCTTGCCCGGGTACTCTAAAAGGAGTTTGGGCCGGCGGGGCGAATCTACTTTTGGTGCAAAAAATGAGAGGGCGGGAGATATGGCGACTGAGAGCAGGGAAAAGGTAGCCAAGGCTGCCGGTATTGTAATGTTTGCTATTTTAATCAGCAGGATTTTAGGTTTTCTGCGGGAGCGGGCCATCGCGGAAGTGTTTGGCCGGACAGGAACGACGGATGTGTTTTTTGCTGCCTTTGCCCTGCCCGATTTAATGTACCAACTGTTAGTCGGCGGTGCACTCAGCTCCGCCTTTATCCCCGTTTTTACGCAGTATTTGGCCCGAGGGGAAGAAGAAGAAGCCTGGTATGCTGCAAGTGTTTTCTTAAACTTGACGGTTTTAAGCCTGCTGTTGATTATGATCTTAGGTGTCATCTTTACCCCCGTTTTGGCGCCCCTTGTGGGCATAGGTTTTTCCGGCGGCCAAAGAGAACTTTTGATAACTTTGATGCGGGTTACATTCCCCGCCGTGTTTTTTACCGCCCTTTCCGGTTTGGCCATGGGTGTTTTACACTCTTATCAAAAGTTTACACTGCCTGCCTTGGGGCCGATCATTTACAACTTGGGGCAAATTCTGGGCGCTTACCTCTTAGGGCCCATAATCGGCATTATGGGTATGGCCATCGGCACTGTTTTAGGTGCCGTGGGCAGCTTTTCAATTCAATTTCCCGCTGTTTACCGCCGGGCGGGCTACTACCGCCCCCTTTTGGATTTGAAGCATCCGGGAATTCGCCGGATGGGCCAATTAATGCTGCCCGCGGTAGTGGGCCTATCAATTGCCCAGATTAATGTAATTATCGGGCAGAACCTGGCTTCTACCTTGGAGACGGGCTCTATTGTGGCTCTGCGCTTGGCGAACAGATTAATCAATTTTCCCCTGGGGGTTTTTGCCATGGGCATTTCCACAGCCATCTTTCCTACCTTGTCCCGCCTTATGGCGCAGGGAGAGGTGGGGGAGTTTAAAAAAACATTGAGCTTTGGCCTGCGGGTTGTCTTTTTTATTACCCTGCCCTCAGCTTTGGGCATGGCCCTTTTAAGAAACCCCATTGTGCGGCTGCTCTTTGAATCTGGGGAATTTACCGTTTTAGACAGCCGGGCAACAGCTTTCGCCCTTTTGTTTTACGCACCGGGCCTTTTAGCCCAGGCGGCGGTCCAAGTCACCACCAGAGGCTATTATTCCCTGCAGGATACCGTTACCCCGGTCAAGATCGGCGTAATTACGGTGGCGGCCAATTTTCTTTTCAGCCTCGCGTTTTTGAAATGGACAACCCTGGGGCCCGGCGGCTTAGCCTTGGCTTTTTCCCTCAGCTCTTTTTTAAACATGGCTTTGGCTTCAGCCATTCTGCGTAAAAAACTGGGGGGCCTGGCGGGCCGAGAACTTTTGAAAACCGTGGCTAAAGCGGGCCTTGCTGCTTTAGTGATGAGCCTTGCCGTTTATTACACGGCCGGGCATCTGGGTGAGATGTTAAATACAAATAGCAAAATGGGCCAACTGCTGCAGGTGTTTGTTTCCATCGGGGCAGGTGCCCTGGTTTACCTTAGTTGTGCCATCGTATTGAAGATGGCCGAAGTCCGCTTTATTTGGGATTTAATCAAAAGACGAATAAAAAGAAAAACGCCCAAGAAGGGCTTACAATAAGGCTATTTTCAAATCAACAACTTCTGTGTTATAATAAAGCCGCATTCAATAATGGAGGAATCGGTATTAATATGTCCCAGAACAATATTAGGAACTTCAGTATAATTGCCCATATCGACCATGGGAAATCTACCTTGGCAGACAGGATCCTGGAACATACCGGCACGCTCAGCCAGAGGGAAATGGCTGAGCAGGTTTTGGACTCCATGGATCTGGAGCGGGAGCGCGGTATCACAATTAAACTCCAGGCTGTCCGCTTAGCGTATAAAGCAGCCGACGGCCGGGAATTTATTTTGAATCTGATTGACACTCCCGGCCACGTGGATTTTTCCTACGAAGTCTCGCGCAGCCTGGCGGCCTGTGAAGGGGCTTTATTGGTCATTGACGCTTCGCAGGGTATCGAGGCGCAGACCCTTGCCAACCTGTATTTGGCTCTGGATCACGATTTGGAAATCATCCCCGTGATCAATAAAATCGATCTGCCAAATGCGGATCCGGAGCGCGTCAAACGGGATTTGGAAGACAGTATCGGCATTGACGGGGACGAGGCGATCTTAGTCAGTGCGCGCACAGGTGAAGGCATTGAACACATCTTGGAAGCTATTGTGGAGCGGATTCCGCCACCGACGGGGGATCCCCAGGCGCCTACCAGGGCGATGATCTTCGATTCGCATTACGACCAATACCAAGGCGCCGTTGCTTACATCAGGGTGATAGACGGTACAATCTCAGTCGGCGATGATATCGTGATGATGAGTTCCGGGCGGGAGTTTGAAGTAAGTAAGTTGGGCGTGTTCCGCCCCGCCTTGGTTGAGGTACCATCACTCAAGGCCGGAGATGTAGGCTGTGTTATCGCCAGCATGAAGGATGTGCGCGATACCAGGGTGGGTGATACCATTACCTTGGCGGCCAATCCCGCCAAGCAGCCTTTGGCAGGTTACCGGCCGGCACAGCCCATGGTGTTTTGCGGCCTTTACCCTGTGGTCAACGAAGATTATCTCGATCTGAGGGATGCCTTGGATCGGCTGCAGTTAAATGATGCCGCTCTAACTTACGAACCGGAATCATCTGTGGCTTTGGGGTTTGGCTACCGCTGCGGTTTTTTAGGCCTGCTTCATTTGGAGATCGTGCAGGAACGCCTGGAGCGTGAATTTGATCTGGATCTGATTACAACTGCACCAAGTGTGGTTTACCAAGTCGTTTTAACAGACGGCAGTACAATAAAAGTGGATAATCCTTCCGCCCTGCCGCCCATCGTTCAAGTGGAGCGGATCGAAGAGCCTTTCGTTCACGCAACCGTCATGGTCCCCGATGAATTTGTGGGGCCGGTTATGGAACTCTGCCAGGATCGGCGGGGTAATTTCGTAACCATGGAGTACGTTACCCCCGAAAGGGCCCGCCTGGAATATGAACTGCCCTTGGCGGAAATATTGATGGATTTTTACGATCGGTTGAAATCCAGGACCAAAGGTTATGCCTCGCTTGATTACGAGTGGATCGGCTATCGGGCTTCCCGGGTGGTTAAACTGGATATCTTGCTCAACGGTAATCCTGTTGATGCCCTTTCCTGCATAATTCACGAGGATAAGGCAGTGGCCAGGGGCCGCAGCTTAGTGGAGCGCTTGAAAGATGTCATCCCCCGCCAGCAGTTTGAGGTTCCCATCCAAGCTGCCATCGGCAGTAAAATTATTGCCAGGGAAACGGTGCGGGCTTTACGCAAAGATGTTTTAGCCAAGTGTTACGGGGGGGACGTCAGCCGGAAGCGGAAACTTTTAGAAAGGCAAAAAGAGGGGAAAAGGCGCATGAAAAACCTGGGCAGCGTAGAAGTCCCCCAAGAAGCATTTATGGCAATCTTAGAAGTGGAATAGGTGGTTCAAATGGGAGTCTACGTACACATTCCCTTTTGTGCGCAAAAGTGTCATTATTGCGATTTCTACTCCATAGTTGTGGGCGGCCGCCGGGAGTTTCAGGCGGTTACCGACAGCTATCTTTCTTCTGTAAGCAGGGAGGCCTTGTACTACCGCTCCCGCTTAAAAAAGGGTGCTTTTTCCAGTTTGTTCTTTGGCGGAGGCACCCCTTCTTTATTGGATCCTGCTCGCCTGGGGGAGTTCATCACCTTTCTTTTAACGAATTTACCCTTCGAGAAAGAGCCTGAGATAACTCTGGAGGCTAATCCCGCCACGCTGACCGCAGCCGGTTTACAATACTTGGCAGAAGCGGGCGTCAACCGTATCAGTTTAGGTGTCCAGGCCTTCCAGGACGAGCTTTTGGCTGATTTGGGCCGCCTGCACACTAAAGCTGACGTGCTGAAAAGTGTTGATTTAATCCGCGGGGCGGGAATAGATAATATTAACCTGGATTTAATCTTTGGCCTGCCGGGGCAGTCCTTGGCCATGTGGGAAGAATCGCTGCGGACAGCGTTGGATCTTAAGCCTTCGCATATTTCCTGCTACAGTTTAATCATCGAAGAAGGGACCCTTTTCCACAAATGGTCAAAGCAGGGCCTTTTAAACTTACCTTCCGACGATGAGGAGGCGGCAATGTACGATACGGCCCGGGCGCTTTTACCCCGGGCGGGCTTGGAGCATTATGAAATTTCCAATTTTGCCCTGCCCGGCAAAAAATCGCGCCACAACCTAATTTATTGGCAAAACCGCCCCTTCTTGGGCCTAGGTGCGTCCGCCACAGGTTATTTAAACAGGGTGCGCTACAGAAATGCAGCGGATGTAGATAAGTATAGGGAGGGGTGGCGCCGCGGCAGGCCCACTTTCGCTGAACGGGCAGAGGTTTCCCTGCGGCAGGAGATGGATGAAACCATGATGGTGGGGATGCGGCTCCTGGCGGGGGTTAGTGAAAGTGAATTTGAAAAACGCTTCGGCAAGTCCTTTATGAATGTCTATGAAAAGCCCATTGAAAAGCTTCTTAAGCGGGGCCTGGTGCAGTATCAAGCGGGGCATTTGAAGGTGACGGAAAGGGGCCTTTATTTGGAAAATATAGTCTCGGCGGCTTTTTTACCCTAGACTGCCGCAAGTGCCTTTTCTAACCCTTGACAAACGCGGGGTGAAGTGATATTTTATGGGTAAATAGTGTTAGCACTCCCAGGCGGCGAGTGCTAAATGGAAGGCGGGAGACGCATGTTGGATGAACGCAAACGCCTTGTTTTAAGAGCCATAATTGACAACTATGTGGAAACTGCAGAGCCGGTTGGCTCCCGGACAATTGCCCGCCGGCATGATCTTGGGGTTTCGTCCGCCACTATTCGCAATGAAATGGCGGATTTGGAAGAAACGGGCTATTTACAGCAGCCCCACGTCTCCGCGGGCCGGATTCCTTCGGATAAAGGCTACCGCTTTTACGTTGATGCCCTGATGGAACCTCATTCCTTTTCGCCGCAGGAATATGTGTGGCTGCGGCAAAATATTACGGACATCCGTAACGGCCTGGAAAAGACAATTCACGAAGCGGCCCACTTGGTGGCGCTTTTAACGGAATCTTTAGCCGTTGTGGTTGCTCCCGGCATGGATCACTTAGCGTTCCGCCACCTGCAGCTTGTGCTGCTGGATGAAAATAATATTTTGGTTACCTTGGTGCTTCACCCGGGTATTGTGAAAAATAAGTTGATTGTGACAAGAAAAGCCTATACGCAAGAGCAGATTTACGATATTTCCAAGGCCTTAAACCAGAAGCTCAAAGGGTTAACTTACAGGGACTTGGGGCCGACGGTGTTTGCTGAGATCATCGGGGATTTCGGTGAAATCGGCCGAACCTTGGTTGAACTGGTGTTCAGAGGTTTAATGGAAGAAAAAGATGAACAGGTTTATTCTTCCGGCACTGTGAATATTTTGAACCAACCGGAATTTCGCGATATTGAAAAGGTAAAATCTTTTCTGGCTGCTTTGGAGCGCAAAGAACATCTTTTAGATCTGTTCAGCTCCGTTTCAAAAACCAGCGGTGTCCAGGTAGTGATCGGCAATGAAAACGAACACAGTTCTATGCAGGATTATAGTTTGGTCACCTGCACTTATTATATAGGTAGTGATGTGGTTGGGACTTTGGGCGTCATCGGGCCGACCCGGATGGATTACGGGCGGATCGTCTCGGCAGTAGGGATGGTTGCTACCTCATTAAGCGATTTATTGACGGAAAAGAATAAATAATTACGGCCTAAAAATAAAAACGGTACAACAACGGTCCTTGGAGGTAAGGGCCATTTCTCTGATGGGAGGTGCTTGATGTGCCAGAACAAGATAAGGTAATAGAAAAAGTAACAGAAGAAGAGGTAACGGAAGAAGAAATAGCAGACGAAGAAGCAGAGGCGGAGATTGAAGAAGAAACCGAGGCGGAGAAAGAGCAGGAAGAACACCCCCGGTTCAAGGAGTTGACAGAAGAAAACGCCAGGCTTGTCCGGCAGCTTTTGCGCCTCAAAGCGGATTTTGAAAATTTAAGGCGCCGCAGTAAACTGGAGAAGGAGAAGCTGGTTGCCACAGCTAACGAAGGCTTACTGCAGGACTTACTGCCCGTTTTAGATAATTTCGAGCGGGCACTGCGCTGTGAAAGAGATGAGGCGGCAGGCGATTCTTTTTTTGCAGGGATTCAGATGGTCTATCAAGGTTTAATGCAGACTTTAGGCTCCCACGGCCTTAAACGCATTGAAGCTGTGGGGAAGGCCTTCGATCCTACTTTTCACGAAGCTGTTTTTATGGCCGGTGAGGGCGGCGGTGATTTAATAGTTTTGGAAGAAACCCAAACCGGTTATCTACTTAAAGAAAAAGTAATTCGACATACCAAGGTGTTGGTTGGTCAAAACGAGGAGGAAGAAGAATAATGTCAAAAGTTATCGGAATTGACTTAGGGACGACAAATTCGGTTGTGGCAGTAATGGAGGCGGGGGAGCCCATAATTATCCCCAATGCGGAAGGATCCCGCACTACGCCGTCAGTGGTAGCCTTTACAAAAGAAGGGGATCGCATTGTGGGCCAAGTAGCTAAACGGCAGGCGGTTACCAACCCGGAGAGGACCATAACCTCGATTAAGCGCCAGATGGGTACGGATTTTACCGTTAAAATAGATGGCAAAGATCTGACGCCGCAGGAAATTTCCGCCATGGTGTTAAGAAAACTAAAGGAAGAAGCGGAAAATTATTTGGGCGAAAGTGTTTCTAAAGCGGTTATCACCGTACCCGCTTACTTTACTGACGCGCAGCGCCAAGCTACTAAGGATGCGGGCGCAATTGCCGGATTGGAAGTTTTACGTATAATCAACGAACCGACGGCGGCAGCGGTCGCTTATGGGCTGGATAAGGAACACGAGCAGACCGTCTTGGTCTTTGATCTGGGCGGCGGGACTTTTGACGTTTCCATCTTGGAGTTGGACGAAGGTTACATCGGCGTCAAAGCCACCAGCGGCAACAACCGCCTGGGCGGCGATGACTTTGATGAGCGCATCACCAATTACCTCGTAGACCAATTCAAAAAGGAAACCGGCATTGATTTAAGCCGTGATAAAATGGCCATGCAACGGTTGAAGGAAGCGGCGGAAAAGGCCAAAATTGAACTTTCCGGCCTGCCGCAGGCTAATATCAACCTGCCCTTTATCAGCGCGGGTGCCAGCGGGCCGGTTCACATGGATATCAACCTGACCAGGGCTAAGTTCAACGAATTGACAGCAGATTTAGTGGAAAAGACCCTGCAGCCGATCCGCCAATCCCTGGACGATGCGGGCTTAAAACCGGCGCAAATTGATCGCGTCCTTCTGGTCGGCGGCTCCACGCGCATTCCCGCCGTGCAGGAAGCCATTGAAAAATTAATGGGTAAAGAAGCCTATAAGGGCATCAACCCCGATGAATGCGTGGCCATGGGCGCAGCCGTACAGGCCGGTGTGCTTTCCGGTGAGTTTGAACAGGGCAAAGGCCTTGTTTTAGTTGATGTAACCCCACTCTCTTTAGGTATTGAAACCCTGGGCGGGGTCATGACTACCCTAATTAAAAGAAATACGAGCATTCCCTGCCGGGAGACGCAGGTTTTCACCACGGCCGCCGATAACCAACCGGCCGTAGATATTCACGTACTGCAGGGCGAAAGGCCCATGTCGGCAGACAACGTAACTTTAGGCCGGTTTCAATTGACGGGTATCCCACCGGCACCGCGGGGTATTCCTCAGATCGAGGTCACATTTGATATTGACCGCAACGGCATTGTCAACGTGACGGCAAAAGATCTGGGAACGGGTAGGGAACAGCAGATTACCGTTACTTCCTCTACTGCTTTGACTAAAGAAGATATCGACAAGCTTTTGGCAGAAGCCGAAAAACACGCGGAAGAGGATAAAGCGAAACGGGAAAGAATTGAACTGCGCAACAAGGCGGAAAACGCGATGTGGGCTGTAGATCGCACCTTAAAAGATCTGGGCGATCAGGTTACGGACGAACAAAAAGCAGAGATCGAAGAAGCGAAAAAGAAGCTGGGCGATGCCTTGGAAAAAGACGATCAGGAGGAAATCAAGGCGAAAATGAAGGCCTTGGACGAAGCTCTGCATAAGGTATCGGAGAAAATTTACCAACGGGCACAGCAGACAGCGGCCGAGGCAGGCGCCCCAAGTGATGATTCCTCTGAAGATGAGGATATTGTGGATGCCGACTTTACGGAAGAGGATTAAGTTGGCAGAAAGAAGGCGGTGTAATGTTTGGCCAAACAAGATTATTATGATGTTTTAGGGGTGCCCCGCGGCGCCTCTGAAGATGATATAAAAAAAGCCTACCGGAATTTAGCGCGTAAATATCACCCCGATGTCAACCAGGAGCCGGATGCGGAAGAAAAATTTAAGACGATCAACGAAGCTTACGCCGTTTTGGGCGATGCGGAGCGGCGCTCTCAATACGACCAATACGGCCATGCTGCCTTTGAAAACATGGGGCAGGGCGGTTTCGGCGACTTCGGCGGTTTCGGCGGTTTTGAAGATCTGGGCGACATTTTCGCGGATATGTTTTTCGGAGGCGGTTTTGGGAGGCGCCAAACCCACCGTCCGCAGCGGGGGGCTGACCTTCGTTACGAATTGGTCGTAGATTTCGAAGAGGCGGCATTTGGCTTAGAAACCGAGATCTCGGTTCAGCGGACAGAAACCTGTGATCACTGCCACGGCAACCGGGCGGAGCCGGGAACACCGATCACAACCTGTCCCGACTGCAACGGCACGGGCCAAGTGCGCTATGCGCAGCAGACACCTTTCGGCCAATTTGCCACAACCAGAACCTGCAGCCGCTGCCAAGGGGAAGGCAAGATCTTTGAAAAGGCCTGTTCCGTCTGTGGCGGCACCGGTACAGTACGGAAAACGAGCAAAATCCAAGTTAAGATACCGGCGGGTATTGATGACGGCCAGATCTTAAGGCTCCGGGGCAGGGGTGAGGCAGGTTACAGAGGCGGCCCTCCCGGTGATTTATTAATCTCGGTTCGGGTTCGGCCCCATAAAATTTTCAAAAGGGAAGGCCGCAACGTGATCTGCGAGATACCCATCTCCTTTGTGCAGGCCGCTTTGGGCGATGAGATCGATGTGCCCACCTTGGACGGCGATGTGAAGATGAGGATTCCCGAAGGTACGCAGAATGGTAAAGTACTGCGCCTGAGAAATAAGGGGATTCAAGACGTGCGCGGCCGCGGTAGGGGCGACCAATTGGTCCGGATCAAAGTCGTCACCCCGGTAAAACTAAATGAGAAGCAAAAAGATCTCTTGCGCCGGTTTGCCAAAGAAGGCGATGGTACGCTCCCTGAGGAAACTAAAGGTTTTTTTGAAAGGGTCAAGGACGCCTGGCGCTAGTGGGAGTTGAAGCTGCCCAAAAAATGGGGCAGCTTTCTAATTTAGGGAGGTTAACCGGTGGCGAAATGGCAGGAAATTAAAATTACATTGAAGAGGGAAGCGGTTGAGGCGGCCTACGCTGTTTTGGAGCAGGAAGGCATCGCCAACTTGGCCGTGGAAGATTCCCTTCTGTTGGCGGAAGCCGAAAGAGAGGGCTGGGGCGACTATTTTCCCCCGAAGACGCCGGCTGAAGAAGTAACTATCAGTTTTTACCTGCCGGAAGGTGACTTTACGGCAAAACTTGCCCGGATTAAAAAGAGGCTGGCCGGCCTGGAGAAATTTGGCTTAGATGCGGGAGAAATAAAAATTACGAAGGATTATATTTACGAAAAAGATTGGGCCGAGGCTTGGAAAAATTATTTTCACCCCCTGCGCATCGGCAGTATTTTAGTCCAGCCTTCCTGGATTCCGCCGGAAAAAGTAAAACCGGGTGATACAATAGTCCACCTCGATCCCGGTATGGCCTTTGGCAGCGGAACTCATCCCTCAACTGCGATGTGCTTGGAGTTTCTGCAGGGGCTGGATCTGAAAGGCAAAACAGTCTGGGATGTGGGCACGGGCTCGGGGATTTTGGCTATCGCCGCCGAAAAATTGGGTGCCCGGGTTAAGGCCGTGGATATAGACCCGGTAGCCGTCAGGGTTGCTTTGGAAAACAGAAAGCTGAATGGGCTTACCTTCCGGGCCAAGCAGGGAAGTTTAAAAGATTTAAGGGGCAGCCCCCATGTTATCGCGGCCAATATCGTGGCTGATGTAATCGGGCCCATGCTGCCCGATGCTTTTGAAAAACTGCAGGCGAAAGGGTTTTTTATTGCCGCGGGCATCATTAAAGCGCGTGATGGGGAAATGACCGCTCTTGCGGCCCGGGCCGGTTTTCAGCTGATCGAAAGGCGCCTGATGGGAGAGTGGGTAGGTTATTTGTTCCAAAAGGGTGAGGCATGTGGCTAGGTTCTTTTTAGAGAAAAGAGAAGAAAATGGCAGAGTGGAAATCAGCGGCCCCGACGCCCACCACATAAACTCTGTGCTCCGCCTGAAAGAAGGCGATACCATTGAATGTGTGGCGGAAACGGGCTTGGTTCACTTGGTAGAAATAACGGGGCTTGAGGCCGAGGTTGTTTTTGGCAGGATTAGAAAAACATTTGCAACCGATCAGGAACCCCCTCTTTACCTGACTCTTTTTCAAGGCTTGGCCAAAGGCGATCGCATGGATTTTGCGGTGCAGAAAGCCGTGGAACTTGGGGCGGCGGAAATAATGCCTTTTACTTCCCGCCACACTGTGGTAAGGTTAAAAGAAAAGCAAGCGCAAAACAGGGTGCACCGCTGGCAGCGGATCGCTCTGGCGGCAGCTAAACAATGCGGCCGGACCAGGGTACCGCAGGTTGGGAAGATCTCCTCTTTTGCCGATCTTTTGGCCGAAGTGCAGAAGCGGAGCAGAGAAAAAGAGGTTGTTCTGCTGCCTTACGAAGGGGAAAGACAGTTGGGCCTAAAAGAAATTACAAACGCAAAGCCCCGCCGGGCCGGCGTTATTATCGGGCCGGAAGGCGGTTTCCACGAGGACGAAGTAAGGCAGCTGAAAGAAGGGGGAGCGGTTGTAATCAGCCTGGGCCCGCGCATTTTACGCACAGAAACTGCCGGTGTGGTGGCCCTGAGTTTGCTGGGATATAAATGGGGAGATTTAGGATGAACAAGAAAAAAACGGTAGCCTTAACTACATTGGGCTGCAAAGTTAACCAATATGACACGGACGCGGTCTTGGCCCAATTTCTGGCGGCGGATTACGACGTCGTCGATTTTTCCCGCAAGGCTGACGTTTACGTGATCAATACCTGCACCGTAACTAATTTAGGCGATCGCAAATCACGGCAGATGATCAGGCGGGCCCACAAAACGAACCCGGAGGCTGTAGTTGTGGTCATGGGCTGTTTGGCACAGACTTCCCCGGAGCAGATTGCTGAAATAGAGGGTGTCAACCTGATTCTGGGTACGGATGGGCGCGGCGGTATCGTAGAAGAGATAGAAGGGTTGGAAAACAAGCAGACGTCACTGGTGGGCGACATTTTTCAAGTCGAGGATTTTGAAGATCTGCCGGCCCTGGATTTTTCCGGCAGGACCAGGGCTACTCTGAAGATCCAAGACGGCTGCGATCAATTCTGCACTTACTGCCGGGTCCCCTTTGCCAGGGGCCCATCGCGCAGCCGCAGCCGGGAAAGCGTTTTAGAACAGGTAGACAGCATTATCAAAGCAGGTTATCATGAAATTGTCCTAACGGGGATCCACTTAGGCCTGTACGGCCGCGATCTTAACCCACCGCTGACGTTAGAGGAAATCACGGGGCAGATTGCTGAGACGCCCGGCTTAAAAAGGCTGCGCATCAGTTCGGTGAACCCCCACGAGATTACCCCCGGGCTTATGGATCTGATAACTAATCATCCCGTTGTCTGCCGGCATCTGCATATTCCTCTGCAAAGCGGCAGCGATGCTGTTTTAAAGCGGATGAAAAGGGATTATAGCAGCACTGATTTTCTTAATATCGTGAACAGGCTGCGCCGGGAGATTCCCGAAATAGCTATTACTACCGACATTATGGTGGGGTTCCCCGGTGAAACTGAGGAAGATTTCGCAAAAACCGTGGCATTGGCTAAAAAGGCTGCTTTCAATCGGATCCATGTTTTCCGTTATTCCCGCCGGGCCGGTACGGCGGCAGCCCGCTTTAAAGGCCAAATACCGGGGCCGGTGAAGGAAAAACGAAGCGCACGTCTAATTGAGATAGGGGAAGCCATGGCCTTGGACTTCCATCTTTCCTTTGTAGGTAAAACTGTTTGGGTTTTGGTGGAACAGGTTGCTGGTGGCCTGGCAACGGGCTTGACTGACAACTATATCCGTACAAGTCTGCCGTGGGCCGGCGGCGATGATATCATTGGCGAAATAGTGCCGGTTCAGGTAAAAAGTGCGGATCACGAAGGCGTGGAAGGAGGAAATTAAGTGGCTGTTGACTGCCTGTTTTGCAGGATCGCTGCGAAAGAAATGTCTACGGAACTGCTTTTAGAGACAGAAAACATTGTGGCCTTTCGGGATATTAACCCCGTGGCCCCCACCCATATTTTAATTATCCCCAAAAAACACATTCCAAGTCTGGCCCATTTGGACAAAACAGATCAAAGTATTATGGGGGAATTGGCATTGGCCGCCAGTGACTTGGCCCGCCGGGAGGGCCTGGACGATGGTTACCGCTTGGTAGCCAATACGGGGACTCACGGAGGCCAGACGATCTCGCATCTCCATTTTCACCTTTTAGGTGGGCGTTCTTTAAAATGGCCGCCCGGCTAAATATTGACCGCCTGTTTGTAATAGATTATAATTAATATGATATCACGCGAAGGCATTGGAAGGAGGGAAATTCGATGGCGGAAATCAAAGTGGGTAAGAACGAATCCCTCGATAATGCTTTGCGCCGTTTCAAGAGGCAGATCAGGATGTCGGGTGTTTTATCCGAGGCCCGGAAGAGAGAACACTATGAAAAACCCAGTGTAAGAAGAAAGAAAAAATCCGAAGCGGCCCGGAGGAGGAAAAGAAGAAGATACTGACAGACTGCTAATAGGCTCGATGTCTCACGATATCGAGCCCTTTTTGAAAGTGGGTGAGAATATGAGTGGGATGAAAAAAAGGTTTGTGCTGGTAATTATCAGCCTGCTCTGCCTGGCTGTCCCCGCGGCGGCTTTGGCAAAAGTCTCGGTGTATTCCCTGCCCATCAAGGGGGAAATAGAACCGGGCTTGGCGGAATTTGTGGCGCGGGGGTTGGCCTTGGCCGAAAAAAACAACGGCGTTTTGCTGCTTGAAATCAACACTTTCGGCGGCCGGGTCGATGCGGCGACAGAAATCAAAGACATGTTAGTGAGGACTAAAACGCCGGTGATCGCTTACGTCAGCGAACGGGCTTGGTCCGCCGGTGCTTTAATTACCCTTGCGGCTCCCCAAGTTGGCATGGCGCCGGGCAGCAGTATCGGCAGCGCGGAACCGAGGCCGTTGGACGAAAAGACCGTCTCAGCTTTAAAGGCAGAATTTGAGGC
This sequence comes from Candidatus Darwinibacter acetoxidans, assembly GCA_041936745.1. Taxonomy (GTDB): domain Bacteria; phylum Bacillota; class Limnochordia; order Darwinibacteriales; family Darwinibacteriaceae; genus Darwinibacter; species Darwinibacter acetoxidans_A. Next base: position 26,447 of record JBHGWS010000001.1, read on the forward strand.
AACTGCCCAGCGGGTCGGCCGCGACGGGAAAGTAGCCGCGGCCATGGTTGATGCGGATGTGGAGATTGAGGGGTTGGTGGAAAAGGGCAAGATCTTGTCTTTATCTGCCAAAGAAGCTCTGGAGTGGGGTTTTGCCGACGTTATCGGTCAAAACAACCACGAAATCCTAACCTATTTCGGTTACGATGAATATGAGATAATACATGTAACACCTCATTGGGCAGAACGGATAGCCCGCTTTTTAACCACTTCTACGGTGAGTTCACTTCTTTTAACTTTGGGATTCTTAGGCTTAGTAGTTGAAATTACTACCCCCGGTTGGGGTGTGCCGGGTACGGGGGGAGTAGTTGCCCTTCTTTTGTTCTTTGGCGGGCGCTATTTGACCGGCTTGGCGGGTTTCGAGGAAATCGGCCTTTTTATTTTAGGTATCGTATTGTTGGCCCTAGAAGTTTTTGTCATTCCCGGTTTTGGACTGGTGGGTATCTTAGGCATTTTAGGTATTGTTTCCAGTATTATCATGGTCTTCGGCAACCTGCAGGCGGCACTTACGAGCCTTTTCATTGCCCTTTTAGTCAGCATTATAGCTTTAGTCTTTCTTTGGAAGAACATTAAGAAGACGAAATTTTGGCAGCGGCTGGTTTTGTTCCACTCCGAAAGCAGGGAGGAAGGTTACCGGGGAGGCGTGGATCATTCTAATCTTTTAGGCGTTAAAGGAAGAACTTTGACACCCCTGCGGCCGGCAGGGCGCATGGTAGTAAACGGCCAGCGTTTTGACGTGGTGTCCGAAGGGAGTTTTATTGCCGCAGATGCTCTTGTGGAGGTTGTTTTAACGGAAGGAACCCGCATAGTGGTTCGAGAAGTAAATGAATAAAAGGATTGGAGGGATTTTAGGATGCAAGTATTATTTGCCGGCTTACCATTATTGATTATAATTGTAGTGCTGATCTTGTTTTTCAGTTTCGTACCTGTGGGCTTATGGATTTCTGCAATTGCTGCAGGCGTTGATGTGGGTTTAATCACCTTAGTAGGAATGCGGCTGCGCCGAGTTGCACCGGCCAGGATTATCCTCCCCTTTATTAAAGCCCGTAAAGGCGGGGTGGAAACAACTATCGACAAGCTGGAAGCACACTACTTGGCGGGAGGTAATGTAGATAACGTGGTGGATGCCTTAATTGCCGCTCACCGGGCTGATATCACCCTGACCTTTGAGCGGGCCGCGGCCATTGATCTTGCGGGCCGGAATGTTTTAGAAGCAGTCCAAATGAGTGTTAACCCCAAGGTTATCGAGACGCCTTTAATTTCCGCTGTCGCTAAAGATGGAATTGAGTTAAAAGCGAAAGCCAGGGTGACGGTGCGGGCAAACATTGACCGCTTAGTAGGCGGTGCCGGTGAGGCAACCATTATTGCCCGTGTCGGTGAAGGTATTGTAACCACAGTCGGTTCCAGCAGCAGCCATGCGGAGGTTTTGGAAAATCCCGATAAGATTTCCCGGGTGGTCCTTAACAAAGGCCTTGATTCGGGTACCGCTTTTGAAATTTTGTCCATCGATATCGCCGACGTTGACGTAGGTAGGAATATCGGCGCCCGCCTCCAGATGGATCAGGCGGAAGCCGATAAAAACATCGCCCAGGCGAAAGCGGCCGAAAGGCGCTTTGCCGCTCACGCCAGGGAACAAGAAATGAAAGCATCCGTGCAGGAGATGCGGGCGCAGGTTGTCCAAGCAGAGGCAGAAGTACCGAAAGCGCTGGCGGAAGCCCTGCGGGAAGGAAATCTGGGTGTGATGGACTATTACAGCATGCGCAATATCATGGCGGATACGGATATGCGGGAAAGCATCGGCCGGGAAACAGAAGGCGTAGATGACACTCCCGGCGGCGAAGAGCCGGTCAAGTAGGTGAGTGAAAATGCGCAGCGTTTTTGCCTTGATGATCAATATCCTGGTGGTTTTGCTCATCGGCGGGCTCAATGTCCTTATGCGGTATTTGACGCAGAAACAAAGAGGGCGGCCCGTTGTAAGGCAGGAGGCACCGGAATCCATTCAGCTTACGGATCAAGAACCGGAAGAGTATTTTGAGGATACCGTCCCGGAAGAGGCTCCGGCCACTTTGTTTCAAGCAGAAGACTGGGAACTGCCCGTCAGTGAAAAAACGGCCGGCGTGAGAAAGCGCAGGCTTAAACCGGGGCCGCAAAAATTAAGGCAGGCAGTAATCATGTCCGAAATTATCAGGGAGCCCAGGGCACAAAGGCCCTGGCCCAGGCGGTAAGTAGTGTTATTGACTTCAAGAAGGTTAGGCCTGACAGGGTCTAACCTTCTTTTTTAACGCATAAATTTAGGTGAGAGGGGGAAAACCATGAAGCCTGTTATCAGACAGACGGTAAAAAAACGGTTTGCCCGGGCTTTAGATCTGCCCGATGCGGTGGTCTTAGATTACGCCACCGTTGAACTCATCGGTGATGGCGAAGCCCGCATCCTTAACCATAAAGGATTACTTAAATACACCAACAAGTGCGTTAAAGCCCGCTCTTTGCAGGGGGTAATCAATGTTGAAGGCAGGGAGCTATTAATCCAGTCCTTTTCCTCCCGGGAAATCCGTATTCAAGGCAGGATCTGCCAGGTGATGCTGCAATGAGAACAGACTTCTGGTATTGGTTAAGGGGCTATGTAACTTTTCGGCTGAAAGGGCCCGGCTTAGAAAGGCTTTTGAACAAAATTGCAGCTTTAGGCATAGTGCTTTGGCAAGTGGAGCGCCTGACGGAAGATACAGTGATAGCCCGTTTGGAATTGGCGGAATTTCGCCGGCTGCGGCCGCTTCTTTGGGGTACTAAGGTTAGGCTGGCTGTCTTTGACCGCCACGGCTTACCTTTTTTCTTAAAAAAAGTAAAGCCTCGGCTTTTTCTCTTAGTGGGGATGTTTTTTTGTCTTTTACTCATTTTCTATTTCGCCGGTTTCATCTGGTTTATCGAGGTCAGCGGGGGAGAGACCGTCCCCCCCGGGGAGCTGGCGGCACTGGCCAAAGAAGCGGGCCTCTATGTGGGGGCGAGAAAAAGTGGGTTTTCCCCCCGGCTTTTGGAGACAAAACTTTTGACAAGCTTTGATTCTTTAGTTTGGGCCCAGGTGATTTTAAAAGGAGTTAAAACCGAAATAAGGTTGGCTGAGCGTACCAAGCCTAAAGAAGATCATACAAGCCAGGGCCACATCTACGCAGATAAACCCGGTTTAATAACGGAGGTTTTAGTTCTAAGGGGTACCGCGGCAGTACAGGAAGGGGAGACGGTACAGGCGGGAGATCTTTTGATCTCCGGGGAATACTATGATGCGAAAGGGCAAAAGCAGTTCGGCCGGGCAGACGGGATTATCCAGGCCCGGACTTGGTACCGCTCTTTTGGTGAGGCGTCCTTTGTTGATTGGGAAGCGATAAAAACGGGTGTGAAGCATACTCAATATTTACTGCGTTTGGGCCCCTTTCTGCTGCCGGTTGGCAGAAGCCGCTCTTTGACAAATCATCTTAAAAAGGAAAAAGAATGGTGCCTGCCTTTGGGAAAAGCGCTGTTTCCTTTAGCGTGGATTAAAGTAGATTACGAGGAAGTGCAGTACGTAAAAAGGCCCCTATCAGAAGAAAAGGCCCGTCAGAGCGCCTTGGAGGCCGCCAGGCGCCGCCTGCGGGAAGCGGGCATCGATCCGAGCCGAATCCTCCAGGAACGCTTGGAAGAACAGGCGATTCCTGATGGGGACGGGCTGAGGATTTCCCTCTTTGTCGAGGTGAAAGAAGAAATTGGCGAGTTTGCGGCAAACGAATGATTTATTTGCATCTCACCCCCGTTTTGCTTATAATAAGTGCATAAGACAAAACAGGGGGACTGTTAAAGTTTGAGTCAAATATTACACCTTCGGGATAATGAACAGGCGCAAATTGTCAGCGGTAAGAGGGATGAGAATTTGCGGCTTGTGGAATCAGCTTTAAATGTGAGGATTGTACCTCGTGGCTTGGAGCTTTTAATTACCGGTGCCGATGATGCGGTAGCTAAAGCAGCGCAGGTTCTAAAGAACATCGCTTCTTTAGGGCCCCATCTGACCAGCCACGATGTTTATTATGCGATAAAGCTGAGTGAAAACGGCGATTTCACTGCTCTGCACGAGCTGAGCTCGGGGGTCGTGGTCAGTACTCACAGGGGACGCCAAATCAGGCCCAAAACAGCGGGCCAGCGCCTGTATATCGAGGCAATGCAGCAGAGCGATATTGTCTTTGCCATTGGGCCTGCGGGCACCGGTAAGACGTATTTGGCCATGGCTATGGCCGTTGCCGCCTTAAAAAGAAAGGAAGTGGAACGGATTATCTTAACTCGCCCGGCGGTAGAGGCGGGAGAGCATTTGGGTTTTTTACCCGGTGATCTGCAGGATAAAGTCGATCCGTATTTAAGGCCCCTTTATGATGCTTTGTTTGACATCCTGGGCCAAGAGACTTATCAAAAAAACAGAGAAAAAGGCATAATAGAAGTTGCCCCCCTAGCTTATATGCGGGGTCGGACACTTGATGACAGCTTTATAATTTTGGATGAAGCACAAAACTCCACTCCGGAGCAGATGAAAATGTTTTTAACACGCTTGGGGTTTGGTTCGCAGGCTGTTGTTACGGGGGATATTACTCAGGTAGATCTGCCCGCGGGCAGGGTTTCGGGGTTGATTAAGATCCGTAAGATCTTAAGAGATGTGGAAGGGATTTACTTTTGCTATTTAGACGAAAGCGATGTAGTGCGTCATCCGTTAGTGCAGAGGATTATACAAGCATATGATGCCTACGAGGAGAAATCCCGCTACTGAGGGGGAGCAAAGTGAAACGCAAAAATGAGAGTTGGGTCCGGAAATTCCGGGATCTGATAGTGGAAAAAACATCGGTACGGCAGTGGCTTTTAGGTGTTGGCATAATTTTAGCCGTTTTAGCCATACTGCTTTTTAATTTTTTTTCCACTAATATCAGTGTGGAAGTAGGCCAAGTCGCAAAAAAAGACCTGGCTGCCCCGCACACGGCCGTCAACGAGAGAAAGACAGCCGCTTTGAAAGAAGAAGCGGAACGGCAGGTTCTTTTGGAAGTAACGGAAGATCCTGATTACTACGATATAAATGAATCAGTTGTCTTAAAGGTGGAAGAAGACCTGATTGGAATTTTCAACCTGCTCCGTTTGAGCACTGCAACAGGTTTGCCTGTTCAAAACGGAGAAGGCGGCGAAACTGAGGGGGACGGCGAGCCAGAAGCCCCCTTAACTATTTCTGAAGTGGACAGGCGTTTAATCAGGGATTGGAAAATAGAAATTCCCGATTCGATCTTAAAGGCCGTCAGCGAACTCAGCCTCTCCGAATTCGATCATTTCGCCCAAACCGTTACCGATCTGGTTTTGAAAACCATGGATGAGCGGATCAGTGAAGATGGGTTGCGCGATGCCAGGGATGAGTTCGAGATGAGAGTACGGGAGCAAAAACTTGCCTCCAGCTTAATCCAAGGGGCGACAATTATCGGCCGCCATTTAATTGAACCAAACCTGGTTTTGAATACGGAAAAAGTCAATAAAGCGAGGCAGGCCGCCGTTGAATCCGTGGAACCTGTTTTAATTATGCAGGGTGAAATCATTGTCCGCCAGGGCGATGTTGTCAGGGCTGAACATGTGGAGATTTTAAGCGATGTCGGTTTAATTAAAACGGGGCCCGATTACCCGGTGCTTTTAGGCCTAGTCTTACTTGTCGGTGCATTGACGGGTGTCTTCGGCACTTTCCTTTACCAAAACCGCCTGGATATTTTACAAAACGAACGCCTTTTAGCTTTAGTCGGTTCGGTGATTTTAGTTATGCTCTTTTTAGGCAAACTGTTTACCATGATCGGCTGGGCCCAGGCGCCTTTTTTGCACCCTTCCGCTTTAACGGGCCTGCTTCTAACTCTTTTAATCGATTCACACGTGGCGGGCATGGCAACTTTCGTTTTAGCCGTCCTTTTAGCTGTGATTAACGATTTCAGCTGGTCCATCGGCATCTTGTCCCTGATCAGCGGCCTAACGGCGGTCTTAAGCGTCTCTAAAGTCAGCCAGCGGGGGGATTTGATGCGGGCAGGCTTTATTGTGGGCGGGGTTAACTTTTTAACCATGGTCACCTTAGGCCTGGTGGCCAAAGAGAGGGCGTTAATTATTCACAGCTACTTGGGCCTTTTAAGCGGTGTCTTGGCTTCTGTTGTGGCTATAGGCATTCTGCCCTATTTGGAGAGCGTCTTTAAAATTACATCAAGTATCCGCCTGTTGGAGCTGTCTAATCCCAACCATCCTCTGCTGCGCAGGTTGATGCTGGAAGCGCCCGGTACCTACCACCACAGTATCTTAGTGGGGAATTTGGCGGAAGCGGCTGCGGAAGCAGTCGGCGCGGATGGGCTTTTGGCCCGGGTCGGTTCTCATTACCACGATATCGGTAAACTGAAACGGCCTTACTTTTTCGTTGAAAACCAGGTGGCCGGGGAAAACCCCCATGATAAGATTGCCCCTTCGCTGTCTACTTTGATTATCACTTCGCATGTGAAAGACGGCTTAGAGCTGGCTCACGATTTTAAGCTGCCTGAACTGGTAACGCAGTTTATTGCCCAGCACCACGGCACTGATTTAGTGCGCTATTTTTACCATCGGGCTTCGGAAGCCAACGAAGATGGGTCAGTGGAGGAAAAAGACTTCCGCTACCCCGGGCCCAAACCCCAGACCAAAGAGGTGGCCATTGTTTCGCTTGCCGATGCCACTGAAGCCGCCGTCCGGTCTTTATCCAAGCCCAACCCGGGTAAAATAGAGGGTTTAGTGCGCAAGATCATCAAGGATCGGCTCAACAGCGGTGAGCTGGACGAAAGCGATCTTACTTTTCAAGACTTGGATAAGATAGCTGCTGCATTCGTTAAGGTCATCGTGGGCATGTTTCATTCCCGGGTCGAATATCCGGAGCAGATCACTAAAGAAGACATTGAAGGGAAGCGGGCGCGCAATGCAGGTGGTAATAAGAAATGAGCAGGCCGAATATCCCATGGAGGAATATGAAGCCCTGCTCACGAAGTCCTTTCAGGTACTGAAGGCCCTAGAAGGCTTAGAGGGCCCCATTGAAGTCAGCATTCTTTTTGTAACTGAAGAGGCAATGCAGAGCCTCAACCGCAGGTATCGCGGGATCGATGAGCCTACCGATGTTCTTTCTTTCCCCCAGGAAGGGGACGCTGACTTTTTCCCCAACGTCGGCCTGCCCCGCAATTTGGGGGACATTGTCATTTCCCCCAAGAGAGCTTACGGGCAGGCGGCGGAATTTGGCCACAGCGTCAAGCGGGAAATCACTTATTTAGCCGTACACGGCCTACTGCATCTGCTCGGTTACGAACACGATACGCGGGAAAAACAGGCCCGGATGCGCAGCCGGGAAGAGGCGGTATTACGGGACTTGGATTTGGGGAGAGGTTGAGATTGAAAAAGCGGCCTGTTTATGCCAGTTTTAATGATGCCTTACAGGGCGTTATGTATGTGGTGCGCACGCAGCGGAATATGAGAGTGCATTTAATGACCGGCCTGCTTGTAGTAATTTTGGCTACAGCTTTAGGCGTCCCCCGCGTTGAGCTGATGATTCTTCTTTTAACTGTGGGCGCTGTGTTTATTGCGGAAGTAATCAACACGGCCGTGGAGGAAATTGTGAATTTAGTTACCGCTGAATATCATCCTTTGGCGGCGGTGGCGAAAAACGTAGCGGCGGGGGCAGTCCTCATAGCCGCACTTATTGCTGTCTGTATCGGTTACTTGGTCTTTATTGATTATTTCTTAAAATTTGATTCCTCAATTTTCCGCCGGGCCATCCCTGTGCGCTACTTGATTATCATGACGATCATTACAGTTATCTTTGTAATTGTGAGCTTAAAGGCCCGCACGGGCAGGGGCGAACTGCTGCGGGGCGGGATGCCTTCGGGCCATACTGCAGTAGCCTTTGTGTTGGCTGCGGCCATCTGGCAGACAAGCCGGGGCTGGCCTGTGGTGGCCGGGTTTGTCTTAGCGGGTTTGGTCGCCCAAAGCAGGGTGGAAGGGAAAATACATAATTGGTGGGAAGTAGCCGCGGGGGCCTTAATCGGCGGCCTAATCACCTTTATTTTATTCCAGTTGAAAGCTTAGGAGGGTTGGGTATGAGTGGGCGGGAATTATTAGAAGAAGCCATAAAAGCCAGAGAGCGCGCTTATGTCCCTTATTCTGATTTTAAAGTGGGAGCCGCGGTGCTGACAAAAGGGGGCAAGGTTTTTACCGGCTGCAATATTGAAAATGCCGCCTTCGGCCCGACTATTTGTGCTGAAAGGACTGCCATCTTCAAAGCCGTCTCCGAAGGTTACCGAGAGTTCCGGGCTTTAGCTGTGGTTACGGCTACCCCTAACCCGGCCAGCCCCTGCGGAGTCTGCCGGCAGGTTATCGCTGAATTTTTTCAGGCCGACACCCCAATTTACTTAGGGAACTTACAAGGGGATCTTGTGAAAAGCAATATTGAAAAACTGCTGCCGGGGGCCTTTGGCGCTCGTGATTTGGCACAAAAAGGTGAGGTTTAAGATGGGCTTTAAATCGGGGTTTGTGGCAGTCGTAGGGCGGCCTAACGTAGGGAAATCAACGCTTTTAAATGCCCTGATCGGTGAAAAAGTGGTGATTGTCTCCGATAAACCGCAGACGACACGCAATACCGTCAGATGTGTTTTGACAACTGACTCGGCGCAGATCGTCTTTTTAGATACACCGGGCCTGCACAAGCCCCTGCACAGATTGGGCGAATACATGGTGCAGAGCACTTTTAGGGCTCTATCCGAGGTGGATCTTGTCTTGTGGCTCGTGGAAATGGGCAATTGGACCAGGACAGATGAACATATCGTAGCTGAATTAGCCCATGTGGAAGTGCCTATTATTTTGGTTTTGAGCAAAGCCGATCTGGTGGCTTCCGAGGAGCACGAGGCTTTCCGGGAGTTCGTGGAAGAAAAACGGGAGTTTGCCGCGGCAGTAGCTGTTTCCGCCCGGGAAGGGACTAATTTAGCGCTCTTAACCGAGATGATCGTGGCCGGGCTGGAAGAAGGGCCCCAGTATTATCCCGCAGATTGGCTCACAGATCACCCGGAGCGTTTTATTATCGCCGAATACATCAGAGAAGAACTCCTGCGGCGCACGGAAGAAGAGATACCTTATTCTTTAGCCGTCGGCGTCGACAAGATCGAGGAGGACCCCGAACAGAGTTTAATGCGCATTTGGGCGACAATTTACGTGGAAAGAGAATCGCAAAAGGGTATTGTCATCGGTAAAAAAGGCCAACTTTTAAAAGCAGTGGGCACGGGGGCCCGCAGGCAGATGGAAAAACTTCTGGGTGTGCAGGTTTACCTCAATTTGTGGGTCAAGGTCAAAAGAGACTGGCGCAACAAACCGGGGGCACTGCGGGAATTTGGTTACGAGTAACACCCTCAAATTAAATTTGACCGGCGAAAGCTTTGAAGGGAGGTCCGGTTATGACTACACATGCAGCTCAACAACAAAACGAGCAGATGGAATTAGCCGAACTGATAGATGCTGCCCAAAATGGGGACAAGCTGGCCCGGGAGAAGGTGCTGCGGGATTACCGCCCTTTTTTTCTCCGGGTAGCGTCTCAATCGTGCCATAAATATTTGGTGTTGGGTAGGGATGACGAAGCAAGTATTGCCATGATTGCATTTAATGAGGCCATAGATTCATATAATAGTGATGGGGGAGCATCGTTTCTCAGTTTCGCCGAAATAGTCATTAAGCGCCGCATGGTCGATTATTTCCGCAGGCAGTCCCGGCGGCGGGATGAAATTCCTCTCTCAACTTTTCAAACAGAAGAACAAGAAGACGGCGTAATTCAGAAAATAGAGTCGAAAGAAGCTTTCGCAGTTCTGCAGATCCAAGAAGAAGCGGAGGAGCGGAGGGAAGAGATCTTTAGGTTGGATCAACTCCTGCGCCATTACGGGATTAGGTTTGCTGAGCTTGTCAAAATTTCGCCGAAACATCAAGATGCCAGGGACAGAGCCCTGAAGGTGGCCCGAATCTTAGTGGCTGAGCCTCATTTACTGGCTTACCTGACCAGCAGAAAGGTGCTGCCTTTAAAAGAGTTGGAAGGAAAGGTTGAAGTCAGCCGTAAAACTTTGGAGCGGCAGAGAAAATACATAATCACCTTAGCCTTGGTTTTAATGGGAGATTTTTATCATCTCCAAGAGTATTTAAACAGGCCGGTGTGAAAAGGGGGGACCAGTGTGAGGAATAAAGGGGTTGTTGTGGAGATCGCTCCCGAGGGGAAAGTGATCATCATGACCTCTGGGGGAGAATTTCGGGAGGTTCCGTTTAGAAAACATGTACACGTTGGGCAGGAAATTCGCTACTCGCCCCGAAAAAAGCGTTTAAATATTTGGCAGCTCGGTTTAGCTGCCACATTATTCCTGGCTTTGGTTGGTACTTGGCCGCTGCTTACGGAAAAACTTGTGCCCGGCGAAGCGGCTTTTGTCCTGACCTTGGATCTTAACCCCAGCCTGGAGCTTCAAATCAGCACAAAGCAGCGGGTTTTGGCGGCGGAAGGACTCAACCGGGACGGGAAAGAATTTCTCGCCCATTTGGATATTACGGGCCTTGAACTGGAGCCCGCTTTGGCTCAAATTACCGCAGAAGCCAGAAAAAGGGGCCACCTTAAGCAGGGGCGGGATCATGTTTTTGTCACTGTTGCCGCGCTTGACGGGGAAAAACCTACGGCTCGGGTTAAGATGGCAGAAGCCGATCAATACAATGATTTGGAACAAACCGTCCACGATGCTTTCCGGACGATTGGCTCAGCTCAGGTAAAAATCTGGCGGGTTCCGCGCAAACTGCAGACGGAAGCAAAATTGGCCGGCATTACACCGGGCCGTTATGTAGTGATCCAGGCGCCGCTGCAGCGGATCGAAACCAGATTAACCATGCGCGATGCTCAGCCGACAAAGCAGGCAGCCGCCATTCCAATCGGCGAAAGAAATCAGCCGCGGCAGATTTCTTTAAAGCCCGCTGAAAGGGCACAGGCCTCTTTGACGGCCATGCGGGTAGCCGGGGCTTTAGATGTGGATTTCGGTGCCGGCTCGGGGAAAGGAGATTTTAGATTTTACGAATGAAAACAGCAGACTTTGATTTTTCCCTGCCCCAGGAACTGATCGCACAAACGCCCGCGGCCAAAAGGGATCATTCCCGCCTGCTTGTGGTCAAAAAAAATTCACTGGCATTCAAAGATTGTTCTTTCAAGCAGTTTATCGATTATCTCAAGCCGGCTGATGTGGTTGTCCTTAACGATACTAAAGTTTTGCCGGCGCGGCTTTTTGGCCGTAATTCCACAAATTCGCAACCTGTGGAGATCCTGCTTCTGCGGCCGCAGGCAGGAAGCCGCTGGGAGGTTTTGGTCAAACCGGGCAAGCGGGCCAGGGTTGGCGCAGAGATTATATTTTCAGCCGAATTAAAATGCCGAGTTTTAGAAATCACCCCGGCGGGCGGGCGCTTGGTGGATTTTGCCTGCTCGGGGGATTTTACTGAAATTTTAGCCCGGTTGGGGACCACACCCCTGCCCCCGTATATTCAGGAAGAACTTAAGGACCCCAATCGTTATCAGACAATTTATGCTAAAAACCCCGGTTCCGCAGCGGCTCCCACCGCGGGGCTGCATTTTACAGAGGAATTTTTGGGGCAGATTAAGGCGCAGGGGACAGCCATCGCGCCTTTAACTTTGCACATCGGCTTGGGCACTTTCCGGCCGGTGCGGGTCGAGAACGTGGCGGATCACATTATGCACGAAGAGTTTTACCGGCTGGCGCCGGCAAGTGCCTCTTTGATCAACCGCAGGAAAAAAGCGGGCGGCCGCATCTTCGCCATCGGTACAACCAGCGTGCGCGTTTTGGAAACGCTGGCCCAAGAAGACGGCTCCGTTTCGCCCGGGTCCGGTTGGACCAACGCCTTTATTTATCCCGGTTACCGGTTTAAAGCCGTCGATGCCCTGCTGACCAACTTTCATTTGCCGCAGTCCAGCCTTTTGATGCTGGCCGCGGCCTTTGCCGGGCATCAGACTATTATGGCGGCCTATCGGCATGCCGTTAGTGAGCGTTACCGATTTTTCAGCTTCGGTGACGCCATGTTATTGTTATAAAGGGGGGCCTTTGCCTTTGCATTTTACGATCACGAAAAAATCCGAGGATACCCGGGCACGCTTAGGGGAACTTAAAACAGCTCACGGGGTTGTCAAAACCCCTGTCTTTATGCCGGTGGGTACTCAAGCTACGGTTAAAACCATGACACCGGGGGAACTTCAGGAACTGGGCGTGGAGGTTGTTTTGAGCAACACTTACCATCTTTACCTCAGGCCGGGGAGCGACTTGGTGGCCGAAGCGGGCGGCCTGCATGCTTTTATGAATTGGCAGCGGCCGATCTTAACTGACAGCGGCGGTTTTCAAGTCTTCAGCTTAGGCGATCTGCGGACGATTTCCGAAGAAGGGGTGGAGTTCCGCTCCCATTTAGATGGTTCCAAACACTTCATCAGCCCGGAAAAGTCGGTGCAGATTCAAATGGAGCTGGGCGCTGACATTATTATGGCCTTTGACGAATGTGCCCCGTATCCCGCGGATTATGAATATGTGAAAAACTCAAAGGATCTGACGACCAGGTGGGCTAAAAGATGCCAAGAAGCCCACACCAGAGAGGATCAGGCCTTATTTGGCATAGTCCAGGGGGGCATGTATAAAGATCTGCGGCGCCAAAGTGCCCGCGAGCTCATCGATCTTGATTTTCCCGGTTACGGGATAGGCGGGCTCAGTGTCGGTGAACCTAAAGAAATAATGTATGAAGTTTTGGAAGATCTGATCCCAGTGATGCCGGAGGCGAAACCGCGTTATTTAATGGGGGTTGGTTCGCCTGACTGCCTCATCGAAGGTGTGATCAGGGGAATAGATATGTTTGATTGTGTTTGGCCCACCAGGCTTGCCCGCCACGGCACAGTCATAACTAAAGACGGCAACCTGCCTGTGCGCAATTTACCCTACGCCCGGGATTTTAAGCCTTTAGAAGCGGGCTGTACCTGTTATGCCTGTCAAAATTTCAGCCGGGCGTACATTAGGCATCTGCTGAAAGCGAATGAAGTTTTGGGGATTAGGCTGACCACAATCCACAATATTGCCTTTTTAATGCGCTTGATGAAGGACATCAGGCAGGCCATTGAGTCGGGCAGCCTGTGGGAGTTTCGCAGGGAGTTTTTATCCCGCTATCGGGGAGAAAAATAAAGGATCTGGTGCAGCCGGGTAGAAAACATGTAGAGTAGTTTCTTACTGAAGGGGGTGAAGGTTATGTTTTTGCAAGCCGAAGTTCCGGCAGCGCAGGGGTTATTGGGCATGCTGATGCCTTTTGTCCTGATCGCTGTGGTCTTTTATTTTATGATTATACGGCCGCAACAAAAACAGCAGAGGCAGAGGAAGGAAATGCTTGATGCGTTAAAAAAGGGCGATCAAGTAGTGACGGTTGGTGGAATTTACGGAGAATTACGAGCCCTGAAAGAGGATTACGTGACCCTGAAGATTGCGGACCAAATGGAAATCAAAGTGTCCCGCAGCGGAATCAGCCATGTGGTTGAGTAGTCGAGTTGACTAAAACCACCGAAGGTGGTTAAGCCATCTGCAGATGGGCGCCTAGGTGGTTTTTGTTTTACTTTTACTGGAAAGGGGATGGACATGCGCAGGACTTTTCTTTTTGCCGTGATTCTAATTTTACTAAGCAGTGCCTTGGTGCAGGCCGGTTCCGGTTATAAGCACGATTTTTATAAGCATGATCATCCGAGTTACTGGTGGTATGTTGTGGAAAAACCCGGATTCAGCGCGGTTGTACCGTCTACAGCCCAAAGTTATATCGAACGCTCCATTTTCGGCATGGAAAAATTAGAGATGGCTTTTGAAGGCGGCGCTGTGACCATGGAAGTAATCCACCAGCCCGGTGACGATATTGAAGCCGTGAAAAAGAGCCTGCAGGAGCGGTACAAGCCCTTGGTCAAAGATGTCACTTTGATCTCGGATAGGGAAATAACTACCACAAACCAGCTGAAGGCACACTTTTATGCTTATGAAGCGACGGGTGCCCACGGTAAAAAGGTGATTTTTCGCTCCGTATTATTTAAGCGGGAAGGCAGTATCGTCTATTTAACGCTGCTTTTGGATTCCGATGATTATCACGGGGATATGCGGGAGTATTGGATTCGGGCGGTAAATGAATTTGAGTGGGACTGATAAAGGCGGGGGTTTTTCGTGGAAGTACACATCGGGGTAGCTAAGGTAGGTAAATATGCCGTGCGGACCAGCGGTGACTCCGTGGAGGTGGTGGAACGGCCCAACGGCGGGGTATCCGTCGTAATAGTGGACGGCCAAGGCCACGGCCGCGCCGCCAAACGCACCAGCCATATGATCGCGACTAAGGCTGCCAGTTTGATTGAGGACGGTGCCCGCGACGGTGCTGTAATGCGGGTGATCAACGATCATTTATACGCCTTTAGGGACGGCCAGGTTTCCGCAACTGCCACCATACTCACAGCTGATTTAGATCACGATTGCTTAGTAATTTCGCGCAACTCCAATACCCCGGTGATCATCGGTTTAAAAAACGGCCCTCACTGCTTGGATCAACCGGCGGAGCCCATCGGCGTACGCCGGCTGATCAAACCGGTCATCTCGCATTTTAATTTGGAACGGGAGACGATCTTGATCGGCTTTACCGATGGCGTAACGCAGGCGGGCCGCTACGGGGGCGGGGAACGCTTTGATTTCAACCTTGTTTATAACAAAATGAAAAGCGGTCATCCCAATGCCCAGGCCTTAGCGGACAGCATTTTGGACTACGCCATTGAATTGGATCAAGGAAAGCCAAAAGACGACATGGTCGTTGCAGTCCTGGCCCTTTTCAAGCGTCAGAGCGGGCTGGGGGTAAGAAGGCTGTCGGTTTTTTACCCCTGCCGGTAATTGAGGTGAGGTAAGTGGAGAAAGGGCCGCTGATCCTAATTGTGGGAGTCTGCGCTTCCGGGAAAACTACGTTGGCCGCAGGTTTGCGTGAATTAGGCTATAACGCCTTCAGTTTTGCCCAAGAGCACTCCGTCAGCAGTACCTTGTGGCAGCGTTTTCAGCCTGATGTGCTAATTGTCCTCCACTGCCGCTTAGAAACCATCAAGCGCAGGAAGGAGATCTCCTGGGGTTTAAAACGGTACCGCTTACAGCTGGCAAGGTTGGAGCATGCCGCAAGCCGGGCTTCCCTGTTTGTGGCAACGGATGAGTTTACCCCAAAGCAGCTGATCGATCATGTGCAGGAAAAACTCGCCGGCTTAGGAATCGAAGCCCCAACCGAAAGGGGTCGCGGCTAGACACCTGCCCTGCGCGGTAGTATAATACTTTTGGTAATTGCAAATTTAAACGTTAAAGGAGGAGTCGCATTTGAGACACGCAAGCGGCTGGAGAATTGGCATTATCCTGGCTGTGCTGGTCGTAGCAGGTGTGTTTTTGTATTTGACACCCTTCAATTTAGGCCTGGATCTTAAAGGTGGGGTGCACGTTGTTTTGGAAGCGGAAGAAACAACGGAACCTGTCACCAATGAAAACATGATGGGGGTCGTGTCCATTATCGAACGGCGGATTAATGCCTTAGGCGTGGCGGAGCCTTTAATTCAACGCCAGGGCAGCCACCGGATAATTATTGAACTGCCGGGCATTCACGATCAACAGCAGGCCATTGATACAGTGGGTAAGACAGCATTATTGGAATTCAAAGATCCCCACGGCGATACGGCCTTGGACGGTTCATTTTTAAAGAACGTCAACTTGGGGACGGATCGGTATGGGCGCCCTGCCATTGATCTGGAATTCGACCGGGAAGGGGTCCAGTTATTTGCCCAGCTGACCACCCGTTACCAAGGCCAGATCACGGAAATTGTCCTGGACGGCGACATTCTGCAGCAGGTGATGATCAGGGAGCCTATCTCAGAGGGTAAAGCTCAAATTACAGGCAATTTTACGCACGAAGAGGCCAGGCATATGGTAGTTTTACTGCAGGAAGGCTCGCTGCCCGTACCGATGAAAATCATGGAAATCAGGAATGTGGGCCCCACTTTGGGCCAAGACTCCATTAATCGCAGTTTTAAAGCGGGCATTGTTGGCATCATTTTAGTCTTTGCCTATATGTTTATCTACTACAAACTGCCGGGCTTAGTTGCGGACGTTGCTCTTTTGGCTTATACCGCCATCCTTTTAGGCGTACTTTCCGCAATTCACGCCGTTTTGACCCTGCCGGGCATAGCGGGGATTATTCTGTCGGTGGGAATGGCCGTGGATGCCAACGTTTTAATCTTCGAAAGAATTAGGGAAGAGCTGGCGGAAGGCAAGCGGCTGCGCTCAGCCATCGATGTTGGTTTCAACAGGGCTTTTCGGACAATTTTGGATTCCAACGTAACTACATTAATTACCGCCGTAGTTCTTTTCTATGTAGGAACGGGCTCTGTGCGCGGCTTTGCGGTTACGCTGGGGATTGGTATCCTGGTGAGCATGTTTACCGCGATTGTAGTGACCAAAACGATCCTCAATTATTTCGTGGCTCATCAACCGGAAATGATCGGCAGGCATTTTAAGACGGGGGGGTTTAGAAGAGCATGAATTTTCTTCGATTTAGGCGGCAAGCATTTATCCTATCAGGTGTTTTAGCAGCCCTCTCAATCGTTTTCTTGTTTGTGCCGGGGCTTAATTTAGGCGTTGATTTTACCGGCGGCACTATTTTAGAGCGCCAGGTAGAAAAAGCCGTGAGTACCAGCCGCGTGAGGGATGTTTTAGATGAATCGGTCCCGGAAGTGGATCTTTCAGGGGCAACCGTACAAATTTTGGACAGCCCTAATCAGTTTGTTGTGCGGACCAGGCAGCTGGACAACACAGAGATAATGCAAATAGATGAGGCGTTTAATAAAGAGTTCGGTAACTTAGTTGTTTTAAGGACAGACGTGGTCGGGCCTGTTATTGGCAGGGAACTGATTCAAAAAGCCCTGCTTGCGGTGGTATTAGCCTCTTTCGGTATTCTTTTGTACATCACCTTCCGCTTCGAATACCGCTTCGCGACTGTGGCGGTCGTGGCTTTGCTCCATGATGTTTTACTCGTGATCGGCTTTTTTGCCTTAACGCAAAGGGAAGTCAACAGCCCCTTTGTGGCTGCGGTGTTGACGGTCCTCGGTTATTCCATCAACGACACCATAGTTATTTTCGACCGCATCAGGGAAAATTTGCGCTTCAGGCGGCGGGAAAGCTACGCGGAGATCGTCAATACAAGCCTTAAGCAGAGTTTAAGCCGGACTTTAAATACGAGTGTGACCACTTTCATTGTCGTTTTTATGCTCGTTTTGTTCGGCGGCAGCGCCATTCGGGACTTTGCTTTGGCTTTGCTTTTAGGAATTGTGATAGGCACCTACTCCTCTTTAATGCTGGCCGGGCCCCTTTGGGAAACCTGGGTGCGAAAAAGCCAATAAAAGGGCAAGAATAAAAACTGGCGGTTTTTGCCGCCAGTTTTCATATGTGCAACCTGCCAGTGCCTAACTTGATGATGAGGGGGCACCAAGGGGCCGGCGGTTCAACCGTCGACAGAAAAAAGCGTGACGAGCAAAGTTTCGGCCAAAGGAGAACCGAAAACACAAGTAGGTTCTTGGAAAGGGTGGAGGAAAAACAAACACGCTTGCAAAACTTGAAAAACCTCGGGAGAACATATTAAGCGAACAGCATATTTCAGTTTTGCAGAGTTGGGACGTAAACTTTAAACCGCCGTATACCGGATGGTACAGACGGCGGTGTGAAAGGCCCGGCCGCCATTTTTGGGCGGCCTCCTGTTCGATTTTTATTCATTCTCGTAGTACTCGGGTTTAGGTATGAAAACATAGGGAATATTACGGTAAAGCTGCTTGAAATCCAGGCCGTAGCCGACCAAAAACTCTTTAGGAACCTCAAAGCCGACGTAGTCTAAAGGAATTTCCACCCGCCGGTTAGCGGGCTTATTCAAAAGCGTGCAGATCCGAAGAGATGCAGGGCCGCGGCTGTGCAGGTTCTTTAATAGATAACTTAAAGTCAGCCCCGTATCAATGATGTCTTCCACGATGATTACGTCTTTGCCTTCAATACTTTCTTCCAGATCCTTGGTAATCCGGACCACACCAGAAGAGACCGTAGCATCGCCGTAGCTGGAGACTGACATGAAATCGTAGGTAACGGGTGAGGTAATATGCTTTGCCAAGTCACACAAAAACATCAGCCCACCCTTTAAAATGCAGATCAGGGATATTTGGCGGCCCCCGTAATCCTTTGAAATCTCCCAAGCCAGCTCGCGTACTCGTTTCTGGATTTCTTCTTCGCTTAATAAAATATCTTTAACTATATCCACGGCCTCACTCCTTTACTTTCCTAAATGATACTATTCATGCGATTGAAGGTCAAGAGCAGGGTTTAAGTTAAAAGAGTAGAAGCAACTGGGAACGGAGGCTTGTACATGGGTAAAAAGCAGTGGATTATCTGTAAACAAGAAGAAGGCTTAGTGGAAAAGTTAAGCCGGCAGCTGAAAATAAGGCCTTTGGTTGCCAAAATCTTGCTCAACCGGGGCATTGATACGGTGAAAAAAGGGGCACAATTTCTCAGCCGGGATTTGGCCGACACCCTCGATCCTTACCTGATGTTGGGGATGGCGGAGGCCGTCCGGCGGCTGAAAAAAGCTTTGGCCGAGAAAGAGCGGATCGTGATCTACGGGGATTACGATGCAGACGGGCAAACTGCCACGGCTTTACTTGTCAGTGTGCTGCGCAAATTGGCCAAAGCCCCTGATCTTATCTCTTATTATCTGCCGGATCGCTTAGAAGAAGGGTACGGTCTGCACAAGGAGGCGGTCAAGCATTTAGCGAAGCGGGCATCGCTGTTGATTACCGTGGACTGCGGTATCAGCGCCGTTGAGGAAGTTTTGTATGCGCAAAGCTTGGGCCTGGATACTATCATTACTGATCACCACGAACCGGATCAAAAGCTGCCCGAGGCTTGTGCCATCCTAAACCCCAAACAGCCGGGCTGCGGCTATCCCCATAAAAACCTGGCCGGTGTCGGTGTGGCATTCAAACTGGCCCAGGCTTTGGGCCTGCCCCAAGCGGAACTTCTACCCTATTTAGATATAGTGGCTTTGGGGACAGTGGCCGATTTAGTGCCCCTGCGGGACGAAAACAGAATTTGGGTCCACCATGGCTTGGCCCAGATGGCCGTAACCGAACACATCGGCTTGAAAATGCTTTTGGAAGTTTCCAAGGTGGAAAAACCCACTGCCGGCGATTTAGGCTTTCGCTTGGGCCCGCGCCTTAACGCGGCAGGCCGCTTAGGTGATTCGGCCCGCGGCGTTGAACTTTTATTGACTAAAGATCCGGCGGCTGCCAAGCGCTATGCTTTAGAATTGGATAAAGAAAACAGCCTGCGGCAGGAATTAGAAGAAAAAGTCCTGGAAGAAGCCATCGCCCTGGTTGAAAAAAATGAACTGCAGAAAGAGGCGGCAATTGTGGTCTGGGCTGAGGGTTGGCATCCGGGGGTTTGCGGGATCGTCGCTTCCAGGCTTGTCGACCGTTATTACCGGCCTACAGTGGTAATCAGCTTAAAGATGGGGGAAGGGCCCGGATCTGCCCGGAGTATCCCCGGCTTTCACCTTTTTCAAGGCCTAACGGCCTGCCAAGATCTTTTGCTGGAGTTCGGCGGCCACGCCATGGCTGCGGGCTTAAGTATCAAAGAAAGCAATTTAAAGGCCTTTAGGCGGCGTTTCGTAAAGATCTGCGAGGAAAGCTTGGCAGCAGAAGATTTTATCCCTAAACTGGCCGTTGATGCGGAAGCGGTGCTCGCCGATATTACGGCAGAATTAATTGAGGAATTATCCCTTTTAGAGCCCCACGGCATTGGCAATCCCGGCCCAACTTTGGCGGTAACGGCATCTTTAGCCGCCTGCCGCACAATCGGCAGGGACGGCAGTCATCTCCAGCTCGTCCTGCAGGATGCTTCGGCTCGGGAGGTCGCGGCAGTTGCCTTTGAGTTGGGGGCTGAAAGAGAGAGCCTGACAAAGCAGGCTGAGAGCATTAACTTCGCTTTTGTGCCTAAAATCAACGAATGGCGGAACCGCCAGACAGTCCAATTACATATTAAGGCTTGGCAGCAGGGGCCAAGAAGGGGTGATTTTATAGAAAAATGGCTGATCGATAAATACCCTTGGCGGCTTTCGCCGCCTTACCTGATCAGCAGCGCTTTGACCAAGGAAGGCAGAGGTGGTAAACCTGCGGTTACCCCTTCTTACCTGGATCTGCGCGGTACGTGGGATAAGGTGGCGGCACTGGAGGAGGAAAGAAGCCCAAAAGAGCCTACTTTAATTTTAGTGAACACTCCTTTGGCTGCCCTGCAGCTCTGCCGCCGCTTGCGGATTCTTGTACCGGGAGGCAGTAATTTTATCGGCTTTCAGCATGAATTGTTGGGAGAAGATGAGCGGCGGGAACTAAAAGAGCTGAGGCCAACTTGGCTTGTCTCGACAGGTTATGGTGAAAATTTGCAAAAATGGCCCGCCGCCTGGTTTTGGCAGCCACCCCTAAATCAGGGCAACTTTTTTAGCTGGGCCGCCTTAGTAGACAAGGGCGGCCAGATTGCCTTACTTTACGGCCCCAAAGATCTGCGGGCGGGGCAGGTTCTAATCGGCCAAGTTTACCCTGATAGAAAGGGGCTGGCCCGCATTTATTCAACGCTGAGGGTTGGGGGCGGGGAAGTTGATCTGAAAGATGCGCAGGATCTTTTGGGAAAAATGGGTTTGGCCGCTGCCCTGCCGTTTGCCATTGGCGTGTTTTCCGAAATGGGCTTGTGGGAAGTGGCTGACGGCCGGATCACCTACCTGCCGGTACCTGCAAGGAAACTAGACTTGCGCCAAACAGTTTTGTATAATAAAGGCAGAAACCAACGTAAACAATCTTTTGACTATCTGAAGCATTGTTTGGAAAGGGGATTTTTCCAAGATGGACTTGAAGGAGAAAATTAGGGTTATACCGGATTTCCCTAAACCGGGTGTCAGCTTTAAAGATATCACAACCCTACTGAAAGACGGGGATGCTTTAAAGGAAACGGTGCGCCTGTTCGCAAAGCATTATCAAAACCGGCGGATCGATATCATTGTCGGTGTGGAATCCCGCGGCTTTATTTTCGGGGCACCCCTGGCTTACGAGATGGGGTTGGGGTTTGCTTTGATCCGCAAGCCGAACAAACTCCCGGGCGAAGTTTTGGCTGTTGAGTATGACCTGGAATACGGCACTGATAGTTTGGAAATTCATACCGATGCTTTTCAGCCCGGCACCCAAGTTTTAATTGTAGATGATCTTTTAGCTACAGGGGGAACGATTTGGGCGGCAACGGAGTTAATCGGCAAGCTGGGCGGGGAAATCGCCGGCTTAGCGTTTTTGATCGAACTGACCTATCTGCACGGCCGTGAGAGGCTGGCGGATTACGATATTTATTCCCTGGTAAGATACGATGAATGAGTAAGGAGGGACGCGCCTTGGATTTGAAAAGTATAACGGATCGGATCATTTCCTATTATCCTGAAGCTAATGTGCGGGTGGTGGAAAAAGCCTACCACTTTGCCAGGCGCGCCCACGCCGGACAGTTCCGTGAATCCGGGGCCCTTTATTTTTTGCACCCCTATGAGGTTGCCTTAATTTTGGCCGATTTGGAATTGGATTTGGAGACAATCGCCGCCGGTTTTCTGCACGATGTTTTAGAAGATACGGAAGTTACCCGCGATGAGCTGAAAGAAGAATTCGGGTCCACGATCCTCATGTTGGTGGAAGGCGTTACTAAGCTGGATAAATTACCCTTTCGGGACAGATTTGAACATCAAGCGGAAAACATGCGCAAAATGATTTTTGCCATGGCGGAAGATGTGCGGGTGATTCTGATTAAATTAGCTGACCGCCTGCATAACATGCGGACTTTAAGGCATATTTCCCCGGAAAAACAGCGCCTTATTTCGCAGGAAACCTTAGATATTTTCGCCCCCTTGGCCCACCGCATGGGGATTTGGAAAATAAAGTTTGAGATGGAAGATCTGGCGTTCCGCCATCTCCAGCCCGATGAGTATTATAAGTTGGTTTCCGAGATAGATAAAAAACGTCAGGAGCGGGAAGGCGATCTGCAGGAGGTCATGGATATCATCGTTGAGCGTTTGGCGGAGGTGGAGATGGCCTGTGATATTCAAGGCAGGCCCAAACACCTTTACAGCATCTACCAAAAAATGCAGCGACAGCAGATCGACTTAGATGAAATCTATGATCTGATGGCAATCCGCATCATCGTCGACACCGTCAGGGAGTGCTATGCAGTTTTAGGGGTAATTCATGCCTTATGGAAACCCATTCCCGGCCGCTTCAAAGACTACATTGCCGTGCCTAAATCGAACATGTACCAGTCCCTGCACACGACCGTCATGGGCCCGCACGGGGAACCTTATGAGATCCAAATCAGGACTTGGGAAATGCACCGTACCGCAGAAAAAGGGGTCGCGGCGCACTGGATGTACAAAGAGGGGATCAGCGGCAAGCAGGGGGATGAAGCCAGGGTAGAGTGGCTGCGGGAAGCAGTGGAATGGCTGCAGGAAATGAAAGACCCGCAGGAATTTATGGATACTTTAAAAATTGATCTCTTTGAAGACGAAGTCTTCGTGTTTACTCCCAAAGGTGATGTGAAGACACTGCCAAACGGCGCAACTCCCGTTGATTTTGCCTTTGATGTGCATACGGATGTGGGCTTGACCTGTTTAGGCGCCAAAGTTAACGGGCGCATCGCCCCCATCGACACTGTGCTGAAAAACGGCGATTTCGTAGAAATCTTAACGAGTAATAATGCCAGCCCCACCAGAGACTGGCTGAAGTTCGTCAAGACCTCCAAAGCCCGCAGCCGCATCCGTTCTTGGCTGAGGGAGGAGCAGCGGGAGGAAAATTTAAACCGCGGCAGAAACCTTTTGGAGCGGGAAATTAAAAAGGCTAATTTGGAAGTCAAGCAGGTACTGAAAGAAGAAGAGCTGGCAAAGACGGCGAAAAAATATGGGGTATCGAGCCCCGAAGAGCTGTTGGCAAGTGTCGGTTCCGGCAGGATCAAAGCGAGTCAAGTTGTGCAGAAACTGACAGGCCAGGAAACTGAGCGCCGCCGGCTGCCGGAAGTAAGAAAACGGCGGCACAGGGAAACTGCCCGGGGAGTTGAAGTGGAAGGCGTCGATAATTTATTGGTGCGGTTTTCGAAATGCTGCAACCCCGTGCCGGGAGATGAAATCATCGGTTATATCACGCGGGGCCGGGGAATTTCCATCCATCGGGCAGACTGCCCCAATGTCGCTCATTTAAGCACGGAGCCGGGCAGGCAGATTGCAGTGAGTTGGAATGCCAGCGAAGCGGATGCTTACCCGGTGGAAATCGAAATCGAAGCACTGGATCGGCCCAATCTGTTGACCAGCATTATGAATGCGCTTTCCGAAAGCAAGACAGCCGTTGAAGCAATTACCGCCAGGACCGTGAAAAGCGAATCGGCCAACGTGCAGTTGATTTTAGAGATCCGCGACGTCGAACACCTTACCGATGTGATCAGCACACTGCGCCAGGTCAACGGTGTTCTTAACGTCTTTAGAGCTAATCCCACGTAAAGGATGATGGTTTGTGAGAGCAGTGGTGCAGCGAGTAAAAGAAGCCAGCGTAAATGTGGCAGGCAGCCGCGTTGCCCAGATTGAACACGGCCTGCTTGTCTTTTTAGGTGTGGGCCAAGAAGATACCGCCGCAGATGCGGACTATTTGGCCGACAAAATCGCCCATTTGCGCATTTTCGCCGATGAACAAGGTAAAATGAATTTAAGTGTCAAAGATGTGGAGGGCTCGATTTTGGCTGTCTCCCAGTTTACCCTCTATGGCGACTGCCGGCGGGGCAGGCGGCCCAGCTTCAGCAGTGCCGCGCCGGCCGGGGCCGCAGAGGCGCTTTATGAAAAATTTTTAGCCAATCTCAAGGAGCTGGGGGTTAAGACAGCCGCGGGGATTTTCCAGGCCGATATGGCCGTCAAGTTGCTCAACGACGGGCCCGTCACCATCTTATTGGATTCACAGGGGGAGTTTTAAATGAAGATAAAAAGATTTGTGGTAAACCCCCTGGCCGTTAACTGCTACGTTGTCTACCAAGGTCGCCGGGGGATCCTGATTGATCCGGGGGAAGCGGCCCAGGAAGTTTTGGACTTTATTGACTCCCTTCAATTGGAAATATTGGCAGTTGTGAACACTCATGCCCATGCGGATCATATTGCGGGCAATGATTGGTTTAGGGAAAAGACCCGGGCCCCTCTTTGGATTCACGAAGCCGAAGAGGGCTTTTTAGGGGATGCCGGCTTGAACCTCAGTTCTTACCTCCGGCAGGATCTGTCATTGGCTCCCGCTGATCGCCTCCTGAAAGAAGGGGACCGCATTGTTATAGGTAAGAGCACTTTGGAAGTCCTCCACACACCGGGCCACAGCCCGGGGAGCATTTCTTTATACGGTGAAGAGGAAGCGGTCTTATTCAGCGGGGATACGCTCTTTAAATCCTCCGTGGGCCGCTGGGATCTGCCCGGGGGCGATCACGGCGCCCTGCAGAAAAGTGTTTTGCGCTTGGGCCGCCTGCCCCTTGGGACTAAGGTCTATCCGGGCCACGGCGAAG
The DNA here is from genome assembly GCA_041936745.1 of Candidatus Darwinibacter acetoxidans. GTDB lineage: Bacteria > Bacillota > Limnochordia > Darwinibacteriales > Darwinibacteriaceae > Darwinibacter > Darwinibacter acetoxidans_A. The sequence goes on from JBHGWS010000001.1 coordinate 51,241, forward strand.
CGACGACTATTGCCGAAGAAATTAAAAACAACCCCTTTCTCTAAGGGGGGAGGTGGATTTTATCGCCGATTCTTATCATTATGAAAAAGAAAGTTTTAAAATCGTAGCACCCAAGAATTTAATCCCAACAATCGAAGCGGCGGTGCGCTCCACTGTGCCCAATGCCCGTTTCGACGGAGGAAAGGAGCTGAAAATCACAACTGACTGGGCCGCGGGGCTTGTTGTGAAGGCCGTTTTGGGGGATTTCAAACCGCAAGTTTTGGTGGACAAGGAAATCTTAGCGGTAAAATACGATGAAGAGGACAGAAAACGGCGCCAAAGAGAGCGGGTGCGGTTGGCTGTGCTGCGGGTTTTGGAAGAGGCCTTTGATCTAGCCCCGGCTCCCTGGGGAATCCTAATGGGGGTACGGCCTGTAAAGATGGTTCACACACTGATTGATCGCGGCTTTACCGAAGAGGATATTCGAAGGATGCTGTCGTCAGTCTACGGGGTAGAGCCTAAAAAGCGCGACCTCCTTTTAGAAGTGGCCCGGCGGCAGAGGGGCTTTTTTAAACTGACACCAAATCAGCCGATCGGCGTTTACATCGGCATCCCGTTTTGCCCAACCCGCTGCAGTTACTGTTCATTTGCGGCTTACCCCCTGAAAACACACGGCCACTTATTCGAAGGCTTCCTTTGTGCCCTCTATTCGGAGATCACCGGCGTAGGCAGGCTTTTAGGGGACCTGGGCGTAAAAGTGGAATCAGTCTATTTAGGCGGCGGGACCCCAACTACGGTGCAGGGCAGGCGGCTTGAAAAACTACTCAGTTTGATCCAGCGGTATTTTATAAGTGCCGAAACTAAAGAATTGACTGTGGAGGCAGGCCGGCCGGAAACTTTAAATCCGGAAACACTGCAGATTTTAAGGGATTATCAAGTAGATCGAATTTGTATTAACCCCCAAAGCATGCACGATGAGACGTTAAAGAAAATCGGCCGCAGCCACACCGCGGCGCAAGTCCGCCAAGCCTATTGGGCTGCCCGTAAGATAGGCATTCCTTTAATAAACATGGATATTATTTTAGGGCTGCCGCAAGAAACCGCTTCCCATGTAGAACAGACACTGTTAGAAATCGAAGCGCTTGAGCCGGACAATCTTACAGTGCACGGGCTGGCTTTAAAGCGGGCCTCCCGCCTGAAGCAGCAAAAAGAAACCGTGCATATCAAGCACAAAGAAAGCCAACGCATGGCCGAACTTGTTCAAAATTATGCGGCAGAGTGGGGTATGCGGCCTTATTACCTCTACAGGCAGCGCCACATTGCTGGCGGCTTGGAAAATGTGGGCTATGCCAAACCGGGGCTGGAATCTGTTTATAATATACAGATGATGGAAGAAAGGCAGACAATAATCGCCCTGGGGGCCGGCGGAATTAGCAAATTAGTTGCCGCTGACTACAGCTTGAAAAGGCACATAAATCCGAAATGCCCCGCAACCTATGTACAGGAGATAAAGGGCGGCTTGGGGCCTAAAATGAGCCGGATTTACCAGCACTTGGCCGTTTGACACAAGGGTGCATTTCAAGTACAATTATCATGTTGGTCTTTCTATAATGGAAGGGATTGGTAGACAATGTTTTTCCACAAATTGCGGGACAAAATGAAGGTCGTTGTTATAATTGTGGTTGTAGCAATGGCGGGAGGGCTGCTTTGGGCCGGGGGCGCTTCTCTTTTCGGCGGCAGGGGCCGGCAGGAGCAGGCCCAGGCAGTGATTGCCACTGTTAACGGCCAAGGCATTTCCTATTATGATTTTCAACAGACTTTTATCAACCGCCTGCAGCAGATTGAGCAGGAACACGGTGTTTTACCCGGCCGGGCTTATGAGGCGGTTAAATTTGACGCCTTAGAGTCTCTGGTCGGCAGCGTGCTCTTAAGGCAGGAAATAGTTGAGCGGAAGATCGAGGCTTCCAAAGAGGAAATTGCAGAGGAACTGCAGGAGCTGATCGATCTTTTCCCCAGCGAAGAAGACTACAAGCGCCAACTGGAGATGGTGGGGCTTAGTGAGGAAGTCTTGAAATCCCGCCTGGCGGAAGACGTTAAGTTTAATAAATTGAAAGAAGAAATCATCGGCCATATTTCCATCAGCGAAGAAGAAATCAAAAAGGCTTACGAACGGGTTGCAGCAAGCCATATTCTAATTACCCCGGAAGAAGAAACAGACGAAGGGTGGGCCGCGGCAAAAGCCCGCGCCGAGGAAATTTGGGAAAAGGTTACGGTGGAAAACTTTGCTGAGCTGGCCGCAACGTATTCAGAAGACGGCAGCAGTGAGCGGGGCGGGGATTTAGGTTTTATAGCCAGGGGACAAACTGTCCCGGAGTTTGAAGAAGCCGTTTTTGACTTGGGGATAGGTGAAATATCAAGCCCGGTCCGCTCTAATTTCGGTTATCATATCATTACCGTTACTGAGAAAGAAGAAGCCAGCGGCGAAGAATTTGAAAAACAGCGCAAGGCAATTGAGCGGGCCTTAAGAGATGAAAAAGGGCAGGAAGATCTAAATGCCTGGTTTGAAGATCTGAGAGAGGCGGCCAACGTCGTCTTTATCGATCATCAAATGAATGCGGTCAGGGAAGTTCGGGCGGGCAATTTGGAAGATGCTCTGCATTATTACAAGTTGGCGGTGGAAGAGCAGCCCAACGATGGTTACCTGTATGCCGCTCTCGGTGATGTTTACCGGGAATTGGGCCGCGCAGAAGAGGCTATTGAACAATACGAACTGGCGGTGGAGACATTCCCCAACGATCACACTATCTTAATGGGGCTCGGTGATCTTTACCGGGACAGCGATTTGGAAGACAAAGCAGCCGCAGCTTATTTAAAGGCCTCGGAACTTGTGCCGAACGATCTTTTCACCCAGCTGACCCTGCACAATAACTTGAGTGCTTTAGAGCGTTACGACGACGCTAAAATAGTGGAAAAGCGCATTGTGGAGTTTCAGGAGCGGCAGAGAGAGCTGCTGGGGGAAAAAGAACCGGCCCCGGAAGAGCCTGCTAAACCGCGGGAAGAAGTTGAAGAGCAGGCAGAGATTGAAGAACTGGAAGAAGTTGAAGAAGTGGTAGAAGCAGAAGCGGCGGAAAAAACGGAAGTTGAAAATTAAACGGTGAAGCGAGTGGTGCGCCACCACTCGCTTTTTTGAAAAATTGTGGAGGGAGAGCTGGTATGCCAGTTAACACCAGGCCGCGGGGGACAAATGATATTGTGCCCGGAGAAATCGAATTATGGTCAAAGTTGGAAGAAAAGATTAGAGCAGTCTGCCACGCCTACGGATATAGGGAACTTCGGACACCGATGTTCGAACATACAGAGCTGTTTCAAAGGGGAATTGGCGATGCCACCGATATTGTGGAAAAGGAAATGTATACCTTTACGGATCGGGCAGGGCGCAGTCTAACTCTGCGGCCGGAAGGCACTGCGCCAATTGTGCGCGCTTATCTGGAAAATAATTTGGCAGGTGGCCCCCTTCCCGCTAAAGTATATTACTACGGGCCCATGTTTCGCTACGAACGGCCTCAAGCGGGCCGTTACAGGCAGTTTACCCAGTTTGGAGTGGAGGCTTTGGGTTCTTCCGATCCTTTGTTGGATGTGGAGGCAATCATCCTGCCCATTCAGCTGTATGAATCCTGTGGGCTTGGGGGCTTTCGAGTTGAGTTAAACAGCATTGGCTGCCGCGACTGCAGAACGGAATATTTAAAGGAGCTTGTTGCCTACGCCGCCCCCCGCGCAGCTCAGCTCTGCAAGAGCTGTCAATCGCGCCTGGAGCGCAATCCCATGCGTATTTTGGACTGCAAAGTTGAAAGCTGCCGGCAGGCTTTACAAGAGGCGCCTTTAATTGCCGATTATTTGTGCCCGGACTGCAGGGAGCATTTCGGGGAAGTAAAGTCGCTGCTCGATGTTTTGGAGATTACTTACGTAATCAATCCCTATTTAGTCCGGGGCTTTGATTATTACACACGGACAGTATTTGAAGTGATCTGCCCGGAATTGGGTTCGCAGGATGCCATTGGGGCAGGAGGCCGTTACGATGGCCTGATAGAGGAAATTGGCGGCGAGCCGACTCCCGCTGTTGGATTTGCCGTTGGGGTGGAGCGCCTTCTTTTGGCTCTGCAGAGCCAAGGCAAGTTTGCCGCAGATGAAGGGGGCCCCCAAGCTTATCTCGTCCATTTTGGCGGCGAAACTAAAGTGAAGGCGGCCCAATTGGCCCTGCGCTTAAGGAAAAAGGGGTTGTGGGTGGAGCTGGACTATTTGGACCGCAGCATCCGGGCCCAGATGAGGGCAGCTAACCGCCTGCAGGCTTCTTATGTCTTGATGTTGGGAGAAGAGGAACTTGCTAAAAACCAAGTTCTGCTGCGCGATATGGCCAGCGGCGAAGAAGCGCCGTACAGCCTGGAAAAATTAGAGCAATTAATAAATGTTTTAGGGAGAGTGTAAAGATTGGCGGACTGGCAGAGGACCAATTATTGCGGAGAACTGGATCTAAGCTCGGCGGGCAAAACTGTCACCCTCAACGGCTGGGTAAACAGGCGCCGTGATTTAGGCCAAGTTATTTTTGTGGATTTAAGAGATAAATCGGGCCTGGTGCAGATCTTATTCGATCCCGATATCTTAGGGGAGGAGCAGTTTAAACTGGCGGAAGGGCTCAGGGCCGAATTTGTCCTGTCTGTAACAGGGGTTGTCAGGGCCCGGCCCGCGGGGCAGGCCAACCCCAATTTGGCTACAGGTGAAATTGAGGTTGCCGTGACCGGGCTGCAGGTTTTGAATGAGGCCAAAACGCCTCCTTTCCCCCTGCAGGAGGCAGAAGAAGTTTCTGAATCTGTCCGCTTAAAATACCGTTACTTACACCTGCGCAGTGAAAAGCTGCAGAGGAATATGGCCTTAAGGCATCGAACTGTGCGGGCTGTGCGGGAATTTTTAAACGAGCGCGATTTTTTAGAGATTGAAACGCCTCTTTTAATACGTTCCACACCGGAAGGGGCCCGCGATTATATTGTACCGAGCAGAGTCCATCCCGGGGAGTTTTATGCCCTGCCTCAGTCACCTCAGCTGTTTAAACAGCTGTTAATGATCGGCGGTTTCGAGCGCTATTACCAAATAGCCCGCTGTTTCAGAGACGAAGATTTAAGAGCGGATCGGCAGCCGGAGTTCACCCAAATCGACGTAGAAATGTCCTTTGTCGAGCGGGAAGACGTCATGGCGGTCATGGAGGAAATGATTGTCCATGTGATTAAAGAGATCAAAGGGGTGGAAATTCCCGTACCCGTACCCCGCCTTTCTTACAAAGAAGCGCTGGACCGTTTCGGCAGCGATAAACCGGACACCCGCTTCGGCATGGAGCTGGTGGATCTTACAAAGGGGTTGGCAGGCAGCAAGTTTCGCGTCTTCAGCGGTACCATCAAAGCGGGTGGCGTCATTAAAGGGATCAAAGTTTTGCAGGGGGGCCACTTTACCAGGCGCCAAATTGACGATTTGGAAGAAACGGCCAAGAAATTCGGGGCAAAAGGCTTGGTTTGGCTGGCAGTGGAAGAAACACATGTGCGATCGCCCATCGCTAAATTTTTAAGCGATGAGGAAGTAGAAAGTATAGTGCAGGGCTTAGAGGCCGAAAAAGGCGACCTGCTGCTTTTAATAGCTGATCAAGCTGAGCTTGTGAATGATTGTTTGGGCCGTTTGCGTTTGAAATTAGGCCATGATTTAGGCCTGATTGATGCAACCGCCTTTAACCTTCTTTGGGTAGTGGATTGGCCTTTATTAGTCTACGAGGAAGAAAGCGGCCGTTACGTGGCCGCCCACCATCCGTTTACAGCCCCTTTGGCCGAAGATCTAAACTTGTTGGAAGAAAAGCCGGGCGAAGTTAGGGCTAAAGCTTACGATCTGGTTTTAAACGGTGTGGAGTTAGGGGGCGGCAGCATCCGCATCGCCGAGCGCAGCTTACAGGAGAGGATGTTTAAAGCACTGGGCTTTAGCGCAGAAGAAGCCCGCGCCCAGTTTGATTATTTCCTGGAAGCTTTTGAATACGGGGCTCCTCCGCACGGCGGGATTGCCTTTGGCTTGGACCGTTTAGTCATGCTTTTAGCCGGGGCGAAATCGCTGCGGGAGGTAATAGCCTTTCCGAAAACGGTGAGTGCAGCCGATCTAATGCTTAAAGCCCCCGCAGCTGTTGATCCCAAGCAGTTGGCGGAATTAAAGATCAACCTGAAAAGCTGAGTGTTTTAGCCAGATCGTGGACTATGTTGGCTCCCCGGGAGATGATTACACCGGTAATTAAATAGTCCAGGAGAATGTTTCTAATCGGGATCTGTAAAGATGCCAAGATGCCAATGCCCGTGGTCCACGATAAGGCTACGCCAAATATACCTGCGATCAGAGGTAGATAGGTTCGATCCAGCTTGGGTAAAGCATTTTTGACGCTGTTCGTTAAGATTTCCACTAAAAAGGCAATTGCAATAACTTTGCCTAAAACTTGGTTCATAACATGTCAACCCTCCTTTGCTTAAGTTATATGTCCCGCCGTATATCAGTAGAACCGGGAAAAATCGGTACAAGCAGGGGACTTGAATCCAAGTCGACTCTGTGATATTATCAAACTAGAAAACGAACCCCTGCTGTGCTCGTGATCAATCTGGCTTTGTTATGAGCCAACACCATAACACAGGGAACCTTAACTCTGGCTGGGGAGGGCGGGCCGTCTTCGAACGGAAGTCCAAACCACTCAGGTGGGTACCCACCTGCCTAAGCAGGTTCATTCGAGCCAGCACTAGCGACACGGTGGGGGATTCGATAACCCCTTTTGGGGTATTTTTTTTGGAGGAAAATTGCTATGGAGCGCTTCGCCAGGACTGAAATGGTAATCGGGGCGGCAAACCTGGCCCGTTTACGAAAAAGCAGTGTTGCCGTCTTTGGCATCGGCGGGGTAGGTGGCTACGCCGCGGAGGCTTTAGCGCGCAGCGGCATCGGCTCGCTGCATTTAATTGATCATGATATTGTCTCTTTGTCCAACCTAAACCGCCAAATTATTGCCTTAGAATCTACCTTGGGCCGGCCTAAGGTCGCGGTAATGGCAGAGCGCATAAAAGATATTAACCCCAATTGTGAGGTTTACTGCTACGAAGAATTTTACAGCCCCGAAAGCGGCGCTCACCTTTTGGCACTGCCTGTAGATTACGTAGCCGACTGCATAGACAGTGTAGCTGCCAAAGCAGCTTTAATTGCTAACTGCCAAAAGATGGGGCTGCCCATAATTGTAAGCTTAGGCATGGGCAACAAACTTGACCCTACGCAGCTGGTTGTGGCTGAGCTTTTTTCCACGCATACCTGCCCTTTAGCCCGCAGACTGCGGGCCGCTTTGCGTAAAATGGGCATTACAGCCGGTGTGCCCGCAGTGTTTTCCAAGGAACGGCCCGTTAAAACCGGGCAGGGCCCAACGCCCGGAAGCACTTCTTTTGTGCCTGCTGCAGCCGGCCTGATCACAGCCTCGGTTATAGTAAGAGCTCTTTTGGAGGAGGATGGAGCATGAATTTGTTCGATCAAAGGGACCGGAAAGAAAACCATGCCCCTTTGGCCGTCCGGATGCGGCCAAAAAGCTTAGAAGAATTTGTGGGCCAAGAACATATTTTAGGCGAAGGGACTCTTTTGCGCCGGGCTATTGTAAATGATATTTTACGCTCCATTATCCTCTACGGCCCGCCGGGAGTGGGGAAAACAACTCTGGCTTATGTGATCTCCCAAACTACGGCCGGTACTTTTATCGATGTCAGTGCCACGACCACGGGAGTGGCGGAATTAAAGAAAATGATCCAAGAGGCGCAGCAGCGGCGGGCCTTTTATTCCAAGCGGACGATCCTTTTTGTCGATGAAATTCAAAGGTTAAATAAGGGGCAGCAGGATGTACTTTTACCCGCCGTGGAAAGAGGGGATCTTATTTTAATCGGGGCCACTACGGAAAACCCTTACTTTGAAGTTAATGCGGCCCTTTTAAGCAGATCGCAGATTTATCAGCTGAAGCCTTTGACCAAAGCCGCTTTAAAAAAGATTGCCAACTCCGCTCTAAACAGGCGGGACGGCTTAGGTGAGTTAGACTGCACTATCACCGCCGATGCCTTAAACCACCTGATCGAAACGGCCAACGGCGATGCCCGAGTCTTGTTAAACACGCTGGAATTTGCCGCGCTTACAACTCTGCCTAACGAAGAGGGGGGCAGGGAAATAAGCTTAAGCATTGCGGAAGAAGCAGCTCAAGCCCAAAGGGTGCGCTATGATAAGAGCGGTGATCAGCACTACGATGTCATTTCCGCTTTTATCAAGTCTTTAAGGGGCAGCGACCCCGATGGGGCCCTTTACTGGTATGCCCGCATGGTTTATGCCAATGAGGACCCCCGCTTCATCGTGCGCCGTTTAATCGTTCATGCCGCGGAAGATGTGGGCTTGGCGGACCCGAACGCTTTGCTGATGGCAGAGGCCGCCGCGACCGCCTTGGAATGGTTGGGAATGCCTGAGGCCCGCCTGGCGATTGCTCAAGCCATCATCTATATCGCTACCGCGCCGAAAAGCAATGCGGTCATCACCGCGGTCGATCAAGCCCTCCGAACGGTGGAAACGACCAGCGGGGAGCCGGTACCCCTGCATCTGCGGGATACCCATTATGGCGGGGCAGAAAAGTTAGGGCACGGCCGCGGTTATAAATACCCGCACGATTACCCCCACCACTACGTTCAGCAGGAATACCTGCCGGCAAATCTGCGAGGTACAAAATTCTATAACCCAACGGATCAGGGCAGGGAGAAGTTAATTAAAGAGCGCTTGGCATATTTTGCCAAGCTGAAAAAAGGCGGCCGCGGTTAAAGCACCGCTTTTTTGTTGTTTTCACATTGACAGGGCCGGAAATTTCATGTTATCATTAATTCGGTTTAATTCCAAGGAAAACACTCGGGATTGGAAAAGGGGGGTTAAGCAGTGAGAGTTTCCACACGGGGCGAGTACGGCGTGCGGGCAATGTTCGATTTAAGCCTCCATTACGGGAAAGGCCCCATACCCCTTAAATCAATTGCGGAACGGCAGTTGGTTTCCAGCCATTACTTAGAGCAATTAATGGCCGCTTTGCGCGATGGGGGCTTGGTAAAAAGCAAACGCGGCGCCCACGGCGGCTATGAACTGGCTCACCCGCCCGGAGAAATCTGCATCGGGGATATCATCAGGATTTTAGAAGGGCCTATTACACCTTTAGATTGTTTGGAGGTTGACGGGGGCAGCGGCCCTTACTGCGGGGAACCCCAGCTTTGTGTGCTCAGGAACTTTTGGAAGGCCCTGCAGGCAAGTATGGAGCAGGTTTTAGACAACACCACTTTGGAAATGTTAAAGCAAGAGGCAGTAAAACAGAAAGCGGATGGTACAAAATGAGCGAAATTTATCTGGACTACGCGGCAACAACACCTCTGCGGCCGGAAGCCTTAGAAGCCATGCTCCCTTATTTAAAAAGTGAGTTCGGCAACCCATCCAGCGTCTATGGCTGGGCCAGGCGGGCCAGGCAGGCCTTAGATTGGGCTCGGGACACCGTGGCGGGTGTTTTGGGCGCTGACAGTGATGAAATTGTATTTACGGCCGGCGGCTCCGAGGCGATTAATTTAGCTTTAAAAGGCACGGCAAAAACCCACAAAAACAAAGGGAAGCATATTATTACAACAGCCGTGGAACATCGTGCCGGCCTGGATTCAGCCCTTTGGCTCGAAAAAAATGGTTTTGAAGTAACTTTTCTGCCTGTCAGCGGTGATGGCTTAGTCGACCCCGCTGCAGTAAAAGAAGCGCTGCGCCCCGAAACTATTTTAGTTTCCGTGATGCACGCCAATAATGAGATTGGCACAATCCAGCCCATCGAAGCCATTGGGGAAATTCTGCGAAAACACGGGGCGTTTTTTCACGTAGATGCGGTGCAGACTGCAGGTGTCCTACCTGTCGATGTGAATACGCTGCAGGCGGATCTGCTTTCTATCTCCGCTCATAAATTTTACGGGCCGAAAGGCATCGGCGCCCTGTATATCCGCAGGGGGGTACGGCCGGAACCTCTAATTCACGGTGGGGCCCAGGAAAAAAGGCGCCGCGCCGGCACAGAAAATGTTGCCGGGGCCGTTGGTTTGGCAAAGGCTCTAAAGCTTGCGGAAGAGGAGCGGGAAGAGGAGTTTGTCCGCCTCTTAGGATTACGCGATCGCCTCTTGGCCGGCCTTTTAAAAATCCCCCACGTTCGGGTTAACGGCAGTGTTACAAACCGCCTGCCCAATAACGTGAATGTGAGCTTTAGTTTCATTGAAGGGGAATCACTGCTGCTTAATTTGGATCTTAAAGGTATCGCCGCTTCCAGCGGCTCGGCCTGCACATCCGGTTCCTTAGAACCATCTCACGTTCTTTTGGCTTTGGGCCTGCCGCACGAAATCGCCCACGGTTCCCTGCGGCTGACTTTGGGGCTGTGGTCCAAAGAGTCGGATGTTGATTTTGTTTTGGGGGAAATCCCCGGGATTGTCCACCGTTTACGTGAAATGTCACCGCTTTATGAGGCGAGGGGGTAGGAAAATGTATTCAGAGAAAGTTATGGACCACTTTAAAAATCCGCGCAATGTAGGTGAACTGGCACAAGCAGACGGTGTTGGTGAGGTAGGTAATGTCCGCTGCGGTGATATTATGAAGCTGTGGATTTCCGTGAAAGACGGCGTCATCGAGGATATCAAGTTTAAAACGTTTGGCTGCGGTGCGGCCATTGCCACCTCCAGTATGATTACTGAGCTGGCTAAGGGTAAAACAATAGAGGAGGCAGAAAACATTACCAACAGTTCTATTGCCAATGCCTTAGATGGCTTACCGCCTTTGAAAATGCACTGCTCCAATTTGGCTGCGGATGCCCTAAAAGATGCTATAGCTGATTACCGCAAAAGGCAGGCCAGCGCTTCATAGAGGGCTTTCAGCTTCCACCACCGTTTTTGGGCGGTGGTTTTTTTCTTGCCGTTTGGAGAAACTAGGCCTGAAAACACTAAATGAGGTGATCAGGTGTCAAATGGCCGAGGTTGGATGATGGTCGGGTTAGGCCTTGCCATTGGTGTCTTTGTGGGAAACAGTGTCAAGCGGGGGACGATTGCAAAGCAGGTGCGCCAGGCAGGCAGAATCTTGTTTAAAAGAGCACAAAGCATTGAGCACGATTTAAGCAGCTGGCTTGATTAAAAGGTGACTAAAAACATTTGGTGGGGCCTTGTCCTTGTGGGCATCCTTTTGTTTTTTTACCGGGTCAGGCTGGTACTGGCCCCTTTCTTTTTCGCTGTAGTGATCGCCTACCTTCTATACCCCGCAGTTACCGCCTTTGAAAACAAAGGTGTGCCTAAGACGGCCGCTATTTTATTAATTTACGCCTGCCTTGGCGTCATCTTTGCCGTGTTTTTTTTATTCTTTCTGCCCAAGCTAGGTGCGGAACTGGCCGAAATTTTAGAAAAACTGCCTGCCCGGGTCGAGCAGTGGGAAAATTTTGGGGCCGGCAGCCTGCAGAAGCTGGGTAAAATTAAACTGCCCGGTGTAGTTCAAGACGGCGTCAACATCGTGATGGAACGCTTGGAATTAGCATTGGAGGGGTTGGCGAATAAAGCTGCCCGGGGGCTGATGGGGGCTGTGGCCGTTTTGGCGGCTTTATTAATTTCTCCCATCCTCGCTTTTTATTTTCTCAAAGACCACCAAGCGATGCGCAGCCGCAGCCTGCAGTTTGTCCCCGCACCTTACAGGGGCGAGGTGCAGAACATTGCCCGGGAGATCAGCGGTGCTTTAAACAGCTTTTTTCGGGGGCAGATTCTTATTTCGCTTTTGGTGGGCCTTTTGATCTACGGCGGTTTGGCCTTTTTAAAAGTGCCCTACGCTTTATTCATAGGCCTGCTGGCGGGCCTTTTTGATATTATCCCTTACTTTGGGCCCATCCTTGGTTTCGTCCCGGCGGCTTTTTTTGCCCTGCTTAAATCGCCTCTGACGGTTCTTTGGGTGGCTCTTCTTTTCATTGCCGTCAACCAATTGGAAAGCTGTGTCATTGCGCCGAAAATTATTGGCGACAGAGTTGGTTTGCATCCTTTAGTCGTCATTTTCGCTATTTTAGTCGGCGGCGATCTCTTAGGTGTTGTGGGAATGCTTGTGGCAATACCCATCACCGCTATTTTGCGCGTTTTGCTGCAATATTTTTTTGGCTCCGGATCCCCCACAGGTTAAAACTATGGCCGTCGCTTTTGTTGACAAGCAGGTAGGAGTTGGATAATATTGAGGTAGTTATGCAGAAATAGGGGGGAAACCGCGTTAGCGGCAGTGATGAATACTAACCATTCAGTCGATTCAATTCGGGAAATGTTTTTGGAGTTTTTTAGAAATAAGGACCACCGCATTTTACCCAGCGATTCCTTAATCCCGCACGGGGATCCTACATTATTGCTGACTGTTGCGGGCATGGTTCCTTTTAAAAAATATTTTTTAGGCTTAGAAAAACCGGTCTACCCCAGGGTAGCGACAAGCCAACGCTGTATCCGCACAGGCGATATTGAAAACGTTGGTAAAACCGACCGGCACGGGACCTTCTTTGAGATGCTGGGTAATTTCTCGTTCGGTGATTATTTCAAAAAAGAAATCATACCCTGGTCTTGGGAATTCGTGCGAGACTACCTGAAACTGCCGCCGGAGAAATTGTGGGTCACCATCTATTTAGATGATGATGAAGCAGAGGAGATTTGGCGCAAGTCCGTGGGCATCCCCCCGGAAAGAATTGTCCGCTTAGGCAAAGAAGATAATTTTTGGGAAACAGGTTCCGGCCCCTGCGGCCCCTGCTCGGAAATACATATCGATCGGGGAGTTGAATTTGGCTGCGGGAAGGCCGACTGCAAGCCCGGCTGTGATTGCGACAGATTCTTTGAATTCTGGAATTTGGTTTTTATCCAGTACGAACAAAAAGGGGATCAATACATCCCCTTAGCTAAAAAAAGCGTTGATACGGGGATGGGCTTAGAGCGGGTTGCCGCTTTGCTGCAGGGTAAACCGAGCATTTTCGAGATCGATAACGTGAAACCGATTGTGGACGGCATTGCCCGGCTGGCGGGCATTAAGTACGGGGAAGATGAGGAAAACGATGTTTCCCTGCGGGTGATTGCAGATCATCTGCGGGCAGTTACATTTTTGGTTTTTGACGGGGTCCTGCCTACCAATGAAGGGCGGGGCTATGTTTTAAGGCGCCTTCTGCGTCGGGCGATCAGGCACGCCAGGCTTTTGAATCTAAATGAGCCTTTTTTAAACACAGGTGTGGATCTTGTTGCCGGCGAGATGGCACAACCGTATCCGGAACTTGCCGGCCGCCTGGATTATATCCATAAAGTGGTCGGTTTAGAAGAGGAGCGTTTCAACCAAACCCTCGATCAGGGCATCCGCCTTTTGGACGATCTGATCGCGGCGGCAAAAAAGGCCAAGGCAACAATCATTGACGGCAAAGATGCTTTCCAACTTTACGACACATTCGGGTTCCCTCTGGAATTAACTACGGAAATTTTGGCAGAACACGGCTTAGAGGTTGATCAAGCTGCTTTCCAGGCCGCCATGGCGGCACAAAGGGAGCGGGCTCGAAAAGCCCGCACCGCCACCGGCTATTTGGATGAAGGTTTAGCCGCTTACCAAAACCTGGCCAATACGGTTGAAGTAGAGTTTTTAGGTTACGGCCAGCCAACTGCTGCCGCAAAGCTTTTGGGAATCATTGCCGCGGGCAGGGAAGTGGATTCGGCGAGCGCTGGCGAGGAAGTCGCCTTAGTTTTAGACCGGACGCCTTTTTATGCGGAAAGCGGCGGCCAAACAGCGGACACGGGTTTGATTACCACTGAGACCGGCAGGGTACGCATTAAAGACGTGCAGCGGCCTATAGAGGGATTAATCAGCCACCTGGGGGTAGTGGAAGATGGTTTTGTCACCGTGGGCAGCGATGTTCAGGCGGCAATTGATACCAAACTGCGCCAAGAGACAGCCCGCCATCACAGCGCCACCCATTTGCTGCACAGTGTCTTAAAAAAGACGCTGGGCGAGCATGTCAACCAAGCGGGCTCCTATGTGGGCCCTGACCGGCTGCGCTTTGACTTCACGCATTTTCAAGCTTTGACGCCTGCCGAACTTTTAAACATTGAAGAGCGGGTCAATGCGATTATTCTTCAGAACGAACCGGTTTCCGCCCAGGTTACCGATTTGGAGACCGCTAAGAAAAAAGGGGCTTTAGCCCTTTTCGGTGAAAAGTACGACGAGCGGGTCCGGATGGTGCAGATTGGGGCGGAGTCTCTGGAGCTCTGCGGCGGAACACATGTCCGGGCTACCGGGGAGCTGGGCTTGTTTAAAATAATTTCGGAAGGCAGTGTTGCCGCGGGAGTGCGCAGGATAGAAGCTGTAGTGGGCTTTGAGGCTTTAGAATATGTGAGGGAAAGAGAAGCAATCCTGCAACAAGCCCAAGAACGGCTGCCCGGCCAAGTGGCGGAACTGCCCCAGTTAATCGACGGGCTGCTGGCAAGAAACCGGGAATTGGAGCGGGAAATTACTTCGCTGCAGGAAAAAAGAGTGCTCGCTTCTTTGGATGATCTGTTGAGCGGTGCAGAAACAATTGACGGTGTCTCACTTCTCGCCGCCGAGGTAGAGGCACAGGATGCGGAAACTTTGCGTAAAATAGGTGATCGGCTGCGGGATCGGCTGGAGCCGGGGGCAGTGCTCTTGGGGGCGCGCAGCGAAGGCCGGGTCTTGTTTTTAAGCATGATTTCCAAACCGCTGACTAAAAAGGGCTTCCACGCGGGGGAGGTTGTCAAGGCTGCGGCTAAGGTCTGCGGCGGTGGTGGCGGCGGCCGGCCCGATATGGCGCAAGCGGGGGGCAGAAATGCCGAAAAACTGCCGGAGGCCCTGCAGGCGGGCCTTAAGATTCTTCGTCAACAATTGGAGGGTATTAACTCCTAACTGTAGAATAAGTATAGTATGAGAGTTGAGAGGGGGTCACCATGACTGAATTTGATGATAAAACCACATTGTTCCGCTACAAGTCTTTGGATCAGGATCTATCCGTAAAGGAGGTTTTAGGGGAAATTTACCGAGCCCTGCAGGAAAAAGGCTACAATCCCGTAGGGCAGATAGTTGGCTATCTGATGTCTGGCGATCCTACATTTATAACCAGCCATAAAAAGGCCAGAAGTTTGATCACGAGGCTGGAAAGAGATATAATCCTGGAAGAACTCATAAAAGAATTCCTAAAAGAGCAGTGATCATCGCTTTGCCAGCTTAAGAGCTGCAAAAATATACTGACTGGCCACCGCCCGCAGCCGTGCGGGCTGTGGCTCTGTTCTTTTTCTGGAAACCTATTTAACAATATAGCCAGCAAAGGAGTGCCCGGTTATGATTACGATTAGTGCCGACAGCACCTGTGATCTGAGCCCAGAGTTTATTGCAAAACACCAAATAGTGACCACTCCCCTCAGTCTAGTGGTGGGGAATCGGGTTTATAAAGACGGTGTTGATATAACACCGGCCGATATTTTTAATTACGTCGAAAAAGAGAATTTGGCCTGCCATACCGCGGCAGTCAATGTGGCCGAATACTACCGCCATTTTGAAAAATATGCCGCCAAAGCAGAGGCGGTAATCCACATCTCTTTAGGTTCGCGCTTTTCATCGTGCTATCAAAACGCAGTGCTTGCTGCAGAAGATTTCCCCAACGTATTTATTATCGATTCGCAAAATCTCTCCACAGGCAGCGGCCATTTAGTCCACGATGCCGTTGAACTGGTGCAGGCGGGCCAAAAACCGGCCGCAATTGTGCAGGCACTGCAGAGCACCGTCTCGCAAATTGAAACCAGTTTTGTAATTGACACCTTGGACTACTTAGCCAAAGGCGGCCGCTGTTTGGGCCTTACGGCGCGCAGTGCGGCTCTTTTGCGCCTGCGGCCCTGTATTGAGGTTAAAGAGGGCCAAATGGCTGTTGGGCGCAAGTTTCGCGGCAGCTTCAGTAAAGTTGCCCTCGCTTACGTGCGGGACAGGCTGGCGGGCGGGGCGGCTATCGATAAACGGCGGCTTTTTATCACCCATTCGGGGTGCGAGCGCAGCCTTTTGGAGTCAGTCAAAAAAGAGGTTCAAAAGCACGTTGAGTTTGAATCGATAATCGAAACGGAAGCAGGCTGTACCATCTCCAGCCACTGCGGGCCGAACAGTTTAGGGATTCTTTTCAAACGGCGAACCGCCGTGTAATTTACCGCCTAGATTGGAGTACTGCAATGAGAGTATTGGGTTTGGATGTGGGTGAAAAAACCATAGGGGTCGCGGTCAGTGATCGGATGGGCTGGACGGCGCAGGGGTTGACTGTCATCCGCAGGACAACGCCTGAGAGCGATTTGGCAAAATTGAGAAAGCTTGTCTGTGAATATGAGGCGGCAGGCTTTGTAGTGGGGATGCCGCGCCGCACAGACGGCAGCTACGGTCCGGAAGCGGACAGGGTTTACGAATTTGGGGCGGAATTGGCCAGGGAATTCGAGCTGCCGGTTGAATATTGGGATGAGAGGTTTTCGACCGCGGCCGCGGAAAGAATTTTACTGGAAGGAGATGTAAGCCGGGCCAAGAGGCGCCGGGTCATTGATAAAGTGGCTGCCGCAGTAATTTTGCAGGCATATTTGGACGCCAAGGCGTAAAAGATAGGTTTTAAGGGAGGAATAACTGATGAAACACGATCATATAAACCATGGGCACGAACACGAGAACGACGTGATAGTCTTAATCGATGAAGATGACGAAGAGCACGAATTCACCGTTTTAGAATACCTGGAAGTGGAACAACAAGTTTATGCAGTCCTGCTGCCGGAAAAGAATCCGGAAGACGGGGCTTTTATCTTCCGCGTGGAAACGGATGAGGACGGAGAAGAAGTTTTAATGGACATTGAAGACGATGAGGAATTTGAGAAAGTTGTCGGCGTTTTGGAGTCCGACGAATAGGCAGTTTGGTTTGTCAAAAATAGTATTTTAGGTTATAATCTCGACTTTTACAGTTAGAAATGGAAAAAACCTCTGTGACACCCTAAAATAGGCGTTTTCAGAGGTTTTCTTTTTCCTAAAAAGCGTTGTATATCTTAGAATCCTTTCTTACTGCCCGCCACAAGTTGCCGCATGCTGCCAACCGTTAAAATCGAGGTTCAGTGCTGCGGTAGCATCGCCAATAACCGGGACTTTATCCTTAATGTGGCACGCCCGGTACTTTCTCAGAGCTTGGAT
>JBHGWS010000002.1:0-15432 GCA_041936745.1 Candidatus Darwinibacter acetoxidans
TACAAACAACTTAGACGCGGCACTGGCTGTTTTTGAGGTAACGGACAGCTTCGCAACTCAACTTGAAATCGAATCCTGGGCGGTTCAAATGTCCGAGGCAGGCGGCCTGTCTAATATGCTTCTAGCAGAAGTTGACGGCAAAAGCGGTTTTACCTGGAAGGGAACCGGCCTTGAGCCGGGCCGGCGGGCCCAAGTTTCTTTGATCACCGCTCCGAGACAGGACCCAACGGGAAAACGGCGTTTGGAGAATGGCCTGCATGAACTGAATTCCGGTGCCCTACTCCGCTATGAGCTGGGCAGTGGGCAGCAGAAAATATCCAAAGGCCGGCAGTTTAAGTTAAGAGTAAGAGCAGGGCGGGCTTCGGTTTCACTGGAGATCTCTGCAACAGAAATTGCTTGGTATATCCGCAGGCCCGGTGACTATTTCGCAAAAGCCTTCGATGGAGCCGTACGTACCTCAGGCGGCACGGAAGAAATTAAAATAGGGGTAACCTTCAGCCGATTTGGCAATTTGACATCCGAATCCAACAAAATCATCCCGGTTTTCTACTCCTTCGGTTCGAACGGGCAGCCGGGCCAATGGATTTCCCCGGCAGCTTTAAACGGGAAAACGGAATTGGAGTTAAAAGCATCTGCCGCAAATGATTCTACTTTCAGCCTGTGGCAGAGGGTAGTGTCAGGTGCACAGAGTGTAGGTACATATCAAAACTGGGGGGTGATTACGTTTACCCTGGTTAACAGCCAGGCGTATCATGCGATCGGCGGTAAATAAAAGGCAAGAAAAAATAGGAGGAAAAAAAATGAAAAGAATTATCATATTGACACTTGTTGCGGCTTTAATGGCAGGCCTGTTCAGCAGTCTAACCTTGGCGGCGAACCGGGTAACTGTATGGAAGGTAGACGGCGAATTGGTGGAAACATCGCAACTGGCCAGGGCTTATACCGGCGGCAGCCACAGCCAAGAATGCAACAATACTCAAACTATCAATTGGGAAACTAAAGCAGAAGTTGCTCAATGGTTGGATTTGTTCGTCAACGGCACGCAATGGCGCTGGTATGTCCGCAAGCCGGGAACTTACTTCGCTGACTGTATCGGCGGACAGATCCGCAGTAACGGCGACGTAACCATCCAATTCGAAGGTTTCGGACCTCTACTCGCCAGTGATGCAGAAACAGCCGTCAATCCGGAAATTGCAACCCGGTACGGTTTTGATCTGGGAAGCGGCCAAGGCCCCCTGAGTGAAATTGACGATTGGTCCGGCTGGTATGCAGCTCAGCTGCCCAATATCAACATTCCCGACAGCGAACTTTTACACGGTGATGGGCAGAACTTCAAGCTGTGGAACATGATCGAGGTTGTTCCCTGCAATTCGGCGAAAGTCCCGTTTTACAGCAACTCCGGAACCATCACCGTTACATTGGCCAGCCAAAAGCCGTGGATCGTTGGTGGGGAATTTGCCAATCAGTACAATTTCTAAGGCAGGCTATCTTTAATAGGCGGTAACCGCCTTTGATTGGACAGGCTTGCCGGGGTTGCGGCCCCGGCAAGCCTCTGCTTGAGGAAGCGAAAAATACGGTTTTCTTGGGGTGAAGGGGATGTGTCGAGAACTACAATCTAAGCCTTACCGGATTTGTTTGCTGGCGTTTAGCCTGTTGTTAATTTTCTGTTTTAAACTGCATGCCCAGGGGCCAACGCTTTCCCTGGATCCTATCCTGGTGGAGAAGACAATCAGGGCCGGTCAAACTTTAACGCAGGTAATTAACCTAGACAATTCAGATAAATACAACACCATTGTACTCCAGGTAGCGACGGCCGACATCAAGGAAGACTTAAGCGGCGTTTATCATTTAAGGCCGCCCGGAAGTTATGCGCACAGCTTAACAGAATACATCGAAGTTTCACCAACAAAATTGAGTATCCCACCGGGAGGCACTGCAGAGGTTTTGGTAACGATAGCCATCCCCAGGGGAAGCTTTGGCGGGCGGTACGGTGCGGTTACTTTTACAGTAGTCCCGGAGATGATGGAAACCGAAGCTGATCAGTTGGGCGCAACTCTTTTTACTTTCCAAATAGCCAGTTTTTTTGAAATAGTGGTTGAAGGATCGAATCTACGGCGGGAGGCTTACGTTGAATCTTTATCTGTTTCGCCTTCCGGCGATTTCCCTGCACTGCGGCCGTTTGTGGGGCGAGATGCAGTAGTGTTTACAGCCGCAGTGAACAACACGGGGAATGTGCATATTGTCACGAGAGGATCGCTGCTCTTAACAACCCCCGATGGCAGGACAGTTGCCCGCTACCCGTTGGGCGGCGGCCGCGGTGTGATCTTGCCTTCAGCGGTGGTACAGCTGCAAACAGTAATTCCGAAGAACATCAACCCCGGTGATTATACCGCCAGGGCTGTCATTGAATATGGCGGCAGGAGGCCTTTAATTGCTACCACGAATTTCACGGTCGGCGAAGACGAAATTCAAACAAGTGCCATGAGTGAGCTGATCCCCCTTTCCCATTTTTCCGTATCGCCGGATAATCTGGAGATAGCATTACGGCCGGGAGCGTTTCAGAGCGCTGTCCTGCAGGTCACAAATCATGGGGACGAAGCTATTGATGTGACTGGCCTTGTACTGCCTCTTGAATTTGACATCTATGGCGGCCTTGTTCCCGGCGAAGAGCGAGGTGAAGCCGTTGCCTGGGTTGAGCTTAACCCACAGTTTTTTTCACTTATGCCGGGGCGGACCCGGAGGATTCGCCTGACATTACGCCCACCGCGGAATTTAACAGAAAGCATTTTCAGCGATATCCTCTTCAAATCGCAGACCAGTGACGGTTCAAGCGTCGAAGCGGGTGTCAGCCTATTGGGAGTCTTGGGCACAGGCTTGGAAAAGATCGGTAGTGTAGAGATTGTCAGCGCCGGTGAAGCTGACGGCGGGCTTGCAGTTGATTCCATCTTTCAAAACACGGGGGCAGCCGCGGTGATTCCATCTGTGGAGTTGGTGCTTAACCAAATCCATCCGCAAGAAGAAGCGGCAGGCGGCAGGATCATTCCCGGTTGGACAGAGACGCTAAATGTAGTGGAATTACCGACTACAGCCAACCCAGTCTTACCGGGAGCAAAGCGGCTTTTTAGTTTTATGCTGCCAACCGGCTTGGCGGACGGGGAATACCAGTTGATAATCAGGGTTGATTACGGCGGTCACGAACCGGCCATTGGGCGGCTGGGGATAAGAATAGGGGGTATGGAAGAGAATGAATAAAAAAGTTTTTAGGGCACCCGTTGTATTGGCGGTTGTTTTCGCTCTTACTCTAGTTTTGGCTTCAACAGGATGGGCGAAACGTTTTGAAGATATTCTGATATCGAACATGTTTTACGACACCTATATTTTGGATGCATTAAACGACATCGCAATTCAAGCAGAGATACCAATTATTGCTGACAGCACTGTAACCGGCTTTATAACTACAGAGTTCGAAGATCTGGCTTTGGAAGATGCCTTAAGCCGCATCTGCGTACCTTTAGGCTTTACTTTCCGCTATTTGGAAGAAGGCTACTATTTAGTAGGTGCCATTGATCTCAAAAATCCCTCGTTTACTCTGCTGAGCGATGTGGCGATTTTCAAAACCAGTTTTGTTCCGGCTAAAACCGTGGCGGATTTATTGTCGGAATACTACCGTCCTTACGTCAAAGTTGACAGTACCTTGAACACCTTAGTTGTGACCGGGTCGCCGGAAATGCTGCGGCGGATCTCCTCTGACATTTCCCGCATTGATTTACCTGTCCGCCAAGTTATGTTGGAGGTTTTGATTATCGAACTGACGGAAGACGCCCGCAAAGCCCTGGGAACCGAATGGCAGTGGAAAGGCACAAAATCTAAGACAACTGCCACCGGCGAAGTCGGTTTCGTTGTTTCTGCATTAAGAGCCACTTCGACCATTGCGTACGACTATGTTGCCGGTGTTGCTTCCTTTTTAACTGCTCTCAAGCCAATGGTAGAAGCCGGAAAAGCAAAAGTCCGCGCAAACCCCAGAATTGTGGCAATGGATGGCCACGAAGCAGACATCTTCCTCGGCCAGGAGCAGTCATTTATCGTGGAGACGGAATCTGCAACCGGAACCCTAACCAGGCAGCGGGTAATCATTAAAAGCGGTGTCACTTTGAATTTCCTGGCACAAATCGCACCAACGGGGGATATTACAGTAAAACTGGAGCCGGAAGTAAGCCAAATTACCGGCTTTAACCAAGACGGCTACCCTATTGTCTCCAGCAGGCGCGCCAACACTACCGTGCGGGTACGCAATCAAGAAACGTTTGTCCTGGGCGGGCTGGTTAATGAATTCGAAAGTTCAAGCGTGGGAAAAGTCCCCATTTTAGGAGACATCCCCTTGCTTGGAAAATTATTCCGGACAGAAAGGAATGAGAGAAGCGAGACAGAAGTAATAATCATGGTCACACCACATATCATCGAAGGGGATGAATAGGCCGTGATATTTCGTCAACAAATTTTGGCGATCTTGGTTATTACCTTTGTTTTGGGTACAGGCCTCGTACAGGCATTTACACCGGACCGCGCCTTGGAAAACCCCTTATTCTTAGCCGAAATCGGGGATAAGCAATTGCTTTTCGCAAGCTGTGCCTGGAACGCGAGAGTGTGCCAAGTCTTCTACGCGGAATACGATGAGTTCGCGAAAGGCTACGGTGCCATCGCCCTGCAGACCGCGGGAAAAGATAAACCCGTCAGCTTTTCTTTCATCGCTGTCAAGGAGTTTGATGACATCAGCGTTGCTGTGGGGGTGCACCGGGTGCCCGGTGAAGTAAATCTGGCGGCAGGCCTGGCTTATAATTACGGAAAAACCAGTGTAAGGGCAGCGGTCCATGCCATACCGGTGATCCCTTTAATTGAAAAGGCGGCAGATACCGTTCTATCTCTGGGGGCTGCCACGGCCCTGACAGAAACAGTTTCAGTAGGTGTGGATTTCTTCCCCCATGAGGAATGGGCTTTCGAAATCTACTCATCTTTTTCGCCGGCCCCGCCGCTTAAGACGCTCATCAGCATCGGCTTAAAGGGTACAGCCTGGCATGATGCGGGAATAAAACTGTGGTTTGATTACAAAGACTGGTTAATTCACGTGGGATATACTATTAGAAACGGTCCATCGAACGATCTGCGCTGCGGCATCGGATTTAAATTTTAGCAGCCGCCTGTTTAAGCCGGTTGCCTGGCCGCGATCCGCCGACCAATCGGCGGATTGTTCCTTATCGGCTCAGTATCCTAAACAATCCCGCGGCAATGATTAAAGATCCAACTGTTTCTTCCCATCGAGCCATAGGGCCGCCTGCGGTGAGACCAGAGGGGCGAAAATAATCCTACTGCATTTCCGGTTCTTTAAACAAAGCAGCAAGGTCAACTATCAAACCGGGGAAGTCGGGATGTTTTAGATTCCCGTCGCCTAACGTCAGCAGGACTGCGTATTTTCCCTCGGACAGTTTAAGGCATTCGATTGTGTTTTCCAGAGGGTTAACCAGCCAGTAGTGCTCGATACCGGCATTTTGATAGCTGTTCAGTTTTTGCACGCGATCAGTTCCGGCAGTGGAAGGGGAAAGAATCTCCACCACCAGCAGGGGCAGAGAATCGACGGGATTGTTTTGAGCAGGGCGGGTACCCGGCAAATAGAATAAATCCGGCTGCACCACCGTATAATCATCGAGATAGACATCGAGAGGCGCGTTAAATACCTCGCCTGCTGGATCTTCTTTTTCAAAATAATTGACCAAAAGTCGCTGTAATCTGCGGGAAACCCTTTGGTGCTGATAGGTTGGGCTCGGTTCTCTTACTAAGATGCCATCAATCAACTGGAGGGTACAGCCCGTTTCCGGCGGCAGTTTGGCAAACTCTTTGTAAGTCATTTTTGTTTTAGGCAAGTAGGATGCATCTTCTTCACTGACAATCTGCCCCCGCTGCAGCGCGCTTAAAACTTCCTCTTTAACATAGCGGTAACGCTGTGGGCCGATCTCAAGATAAGGAATGCGCTTGGCGCGCGTATAGCGCCAAATCGTTTCAACTGATACGCCTAAAGCCTCTGCCAAATCTTTGGCTGTGATAAGCTTTTTTTCGGCCAATTAGATCACCTCTTAACATAAGTTTACAACCTTTCGTAAGCAATCTCAACTTAAATCAACCCCTGTAGTCTAAGCGCGGTTTGCTGCAGGGGGTTAACCATGGCGAAAAGCGGTAGCAAGACATTTTTCAAAGGCCGGTTCTTGCTTGTTTTGGCTTAAAAGACGAACCTACTTCGTAAGCCAAGTACAGTATTGTAGACGTTTCAGGCACTGCCGCAACCACTGTTTATATCACCCATAATTTAAGGTAAGGGATGAAAATACTCGATTTTTTATGCTTTGTTTTTGCTCTAATCACCTTTTTAATCGGTGACTGCGGCTGCCTGACAACGGGCTGCCTGTTTGCGCCAGGCGATGCGGTTGGCACCGCCGCAGGATTTAATATTGCAAAACACTCGATAATTGTCATCGTTTTGCCCACCCCATTGGCTAACGCCTATTTGATTCGGCGCTTTAGCCGGATCAAAAAAGCGGCCGGGGCATCGTAAACGAGGCACACCAACCGCCGGGAAAGCAGTATCCTATTTTTTTAATTCGAGCCCATGAGCACTGCCGCGGCAATAGAAATCAGCTTGATCTCATCCGTATTTGCCCGGGAAGTAAGAACAACCGGTTTAGAAGTTCCGCCGATTATAGCGGCTATTTTACCGTTAGCGAAATATATGGGGCTTTTACCCAGGATATTGCCTGAAACAATGTCCGGCACCAGCAGTATGTCGGCCCGGCCCGCAACGTCGCTTTGAATTCCTTTCATGGCCGCGGCTTCTTTCGAAAGAGCATTGTCGATGGCCAAAGGCCCATCAACTAAGCCGCCGGTAATTTGGCCCCTCGCCGCCATTTGAGTCAAAGCCGCCGCATCGACGGTTTCAGGCATTTCCTCGTTAACTTTTTCAATTGCGGCCAACACCGCCACTTTCGGCTCCGTGTAACCCAATTTTTTCGTCACGTCGATGGCATTTTCAATAATCATTTTCTTCTGCAAAAGATCGGGCCTAATATTTATGCCGCCGTCGGTAACAAAAATCAAGCGATTCATAAATTCGGTTTCAATCATGGCAATATGGCTGATCAAACGCTCGGTCCGCAGGCCCCACTCCTTGTTTAAGACAGCCCTCATTAAGACTGCAGTATCCACAAGGCCTTTCATTAAAAGATCGCCGGCACCGCTCGCTACCAACTGTACTGCCTTTTGGCAGGCCGTTGATAAAGAAGGCGCATCGATTATTTCAACCGAATCGGGATCTAAGCCCACCTCTGCTGTTAAATCTTCAATTTTATCTTTTGCACCAACCAAAACAGGTTCAATTAAGCCTTCTGCCCGGGCCATTTTTACTGCCTTTAAAACTTCCCCATCTTCGGCAGCTGCCACAACGAGCCTCTGAGGTTCAAGCCGGGCCGCTTCCGCCACTAATTCCTTAAAACTTGTGATCATTGATCAGCACCCCCAGTGCATTTCGCTCCCTATCATAATCCTTGGCCTCTTCCTCACCCTTTAACACTCTTAGTGCACCGGCCGCCAGGCTTGCCATCTCCGCCGCCCCGGGGAACACTTTTACAGGTGCAATAAATGAAATCATTTCCTGCAATTTTTCCACGATGTATTGTGAGCGGGCCAAGCCGCCGGTTAAAAAGATGATGTCAACGCTGCCGTGTAAGACAGCTGCCATCTTGCCGATCTCTTTGCCGATCTGATAGATCATGCCTCGGTAGATCAGCTCCGCTTTTTTATCCCCTTTTTCAATCCGCTCTTCGACTTCTCTGGCATCGTTTGTGCCCAGGTAAGCCAAGAGGCCCCCTTGGCCCACAACGCGCCTTTTCATTTCTTTATGTGAGGGTTTTTTGAGGTAAATATAGTCGATTAAATCACCGACGGGCAGGCTGCCGGCGCGCTCCGGGGAATAAGGGCCTGCCTGATTGGCGTTGTTGGCATCGACAATTTTGCCTCCTTTAAGGGCAGCAACGGAAATGCCGCCACCCAAATGAACGCCGATTTGATTTGTGTCTCTTAAGTCTTTCTTTAAAAACTCCGCTGCTTGGCGGGCCATTGCTTTAAGGTTTAAGGCATGGGTTTGGCAGCGCCTCTCCAGTTCGGGTAAGCCCGCTAAGCGGGCCAGGGGCTCAAACTCATCCACGGACACGGGATCAACGGTTAAGGCCTTTAAATTGTATTTTTCCGCCAGGTTGTAGGCAATTATCCCCGCTAAGTTAGAGGCGTGCTCGGCGTTTTTGGCCTGGCGCAGATCGCTTACCATGGCTGCGTCAATATAATAGGTCCCGCCCGGCAGGGGATCAAGGCCCGCTCCCCCGCGGGCAACCAAAGCAGCAAAATCGGCAAGGCGGAAACCGGCCCCCTCCACCGCTTCTAATACCAGGCTTTGCCGCCAGGCGAGCTGCTCGATTATATTTGCAAACGGCGCCAAATCCTTTTGGCTGTGTGTAATCTCTTCTTGCCAAATCTGGCGCCCGGCTGAAAAAACAGCTAACTTGGTTGAAGTTGAGCCGGGATTTATAACAAGGATTTTTTCCGTCATAATCATTACCTCCGTTTTAAGCCCGCTTGTCCAGCTCCTGCAGTAAATTTTTCAGATACTCAACTGCCGTACCGTGAGTTATTTCCGCTTCGGCGTAATAGGCATTTTCTTCTGCATTTACTGCCACGTGCTTTATCTGCTGCGGCCGCTCTAATTTCGCCAGGGGCCTGAATAATTTTTCGATCTCGTTTTTATCCTTGTACCAGCGCTTGCTGACAGTGCCGCCCAGCTTTTTTTCATCATAATTAAGGCCTTCTTGCTCTAATTTAGCTCGCCGGCCCGTTTTCAGGTGGGCTCCGCCGGGCAGCTTGTCTTGGGCGCGCAGAAGGAAATAAACCCTGTCTCTCCTCCCCATTAATAAAGAGATGGGGAGGTAGAGAAGGCTGTGCCTGGGTACAAGAGAAACAGTAGCTTCCACCGCGGAAATGGCACTGTGCTCAATTTTATATTTCCCGATAACACCAACGTAGCCGCCTATCCAAGTATATTCCTTATCCAAAGGCTCCAGTGCCTTTTCTAATTCTGCGGCCAAAGCCCTAATTAGGCTTAAATTAAGTCTTCTGCCGCGCCAATACTGCAGGCTTACTAAACCGGCCAATAGGGCAATTATTACAACTGTCTCATTCATTATCAGTCCCCCCTAAACCGAAGAAGGCCTTTAACCCTTTGTTTTGAAGTAGTGCCCCGCCAAAACCTAACAGTTGTTCCACAAAAAGATCTCGGCCTGCGTGGTCAGGCTGTAACACCCATTCCAAATGGGCGTATTCTGCCTTCAACTTTGAAATTTCGCCCCCAAGAGGCTCCTTTTTTAAACCGGCGGGGTAAGCCCTGTTGATGACAGCCGTTTTAACGGCAAACCCATAGCCCGCAAGCTTAGCCAAAGCCCTTTTCGATTCGAGGGCAGAGAGCCGATCCGGATTCATAACAATGATGCCTTGAGTAACGTCGGCATTAGAAAAGATTTCCCGCAGCCCGTCAATTTCCCTGCCGTACCTTCTTATTTCCCGCAAAACGGCGTCCTCTTTTTCCCGGGCCGCAAGCTCCACCCACTCCCTGCCTACCTTGACCTTCTTGGGCCCGCTGATGTTTTCAACCGCCTGCCTTTTATCTAAAATATTAAGGCGCAGCTTTTCCAACCCCCGCAGCCATTTGAGGGTGATTGCAGGCAGGGCCAATACTCTTAACGTTACACCCGTCGGCGCGGTATCAAAAATAATTAAATCGTATTGGGCGCCGTTTCTTAAAATATCTGTGATGGCCCGCAACACAGCGTATTCCTCAGTGCCGGGGGAATCCTGCAGAAGCTTTAGGTGGCTTTCCAAGTTAAAAACCTGCAGATAGTTGTAGAGCGACTTCATCTGTGTCATCGTCTCTTTTAGATAGGACTGGACCGCCGCCTCTAAATCCAGTTCCAGGGCAAAGAGGTTTTGCCGGACCTGCACCGGCTTGCTGCCCAAATCTTTCTTAAGGACATCGCCCAGGCTGTGCGCTGAATCCAAGGAAACAACTAAGACTTTTTTAAAAGCCCCGGCGGCAGCCAGGCCCAAGGCGGCAGCCGTAGTTGTTTTCCCCGTCCCCCCTTTGCCTAAAACGAAAATAACTTTGTTAGATATCGAATAATCCTGCCATTTGCCCGAAAAGGTCATCGTCATTCACCGCCCTTTCTTCCAATAAAACTAATTCGGGGCCCAAATGCGGCAAAAGCCGCATGATTAAACCGGCGGGCGGTGCCGGCAGGCCGATGAAGGAGCCTAAAATAAGCAGTGCGAAGACGTGTTCTAATTCGGTCTGCTCCGCTTTGATATACTCGGTTGCCTTTGTCTGCAGGATCCTTTTAAATATCTCGAATATATTCATTGACCCGTCCTTTTAATTTTTAACGCTCAAAAAAGCAATCAGGGTGCAGACGCCTGCACCCCGATTAAAAGCGTCAGCCTTAGATACCCGTACCCAAACCGATCGGTGTTGTTTGGCGCGTTGCTTGGTAGTAATCGTACATCAGGATCAGCACAAGCACAATTTCCAGTACCGTGAAAGCTTGGACCATGATCGAAGACGGCACCGCTACCAAATACCAGACGAGTGAAACCAACACGGTAAACCATAAGAACACAGCCGGGGCGACAACCGCCCAAATATATTTCTTGTCTGTCACTTTCAGCGTCTTACGGACCCATAAGGCTGCGGTCAGCAAAGTGACTGCGGCCAACATTTGGTTGGCACCGCCAAAGGCAGGCCAAAGCACGTTATAGGCACCGCCCCAGGCAAGTGCAATGCTGATCCCGGCAGCGAGTGCGGACCCGACCCAGCGGTTTGTTAACACACTGTGGAGGGAACGCATGCTTTCCTGCAGAGGCTCCAAGACCTCTTCCCAGGCAAAGCGGACAACCCTGGCACCTGTATCCATGGATGTTAAAACGAAAGCGGAAACCCAAAGGCTGGCGAAGACCGCCCCCACATCGGTGGCAATGCCAAAGGCTTTGTTTAACGCCCAGCCGTAACTCTGCGTGAAAATACCGAGGGGGCCGCCAACCGCATTAGTGGCCCGGAGATAATTGCCGCCAAAGTAGACGGGCTCGCCGAGCCTGTCCGCAATAATCCCCATCTCCGCCAGTTTACCGGCTGCATCTTTCAGCACAATCAGGCCGAAGGCACCGATCATGATCGTTACAATCGTTGAGAGTAAACCTTCTGTCAGCATGCCGCCAAAACCCACAATCAGACCCTGAGTCTCTTTATCAAGCTGTTTTGAGGTCGTCCCGGAGCCAATCAAGGCGTGAATGCCGGAGACCGAGCCGCAGGCGATCACCAAGGGCACCACGGGCCAAAACGGTGAAGGTACACCGCCGACTACTACAGCACTCCAGGAGCTGAAACCGACCATCTGCATTTTGCTGCCCGCAATTAAAAGGCCGATTAGGCCGCCGATCATCCCGATGTAAAGGATGTAGGAGTTGAGATAGTCCCTGGGCTGCAGTAAAATCCAAACTGGTAGGGCACTTGCCACCATCATATAAAGAAAGAAGATAATCATCCAGCCCTGATGGCTCAACTGTAAGGGGGTTAAAATGCCCAGCCAGATAGATAAACCTGTCAAAGCCAAACCGATTACAGTACCAAGGGTAAAATTGATTTTCATCCTATACAGTAAAAATCCCGTAATAACCGATGCCAGCACAAACCACATCGAAGCGCTCGCTACCTGCGGGTTAGCTATAAATAAGTTGGCCAATGACGTGGAGAAGGCAGCTAAGGCAAGCACCAACGAAAAGTAGGCAAATACTTGGAACATGTAAGACGTTCTCTTTTTCATCATTTTGCCTGCAATCCACTGAATTGATTTACCCTCGTAACGGACGGATGCCATTAAGGACAAGTAGTCGTGGACTGCTCCAATGATAATGTTACCCAACCAAATCCAAAGTAAACCCGCCCACCAACCCCAGGCCATAGCCATGACCGGCCCCAAGATTGGCGCAGCACCCGCAACCGAAGCAAAGTGGTGGCCAAAAAGGACTGCGGGGTGTGCTGGAACAAAGTCGATACCGTCGCCCTTACTGTGAGCCGGCGTTATTCTTTTATCATCTGCTCCAACCACCTTTTTCGCTAAAGAACGCCCATAGATGAAGTAGGCAGCTAAATAAATTATTGTACCCACAACAACTAATAAAGAAGTGGTCATTACATTCCCTCCGTTAAGATTTCTGGTGTTTCGCCGCCAGAAGCTGCTGGCCCAATTTTAGGCCGCCTCTGAATGCTTTTAAATTCTGTTCCTGCCATTTTCCTTTGACCCTCTTCAACAGCTCCTCCCTCACCACCTCCTTGCTAATTGGCAGGCCGCCCGTGGAAACCACGGCACCTAACATGGCCGCATTTTCAGCGATGGCAGCCCCGCTTGCCTTGGCAATTTTCGCCGCATCCAAACATAAAACGTTGTCGCTTAACTCCCGCAGTGCCCCCTCGATTTCCGCCGGTTGGGGGTAAACTGCCCCGTCTTTGCTCACACTTAAGGGCACAATTCGGCGGTTATTTGTAACAACCCAAGTGTTTCGAGAAATATATTGTTTGGCTCGGTAGGTTTCGCCAATTTCCATGCCCAACAAAATTGTTGTTTCCCCGGCAGGCACGAGAGAGGAATGGACATCGCCTATGCGGATAAAACTAGTTACCGTCCCGCCCCTTTGCGACATGCCGTGTACTTCGCCGACGTAAACACCCAAATTGGCGGCCTTGGCACTTTCCGCTAAAACACGTGAGACAAAAATAATTCCTTGGCCCCCAACACCTGTCAAAACTATATTAGTTACCATCTAGGACACCTCCACCATCGCGCCAAAAGGACAGACCTGGGCGCAGACCCCGCAGCCGGCACAAAGAGCCGCATCAATAGCTATTTTATCGCCTTTTCGATAAAAGGCGGGGCAGGCAAAGGTGTTAATGCAGATGTCGCACCCGGTGCACTGATCCTCAAGTACCGTATAAGGGATAATTTCCTCTGCTCTTTTTCTCTTTTCCCGGTTTTCCATTAAGATACAGGGCGATCTTAGAATTACAACAGCGGGCCCTGCAAATGAGATGGCGCGGTATAAAACATCTTCCGTTTCTTTTAGATTGGTAGGATCGCTCGTTTCCAAGAATTCAACCCCCAACCCGGCCACCAATTTTTCCAAAGACAATTCATTAAAGGAATTTTGGCCCGCCGTCATGCCGGGATTCGGTTGATGGCCCGTCATTGCGGTAACCCTGTTGTCTAAGATGACCAAAGTTGCATTATGGCCGTGATATATATTATTAATTAGGCCGGGAATCCCGCTGTGATAAAATGTCGAGTCGCCGATAAAGGCGATCACCGGCTGATCGGTTGCCCGGGCAAAGCCTCCGGCAGTGCCCATACTGGAACCCATCGACAATAAATAGTCCGCGGTTTCAAAGGGGCTGCCGTAACCTAAGGAGTAGCAGCCGATATCGCTGGTGAAAATCGGCGCTTCAGTTTTGTGAACCCTGGCATACCTTCTGGCCGCTTTGACCGCCGCATAATAGGAATGGCGGTGGGAACAACCGGGGCAGAGCTCCGGCGGCCTGGGCGGCATTTTTAATTCCTGATGCGCCGGGCGCTCCCTTTTGCTAAGTTCAACACCTAAAACTTCCGCCAGGGCTTCTTTCACCATCCCTGGCGTATATTCATAGGCCCGGGAAAAATGGCCCGTGTGTTTTCCGTATATCTCTACATCAATGCCTGTTCCATAGAGAAGGGAGCGCACGCCGTCTTCCACTAACGGCTCCAATTCTTCGACTATCAACAACTTTTCCAAACTATATTTTTTTATAAAATCCTTGATCAAAGTATCCGGCAGAGGATAACTAAAGCCGATGGTTAAGATCGGAATTTGGCCGGCGGCCTCTCTGGCGTAGGCGGCCCCCACACCGCTGGCGATGATCCCAACAGGCCCCTCTCCGGGATAAACTTGGTTTAAATCACTGCCGCTGCTGATTTCCGCCGCTCTTGCCAGCTTTTCCAACACGTCCCCATGCATCCTGTAGGAATTTATAGGAATCGGCACAAAGCGGGCCGGCTCTTTAACAAAAACAGATCTGCCTTTTGCTTTTTTCTTTTCGCCAAAAACCACCAGTCCCCTGGTATGGCTGACCCTCGTTGTTAACCTGAGAAGTATGGGCATTGCCAGTTCTTCCGACAGTTCAAAAGCCCGTTTTGTAAATTCTTTAGCCTCTTGAGGTGTTGCCGGCTCCAGCATGGGCATGTTTGCCAATCGGGCGTAAATTCGGTTGTCCTGCTCGTTTTGAGAAGAATGAACCGATGGATCATCGGCTGTGACAATAACCATGCCGCCTCTTGTGCCAACGTAAGCTGTACTCACGAAGGAGTCGGCTGCAACATTTAAACCAACATGCTTCATTGCTGTTAGGGAACGCAGACCGCTGGCTGCAGCCGCGGCGGCAACCTCGAGAGCCACTTTTTCATTTGTAGAGTATTCGTAATAATAATCGGCTCCCTCTTTCAAGCGCCAAAAAGTATCCCCGATCTCAGAGGAAGGGGTCCCCGGATACTGGGCGATGATATCAACACCTGCTTCCAAGGCGCCCCTGACGACGGCCTCGTTGCCTAGCAATAAGCTCTGCTGCCCTTCTTTGCCTTCTAATAAATTCATTTTTTCCCTCCCAAAAACGTTCCACAATTCAGAACGTTGTTCTATGAACTCTTCCGGTGATCCTATTCTAGTTAAATGCGAATTTTCCTTTAGGTTTTTAGGGGATTTTTTAATTTATTCCACTAAATAAAAAGCCGCTCAATCCTTCAGCGGCTGTTCTCTTTTTATTCAATTTCTCTCTGGATCAGCTGCACTGCTGCCTGCAGCCGAGCGACAATTTCCGCCTCCGCCCCTTGTACCCTTTTTTTGGGCCCCGAAACGCTGATGCTTGCTATTGCTTCCCTTTCCTTGTTTAAAATGGGGACGGCCAAGCAGTAGAGGCCGTATTCAAGTTCTTCCCGGTCGCGGGAATAACCCCGTTTGGCGATTTTGGCAAACTCCGCCTCCAGCTTTTCCCTCTTCGTGATGGTATTGGCGGTAAACCGCTGCAGCTTTTTGCTTAAGACTGCTTCTCGGACTTCCGCCGGGGAGAAGGTAAGGAGCGCCTTGCCCACAGCAGAAGCGTGGCTGGGGCTGCGGCTGCCGATGGGCGGCGCGGCACTTAATCGATGAGTTGCCTGGATCTTATCAACGCTGATCACCTGGCTGTAATCCATTTCATCGAAAATGGCTAAATGCACC
>JBHGWS010000003.1:0-3998 GCA_041936745.1 Candidatus Darwinibacter acetoxidans
AAACGGCTATGAATTGTTATATAAAAACGCTTAGGGCAGGTAGTTTAGGGGCAGGATTACAAATCTCTTAAATAAAAAGGCGGGCAACCTTTTTTGGGCCTGCCCGCCTTCGCTCCCTTCAGGCTCAAGTTTTAAAATACCTTTCGTAACCGCTGCGCCCTGTTTTTGTTTATTCGAAAACGAAAATATCCTCCAACGGTGCCTGCACGGCGCGGGAAATATCAACTGCCAGCTTCAAGGAAGGGTTGTAGCGGGCCGCTTCCAGGCGGACTATTGTTTCCCGCCTGACGTTTACCTTCGCCGCCAGTTCTTCCTGAGTGAGGCCCTTTAATTGGCGGTATTTCTTTAAATTGCAGATAAAACGGCTCACAAAATCACATCTCTTCCAAAACGTATAACTTAACCCCGTAGGCTATGACAAGCGAGGCCCACATAAGCGTGATGGCTAAAATGAGGAAGGTGGGGTGGGGCCAAAACACTCCTACGGCGAACAAAACGGCTAATTCCACTAAAGCTAAGTTGCCCACAAATGCTTTTGCCAGCACAGTGTTTTCCCGGTAGCGTTCATCAGGTATAGTTGTGGCTATTTTTGCAATCCAAAAGTCTGCGAAAAAGGCGAAATAGCCAAAGCAGAACAACCATCTAATCTCGCCGGTTTGGAAATACCTAAAACCGAGAAAGCCTAAAAAGCCCAAAAAACCCCGCAGCCAAAGGCCTCTTCTCCCATGTTTTTGCAGCCCGAACATCAAAATTCCCCCTTAAAGTGATCTAAACATCACCTTTTGGGATAATTATATCACATTCAGCTTTGAGATCAGCCTGAATTACAATCCTTTTTATTTTTTTCCCTGCCCGTATTAGGCAGGCGTTTTTTCTCAGGGCGGGAATTTTAGAAGACGGCTTGCAGAGCGTTTAACGTTTTCAAAAGGGGCCCTATAACATGGGCCTAATGCCCTCGAGTTAATCAAAGGGGATAAGAAGAAATCTTTGAAATTAGGCTCAATGATGGAAAAGGGCAGCGGCTGCAGCCGGGCGATCTTTAAGAAGCCAGCAAGTTGGCTCTGGCGGGATCTGGGGCGGCCGTTCAATGTCACTGGAAATGATAGTAATTTAACAAAGGATTTGTTGGCTAAACATGGAAATAACTAGGTATTGCTTTTATCCGCAAAAAGGGAGGCGCGAAATGTTCAATTTTCCTGACGGTTTGTATGTCGATGTACGCATTGAAAAATCCTTTGAAACAAAGATCAGTTTTAGGGAAAAGGCCTTACAGGAGCAAAAGGCCCGCACAAAAAGGGGTGCATTTATCAGAGTTTACGACGGTAAGCGTTGGTACTACATTTCTACAACCGATCTCGCTCGCATTCAAGATCACATTGATTCCTTGGCTGAAATGGCCGTGCCCAATGCAAGGATAGGGGAAGATCCAATCGTTCAGTCCTTGGAAGTCCACAGGCAGGATTTAAGGCGCTTTGAGGAAGAATCCGTCACTGTTGTCGCAATTGCTGAAAAACAGGCTTTGTTGGAGAAATTTATAGACTTAATTGCTGATCCGGCAGTAGTCAACCACAATTCCTATTACGTGGACAAGAAAATGGTAAAATCCTTCTATTCTTCCAAAGGGTCCGCCATCACCTTTGATTGGCAAAGCTGCGGCATCCGCCTTAATCTGGACATTGCTCATGGCGATCAGAAAGATCAGATGGTAGTTTCAAAAGGGGCGGAGTTTTTCAGTGAACTGCCAGCTTATCTAAGTTTCTTCAAAGAGGAAATAGAAAAGAACATTGCTTTTGTCAAAGAAGCAAAACCTGTGGAACCGGGGGACTATACGGTTCTTTTAAGCCCGGAGGCAACGGGGATTTTCACTCACGAAAGTTTCGGGCATAAAAGTGAATCGGATTTTATGGTCGGCGATGAAACAATGAAAAAAGAATGGGCATTAGGCAAAAGGGTAGGCAAAGATCTCTTAACTATTATAGATGACGGCGGCGTATTTGGCTCAGGTTTTACACCCTTTGATGATGAGGGGACAAAGAGCAAAAAAACAAAGATAATTTCCCAAGGCAAACTGACAGGCCGCCTGCACAGTGCGGGAACGGCAACTGCCTTAGAGGAAGGCCTAACGGGTAATGCCCGGGCCATAAACTTCGAATTCGAACCAATTGTTCGCATGACAACGACTTATATCGCCAAGGGCAGCCGGCCTTTAGCGGAAATCATCGGGGAAATGGAAAAGGGCATCTATTTGGATACTCTCAAACACGGCTCCGGTATGTCGACCTTTACGCTTGCGCCGGCCCGGGCTTATAAAATAGAGAATGGGAAAATTACCGAGCCTGTGAAGATTTCGGTAGTAACGGGCAATGTCTTTACTACTTTGGATCTGGTGGATGCGGTGAGCAGCGAGTTTGAATTGGCTTCTTTTGTGGGCGGCGGCTGCGGTAAAATGGAGCAGGCCCCCCTTTCCATTGGCTTTGGCGGCCCTTACACCAGGGTGCAAAAACTAAAGGTCCAGTAGGGAGGGAAAAAAGTGAAACAAGAATTTATTACAATCACGGAAAAAGAAACGGCCGCCAGGGTGCAGGCAGGGGCAGTGCATGCTGTACGCGTTAAGGATATTACCAAAAAAGGCGTTAGGGTCTATCGGGACGGTAAAATTGGGCTTGCCGGCGCTGTTGGCAGTGTAGATGACGCCAAGCTTGTAAATGAGGCGGAAGAAAACCTCAGTGCAGGCATTGAGTACCCTTACGCTTTAAGTGGGGATTTAAAAGATCACCGCTCTTACAACGATGAGCCCATGTCTTCTGAAGAACTTTTGGAACAGGCCGAAGATATCTTGGCAGTTTTACGCAGAGACTACCCTGATTTTGGTTTCAGCGAGTTGATCTCAACTACGGAACTGGCTTACGAGATGCGAAACAGTGAGGGTTTGGATCTGAAATACGAAGATGCTTTCTTTGTCGTAAGTTTAATATTGAAGGAAAAAGCCAGCGCCAATTTATTTGACGGCTTTTTGGCTCATGTCAGCCGCAAATTTGATCCCAACCGCTTTTGGAAATTTAACAGGGCTTTGTTAGAGGCATACCGCACTAAAGTTGACTTACCGGCAGGTGAGCGCCTGCCCGTTTTTAGTTTCGAAACGAATGAAATTTTGTACTTCCTCTCCCAAGCCTTAAACGGGGAAAGGTTTGCCAAAGGCGCTTCGCTTTTCAGCGGGAAAATGGGGCAGCAGCTCTTTTCTAAAAAAGTTGGGCTTGAGCAAAACCGCGATCCCCAAAACCGGCCCGGCCCCTTCTTTGACAGCGAAGGTGTCGTCCTTAAAAACAACCGCATCGCCTTAGTGGCAGAGGGTAAGTTGAAGCGGGTGCTGACGGACAAGAAGACTGCCCAAACCTATAATTTAGAGCATACCGGGGCGGCACGGGGAGCTTACGATGATCCTCCTTCAATTGACGGTGCGGGAAGCCACGCTTTAAGGTTTAAAACTGATTCCAAGGACCTCACCGCGGCTTTAGCGGGCTCACCCGCAATTATCAGTGTGGTCAGTTCAGGCGGGGATTTTACAGCCGACGGCAGTTACGCGGCACCTGTGCAGGTCGCTTTTCTTTTTGACGGTGAGCGCCTCCTCGGTAAACTGCCCGAATTTACCGTCAGCTCCCATTTGGATAAAATGCTTGGAGCAGATTACATCGGTACATTTGATAATACTGTTTTTGATCTGGGCGATATTCCAACCCAGCTGCAGGGCTATTACATGACTGTTAAAAGATAGAAATTTATCCTTTGAGAATAAACCCTAAAACAAACCAAAACAATAGACTTCAAAGCCTTGTGCTTGAAAAAGGGCTGTGAGAGGCCCGTCAGAAAAATCCAAGACTTTATCTTTTGCCAGCTGTTTTTTTTAAGTAGTGTTACCGCCGGCTTAGATATTAGATACGGCTGGTTGAAGCTGCCGCAGCCCACCATGCTGCCCGGGCTTAAAGTGTACTTTACCGCGC
>JBHGWS010000004.1:0-30033 GCA_041936745.1 Candidatus Darwinibacter acetoxidans
CAGTTGACCGCAGCGATGTGACGATAATTATGATTGACGGCACTGAAGGGCTGACGGAACAGGATACAAAAATTGCCGGTTATGCCCACGAGGCAGGCCGCGGCATTGTTATAGCCGTGAATAAATGGGATTTGGTAAAAAAAGAAACAGATACCCAGCGCAATTTCGAGTGGGCCATTAGGGATCGGCTGCAGTTTATGAGTTACGCGCCGATTATTTTCATTTCCGCCTTGACCGGCAGGCGGGTCTTGGAACTTTTGCAGCTGGTCCGCCAGGTGAATGAAGCGCGTAATATGCGTATTTCAACGGGTAGGCTCAATCAGGTGATCCAAGATGCGGTTGCTATGAACCAACCGCCCAGTGATAAAGGCGTCCGCCTGAAAATCTATTATGGTTCGCAGGTGCAGGTTAAACCGCCCGTTTTTACGCTGCATGTCAACCGCAGGGATCTGATGCATTTTTCTTACCAAAGGTATTTGGAAAACCGGCTGCGGCAGGAATTTCAATTTATGGGCACACCGATTATATGGGCGATTAAGGAGAGGGCTGAATGAATTTTTTCTTTGTTTTATTGATTAGCTATTTAATAGGCAGCATACCCTTCGGTTTACTGTTTGGCCGCTGGTGGGCAAACATCGACGTGCGCCAATTTGGCAGCGGCAATATAGGTATGACTAACGTGTTAAGAAGCGCGGGCACTCTGCCTGCGGCACTGACCCTTTTGGGAGACTGCGGCAAGGGCGCGGTTGCGGTACTGCTGGCTAAGGCTGCGGTTTCTACACCGTTTTTGTGGCTTTTAGCCGGCACGGCGGCGGTAATGGGGCACAATTGGCCCGTTTTTTTAAAGTTTAAAGGCGGTAAAGGCGTTGCCACCATTGCCGGGGTGCTCTTTACGCTGTGGCCTGTGATAGCCTTGGTTTTAGCGGCAATTTGGGTTTTGGTTTTAATCCTCTTCCGTTATATTTCCCTATCCTCCATTGCCGCGGCCTGCAGCCTGCCTCTCCTTTTGTTAATCTTCCGAGTTGGCTGGCTCGAACTTGCCCTGGGAGCGGTTGTCGCCGCTTTCACGATTTATCGGCATCGGGATAATATTGAACGGCTACGGCAGGGTACGGAATTTCGTTTCGGGGAAAGAGTGAACTCTTGAAGCTTGCGGCTATTTAGGCTCAGTCATAAATTCAGGCGAAAACTTGGCGGACAAGGCCAAGTTTTCGTTATATTTCCGCGGGGCTCTTAATATAGTATACTGTCCAACCTAATTGATTAAGGGCAGGGTCCTCAAAATCGAGGAAACCCGAACAAAGGAGGGGAAGCCTTGATGGCAAGCTTTAATGTCTTTTCCCACATAGCTGAGCGCACCGGCGGAAGTATCTACGTAGGTGTTGTGGGCCCTGTGCGAACAGGTAAATCAACCTTCATTAAGCGTTTTATGGATCTTTATGTGATGCCTAACATCACCGATGTTTATCTAAGAGAAAGGACACAAGATGAATTGCCGCAAAGCGGGGCCGGCAAAACCATAACGACCACTGAGCCGAAATTTGTTCCCGACGAGCCGGTGGAAATTTTATTCGGCGAAAAGACCAAGGCCCGCATCAGGCTCGTAGACTGTGTGGGCTACACGGTACCCAGTGCTAAAGGCTACGTGGATGAAGAAGGGCCGCGCTTAGTAAGAACACCTTGGTTTGAGCACGCCATACCTTTTCAGGAAGCGGCGGAATTAGGCACTAAACGGGTGATCAGTGAGCATTCTACCATCGGCTTAGTCGTCACCACCGATGGTTCCATAGCCGATCTGCCCAGGGAAGATTACGTGGAGCCGGAAACTAGAGTGATAGAAGAACTGCAGGAATTAGGCAAGCCTTTTGTAGTTGTTTTAAATTCGGCTCAGCCCCACAGCCCGGAAACGGCGGCTTTAGCTGACGAGCTGCGCCAGAGGCATAACGTGACCGTTTTCCCGCTGGACTGCTTGCGGATGACAAAAGAAGATATCCTGGCACTTTTTCAGGAAGTGCTTATGGAATTCCCCCTGCGGGAATTTAACGTGCGTTTTCCCAAATGGGTGGAAGAACTGGAGCGTACGCATTGGCTGCGCGAAACCTACGAAGAAATCGCTTGGGACTGCGTCAGCCGCCTGAAACGGGTGAAAGATATCGAAGAGATTGCTTTGGGCGGTTTTCAAGAATCAGAACACG
This sequence comes from Candidatus Darwinibacter acetoxidans, assembly GCA_041936745.1. Classification (GTDB taxonomy): domain Bacteria; phylum Bacillota; class Limnochordia; order Darwinibacteriales; family Darwinibacteriaceae; genus Darwinibacter; species Darwinibacter acetoxidans_A. The sequence goes on from JBHGWS010000004.1 coordinate 2,196, forward strand.
TTTTAAGTGTCGGCCTGGCTGACTTTGATTTAGGGGCCGGGAAGGCCACCTTGGATATTACAGTCAAAAACGAATTGTTCTACGCCGTATTAGCGGAAATAACGGACCTGGAAGTAGAAGGGGATCATCACTTAATGCGGCTCATGCAGGATCTTTCCGTAGCCAAGAAAGAATACGATAAACTTTCCGCTGCACTGCAGCACGTCAGGCAGACCGGGTATGGGATAGTCATACCCAGTTTGGAGGACATAACTTTTGAACAGCCCGAATTGATTAAACAGGGCAGGAATTTCGGCATCAGGCTGACAGCGAGCGCGCCTTCAATCCATATGGTGGAGGCCAGCATTCAAACAGAGGTTACACCTTTAGTGGGTACGGAAAAACAGGGCGAAGAATTGATTAAATCCTTGACCGAGGAGTTTGAAAAAGATCCGGATGCGTTATGGGAGAGGGACTTTTTAGGCCGATCGCTGCAGGATATGGTCAGGGAAGGCATCAACAGCAAGCTTTACCGCATGCCGGAAAATGCGCAGGATAAACTGCAGGAGACTTTAAGCAAGATAATCAATGAGGGCAGTGGGGGCTTAATCTGCATCATTTTGTAAAAAAGGGGGTGGGAACAGTCTGTTTCCACCTTTTTTACCTCCCGTTAATTGCCTCCCCGGGCGTAATATGTTATTCTAAGTGCAGTTGAAACGGGGAGGCTTTTGGGCATGGCATCTATTATCGTGCAAAAATACGGAGGTTCGTCTTTAAAATCCGCGGAAAATGTCCAAGCGGTGGCCCGCCGCATCGTTGCTACGGTTGAGAAGGGCCATAAGGTCGTTGCTGTGGTTTCAGCAAGGGGAAAAACCACAGATAACCTGATAAAGCAGGCCCGCTTAATTTCTAAAAACCCGCCTAAAAGAGAGCTGGACATGCTTTTAGCCACGGGAGAACAGATTTCCATTGCCCTTTTGGCAATGGCTATCGACGCTTTGGGCTACCCCGTTATTTCCCTCACCGGCGCGCAGGGCGGGATTATGACCGATACTCAGCACACTAAAGCCCGCATTCGGTTAGTCGACGGGGCAAGAATAAAAAAAGAGCTCGATCGGGACTGTATAGTCATCGTCGCCGGTTTTCAGGGTGTCAGCCCTTCTAATGATATCACCACTTTGGGCCGGGGCGGCTCGGATACTACGGCCGTAGCTGTAGCGGCCGCTTTGGAGGCGGAAGTGTGCGAAATTTATACGGATGTGGAAGGCGTCTTTACAGCTGATCCCCGCTTGGTGCCGCAGGCAAGGAAACTTGCTCGGGTAGACTACGGCGAAATGCTGGAATTGGCTTCTTTAGGGGCGATGATCCTACAGCCGAGGGCTGTGGAGGTCGCGGCTGTTTACAAAGTGCCGATTCATGTCAGGGCCAGCTTCAGCGAAAATTCGGGGACGATTATAAAAGAGGTGGATAAAGTGGAACGGGTGGTCTCAGTCACCGGTGTGGCATTTGATGAAAATTGCGCCAAGATTACTTTAATCGGAATTCCCAACGACGTTAACGTTTTGTATTATGTCTTTGCCGCTTTGGCAAAAGAAAATGTGAATGTGGATATGATTGTCCAAGCCGGTACTGATGAGAGCACCACTACACTGACATTCACGGTAACCAGGGAAGAATTAGATACCGCTTTGGCCATTGTCGGCCGCCTGCGGGGCGAGGAAGATTGGCAGATTCACTGCGATGAGGAAGTCGCTAAAGTATCGATTGTCGGTGCCGGCATGATGACGAATCCCGGCGTGGCTGCTCGGATGTTTGAGGCTTTAAACAATGAAAATATCCCGGTGCTTGTTGTCTCCACCTCGGAGATTAAAGTGTCTTGTTTGGTGCCCCGCTCAGCGTGCGAAGCCGCGGTGCGCGCCTGCCATGCAAAATTCGAGTTGGAATAGGGAAATCACTTGCCTTTTTTGCCGGAACATGATATTCTTTTATTGCGTCGGGGCGTGGCGCAGCTTGGGTAGCGCGCTACCTTGGGGTGGTAGAGGTCGCAAGTTCAAATCTTGTCGCCCCGACCATTTAAAGCTTTGAGGGGCCTACAGCCTAGTGCTGTAGGCTTTTTTATAGCAGTAATCGGCTGCAGGAAAAACCGGCTGAAAAAAGGGGGATTGGCTTGGCTCGCAAAGCTGTTTTCGCGTTGTGTTTGGCAGTAGCCTTCAGCAGTGCTGCTTACGCTTCTCCTTACCGAGTTGCCGATTGGCCCGATTTAAGTGGCGCAGTAGTTTGTTTGGCGCCGGGCGGCTTTTGTGCCGTTGGGAAAGAGCAGGCGGTTTGGCTGTGGGAGAAAGACTATAAAGCGCATGTAACGGAAAACCTGCCGGGTGATGTTACGGCTTTGGCAGTGGGGGATTTAAACGGCCTGAGTTTAGCCGCCGGCATCAAATCGGGCTGGGAAAACTGGCTTGTTACATACGCTTTTAAAGCCGATAGGTGGGAAAGGCAGGGGCAGTTGTACCAACTGTGGGATACACCCCGCCATTTAACCATCGGGGATCTGAACGTTGATGGGCAGGGGGATCTTGTGGTCTTAAGCGAAAAAGGCGAAGCGCAGATATTTTTGTCCTGCGCGGGTAGGTTTTATCCCTTTTGGAAATCGCCCGGAGGCGAAGTTATAACCCACCTTAAAGTAGTTGATATTAATAACGATGGTATCCCGGAAATCATTTACACTTTTAAGTCAGGCTACGTGGGTGTCTTAACCTGGCTGGATCAGGAATTTGTGACACTTTGGGAAAATTATCCCTGGGGGCTAATCGAAAGCCTTTTTGTACTAACGGACAGCGGTTATCCCGAATGGCTGGTAATCAGCAGCCAAAAGATGGTGTACGGCTGGCGCTTGCAGAATGGGGAAGTGGTTCTTAGCCGCCACTTTCATGCACCTTATGTGGGGGAGAAAGCCTTTTATATCCCCGGCGAAGGCCTGCTCAGTTTTTCGGCGAAAAGGGGGACTTCTCTCTTTAAGTTAGAACGGGACTCTTTTTTGGAACTTTGGAACATTCCGGGCTTCGCCGGTGCGGAGGCCTTTTATGTGAACGGCGAATTTTTAATCCGGGATGAAAACTACAACTATTTTCACCTAATCCCCCGTTCAGCAGGCTGGGAAATTTATGTGGGCGGCCGTGATGTTACCGATCAGATCGGCACTCTGCAGGCAGGCTCCCTCCTCTACTTCAATCTGGAACATTTAGGCCCCGAACTGGGTTTTTCCATCGAAAACGGCCGCCTTGTACAGGGGGAGCGCTTTTTTGAACTGGAGGCGGAGAAGCCGCTGGTAAAAGTTGACGGCCTGCCAATCCCCTTAAAGCACCCGCTCCTTTTGGCAGACAACGACTTTTATGCTCCCTTAGATCTTTTTTCCCTTCTTGGCTGGAGCCCTGCCGTGGATCAAGCGCGGCAGAGAATTGAATTCAATAAGTCTTGGGGCTGGTGGTTTTGATTTTGGAAGGTTTTCCGCCCTAAAAGCAGGAGACTACAGCAACTTTGTTGAATTTAAGGCGGAGAATGCAATAATGTAAAATAATTTTTCTGCAGAGAAGATTGATTAAAAGGAGGAGAACGAATGAAGAAGTACGGGACGGAATTTCTACGCAATCTGGCCTTAATTGGGCACGGTGGCTGTGGAAAAACATCTGTAGCTGAGGCGATGTTATTTGTTTCTCGGGGCACTAACCGTCTGGGCAAAGTGGATGATGGGACCACAACGATGGACTTCGATCCTGAAGAAACTCGTCGGCAGATCAGCATTAACACCGCTTTGGCACCCGCAGAGTGGAAAGATCACAAGATTAATATAATTGATACCCCCGGGTATTTTGACTTTGTGGGGGATGTCATAGCCGGTTTAACGGTGGCCGATTCGGCGTTATTGGTGGTCTGCGCTTCTTCCGGTGTGGAAGTTGGGACAGAGATCGGTTGGGAAAACCTGGAGAATGCCGGGCTGCCCCGCACAGTTTTTGTCAACAAAATGGACCGGGAAAATGCTGATTTTAATAAGGTGGTAGAAGATTTAAGGGAGCATTTTGGCCCGAAATTGGTTCCCACGCAGCTGCCTATCGGTGAGGCGGAAAACTTTACAGGCATTATTGATCTGGTAAAAATGACCGCGCTGATTAAGGATGGGGATTCTTTTAAAGAAGGGCCCATCCCCGCCGAAATGGAGGCCGCGGTAGCAAGCGCCCGTGAAGAAATGATCGAGGCAGCATCTGTTTCGGATGACGAATTGATGATGAAGTATCTGGAAGGGGAAGAACTGACCGACGACGAAGTCGAACACGCGGTCAAACTGGGGACCCAAACAGGTGAGATGGTGCCGATTTTGTGCGGCAGTGCTCAAGACACCTTCGGCATCGCGCTTTTATTGGATCATATTATCCACGGTATGCCTTCACCTGCCAGCCGTACTGTCAGCGGGCTTAACGAGGCCGGCGAAGAGATCACGATCTCTACAGCCGATCCGGATCTCGCTGCCTTGGTTTATAAGACTATGGCTGACCCTTACGTGGGCAAACTGACTTTATTTAGGGTTTTCTCCGGGACAATCCGCTCCGACAGCACGGCTTTCAATGCTCGCAGCGGCAGAGATGAGCGCATCGGCCAATTATTCGTTATTAAAGGCAAAGATCAGGTTGCAGTCAGTGAACTTGGGGCCGGTGACTTGGGCGCGGTTGCGAAACTGCAGGATACTACAACTAACGACACTTTAACGTCCAAAGATAAAAAAATTGCCGTCAAGCCTATCGCTTTCCCCAAACCGAATATGACAATGGCTATCCAGCCCAAGACTAAAGGGGATGAAGATAAGATTGGTTCCGGCCTCAACAGGCTGATGGAAGAGGATCCCACCTTTACCGTGGAAAGAAGGCTGGATACAGGCCAAAACTTAGTAAGCGGTATGGGAGACGTGCATTTAGAAGTTATGTCAAGCCGCCTTCAAAAGAAGTTTGGCGTCGAAGTCGAACTGGTAACCCCCGCTGTACCTTACCGGGAAACTATCCGCGGTTCGGCAAAAGTGGAAGGAAAACACCGCAGGCAGTCTGGGGGCCGCGGCCAATACGGCCACGTTTGGCTCGAACTATCGCCCGGTGATGGGGAAAACGGAGAGCGCTTGGAATTTATTGATGACATTTTTGGCGGTGCGGTACCGCGTCAATATATTCCGGCAGTGGAAAAGGGCTTGTTGGAAATTCTCGATGAAGGGCCTTTAGCCGGCTATCCGGTGGAAAACATTAAAGTCTCTCTCTTCGATGGTTCCTATCATGCCGTAGACTCTTCGGAGCTGGCTTTTAAAATCGCTGCCGGCATGGCTTTCAGAAAAGGTTTCTTAGATTCCAACCCCGTCTTGCTGGAGCCGATTATGAATGTGGAAATTACCGTGCCCGAGGCGTTTATGGGTGACGTGATGGGAGATATGAATAAAAAGCGCGGCAGGATTTTAGGCATGGAGCCCAGCGGCGGCAGGCAGGTTATCAGATGCCAAGTGCCCATGGCAGAGATGTTTAACTACGCCATCGATTTACGCTCGATGACCCAGGGCAGAGGCTCTTTCATCTCGGAGTTCAGCCATTACGAAGAGGTCCCGCCCCAAATCGCCGAGAAAGTAATAGAAGCGGCGAACAAAGAAGACTAAAAAGAAATAAACGTGCAGCTCCTTTCGGGGGCTGCATATTTTTTTTTGCCTCACATAGGTTTGTAAAGGGGTGGTTTGGATGCGCGCTTTAAACAGCAAGAACAACAAAGGGGCCGCTGCCTTCAACGTTACGGCCGCGGTACAAGGCCTGTTTTTCACTGTTCTTTTAGTGATCTTAATTTCGCTCGTTTTAGCAGTGATGGTTTCATTTTTTGATTGGGAGAGCAGTACGAAAATCCTTAACGTTTTAGCCCACTCCGCGGTCATTGGCGGCGCCATTTGGGCGGGGAACCGCTGCGGGAAAAAAGCCTGGCTGCATGGAGTCGCGGTGGGGGTAATGGCCTTTTTATTATTCAACTGGATCGGTGAGCGGCAGGGTATCTTCCTAACCTGGCTGTGGTGGAAACGCCTTCTGCGCATGGGTTTTGTTGCCATGCTGGGAGGAATCTTGGGCGGGCTGCCCAATAATTAACAGTAAGCGGGTGCCGAAAGTGTACCTGCGCGAAATTTCTGCCTAATTGTGGGACAAGCAGTCTAAAGAAAGGGGAAACAATGAATAAGCACGAAATGCTGCGGGAGTTTATGAAGTCCGCTTTTATGGGAGAAACGGATTCGGATCAGGCGAAAGAGCTGCCTCAACCGCCTCTGCAAAAACCTTTTTCAAAGAAAGCTGCAATCATTGAACTTCCGAAGCCGGATCCGGCTTTGATTGTGAAAGATGTTTTCAGCTGCATTTTCGAGAGAAAAAGTGAGAGAGATTATACGGAGGAGGCACTGAGCCTGGCTGAGTTGTCTTTTCTTTTAGGAGCGACGCAAGGTGTAAAAGAGATCAAAGGGGATCATTACGCGACGATCAGGCCCGTCGCTTCCGCCGGGGCTAGGCATCCTTTTGAAACTTATCTAGCAGTGCAGAATGTCCAAGGGCTTAAGCCCGGCCTGTACCGCTATCTGGCTTTGGAGCATCAACTCCTTCTGCTCTATCACGATGATCGTTTGGCTGTAAAGATGATTAGGGGTACCCGGGGGCAGGATTTTGTAGGGACAGCGGCCGTCACCTTTATTTGGTCCTGCGTGCCTTACAGAGGCGAATGGCGCTATGCGGACCGCTCTCATAAGGTAATGCTCATCGATGCGGGCCACGTCTGCCACGCCCTTTATATTGCCTGTACGGCATTGGGGTTAGGCAACTGCGCAGTCGGCGCTTACGATCAAAAGTTAATGGATCAGCTGATCGAAGTGGACGGCGAAGACGAATTCACGGTCTATTTATCCCCCGTAGGTAAAATATAGTCGGGGGGAGTTTGGCGAAATGAATAATATCCCGGTTATCGTCCAAGAGTACTCGCCTCTTTGGGAAGAGCAGTTTAAAGCGGAGGCGAAAGTTATTGAATCAATTCTGGGCAGGCGGCTGGTGGGCATCCATCATATCGGCAGTACCGCGGTGAAGGGCCTTTGGGCTAAGCCGATTATTGATATCATGCCTGTTGTGCGAAGTATCGCAACTGTAGATGAGTGCAGTGAAGCTTTTGCAAATGCGGGTTATGAAGCCCTGGGCGAATTCGGTATCTCGGGCCGGCGCTATTTCCGGAAAGGCCCCAAAAAGCGTACTCATCAGGTCCACATATTTGAGGAAAGCAATTTACCGGCAGTCAGGCGCCACCTGGCCGTCAGAGACTACCTGCGCGCCCACAAAGAAGCTGCCGAGGAATACGGTGCCTTGAAACGAAAATTGGCCCGCAAGTTTCCCGCAGACATACAAAGTTATATGGCGGGCAAGGATGCATTCGTCAAAGATTTGGAAAAAAAGGCGTTGAGTTGGTATTTAGGCACTTAGGTTACTTCAACCGCAAGTTATGATACAATAAAACAGAAAACAGTTGGAAGGGAAGGATTCCCTTGAAAAGGTGTCCTGATTATTATCTAGGCCGGTGGTTTTCCATTTTACACCGCCTCTCAATGCGCCATATCACCGCAGATTTAAAGCAATTCGGCATTGGCAGTGGGCAGATTATGTTTCTTTTGGAACTCTATTATTCCGATGGGGTGCGCCAAGAGGATCTTTCTACGCTCTTGAATATCGATCGGGCCAACACCACGCGGGCTGTTACCAAGCTGGAAGAGGAAGGCTACGCCGTACGCAAGTTGGACGAAGAAGATGGGCGTGCTTACCGCATTTATCTCACCCCGAAGGCCCAGGCCGTTAAAGGGGAGCTTTTTGCCCTGCTGGGGGACTGGGAGGACAAACTCATGGCTGCTTTGACAACAGCCGAACAAGAAGTTTTCATTGAGCTTTTGAAGAAAGTCGGCCAATCCGTCTGCGAGCACGATCGCTGCGCCCTGTGCGATTTAGAAAAACTTTCTTGACAGCTGCCTTGAGATGTGCTTTAATTGATTGTAATTAAAAACGAACAGCGATGAAGAGAAGAAGTACATTAAAATGTTTTTTTAAAGCGAACCGGGGAGGGTGAAAGCCCGGGAAAAACTTTTTTTGGAAAGAACACCTCGAAGCTGCCTTCTGATCAAAAGGATGTGCCGGTTCCCGCCGTTAGCCGGGTTAAAGAATACTCCTGCTGTGTTGTGGAGTTTCAAATTGGGTGGTACCGCGAACCAACTCGCCCCAGTGAGGCGGGTTTTTTGTCAGCAGGATAAAAATTAGGGTGGCACCGCGTCCTAAACGCCCCTAGCCGGGTTCGGCTGGGGGTAATATTTTTTTAGAGGAGAAATTGCAATGAAAAGAGTTATGGCAAACGAGGTTGCCAGCTATCTGGGTGAAGAAATTGTGCTGAAAGGGTGGGTTTACCGCCTGCGCAGGCTCAGCAGAGTAAATTTTATTATTCTAAGGGATCGCACAGGTTCAATTCAAGTGAGTGCTGAGCCGTCCCTACTTGAAAACCTGGGCCTTTCCTTGGAAAGCGTTGTGGCGGTTCAAGGCCGAGTTGTCGCGGACGAACGGGCCCCGGGCGGTTTCGAAGTGGCGGCGGAAAAAATCGAGGTAATCTCAGCGGCGAAAAATTTGCCTCTTAACATTAACGCACCAAAACTGCAGGCGGGGTTAGAGGCGATTTTAAATGAGCGCGTTTTAAGCCTGCGCCACAGTCAAATCAACCCCATCTTTAAAATTCAGGCAGCGTTGGCCCGGGGGTTTCAAAAATTTTTGGACAAAGAGGGCTTTCTGCAGGTGTTTACGCCTAAAATTGTAGCCAGCGGCACCGAAGGTGGCACGGAACTTTTTACCCTGCAGTATTTTGAAAAAGAGGCTTATTTAGCCCAAAGCCCCCAGTTTTACAAACAGATGTTGGTCGGTGCCGGTTATGAGCGGGTCTATGAAATCGGCCAGGTTTACCGAGCGGAAAAGCACGCAACCGCAAGGCACCTTAACGAATATGTGAGCTTGGATTTAGAAATGGGCTTTATTGAAAACGAGCGGGAAATAATGACGCTGCAGAACCGCCTTTTGGCAGCCATGTTCTCCCACGTCAAAAAAAGCTGCGGAGCGGAACTGGAGGCCTTAGGGCTGACGCTGCCTCCGGTGCCCCAAATACCGCGGGTAACGCTGGCGGAGGCCTTGGAGATCTTAGAAGAAGAATACGGTAAAGTATTGGGGGAACCTGATTTGGATCCCGAGGCGGAGCGCCTTTTAAGCGGCTATTTCTTAAAACAAACCAAAAGCGAATTTGTCTTTGTGACTGATTACCCGCAAAGTAAACGGCCCATGTATACAATGCCAAAAGGTGAAGGTTTAACGGCAAGCTTCGATCTTTTGTTTAGGGGGCTGGAGATCACCACCGGGGGCCAACGCATTCACAGTTATGAGCTGTTAAAAGAAAACATGCGCCGCCAAGGTTTAAACCCTAAAACTTTCACCCCTTATTTAAAAATCTTTCAATGGGGAATGCCGCCGCACGGCGGCTTGGCGATCGGCTTAGAGCGTTTAACGGCGCAAATCATTGGTTTAAAGAATATCCGCCAGGCCTCTTTGTTTCCCAGGGACCGCCACCGCCTCACACCGTAGCCCTTTTGTGAAATGGGGAGGAATGGCGCTTTAATTGGGGAATTAGTTAAATAATTCGTCTTGGGCGGGAGGCAAAAATGATTATCAGTGTCAGCAGGCGTACAGATATACCCGCTTTCTATGCCGAATGGTTTGTAAGACGTTTACGGCAGGGGTTTGCCTATGTGCGCAACCCCATGAATTTCAGACAGGTCAGCAAAGTGATTTTAGATCCAAAAGCGGTTGACTGCTTTGTCTTTTGGACAAAAAATCCAAGGCCCCTGCTGCCCTACCTGCAGGAAATTCAAGATCGGGGCTATCCTTTCTATTTCCAATTTACGCTTACGCCCTACGATGGGCTTATTGAAAAACGCCTGCCGCCGAAAGAAAAGCTTCTTGAAACTTTTCAAGCATTATCGCAAGCAGTTGGTGCCGCCCGGGTGATTTGGCGCTACGATCCTATTTTCCTGTCACGTAAGATCACCTTAGAAGATCATTTTCAAAGTTTCACCTCGCTTGCCCAAAGCTTAGCGGGCTTTACCGAGCGCTGTGTAATCAGTTTTTTTGATGTGTACCGGAAAATAAAGAGGCGGGCCGAAAAGAGCGGCCTGCGGGCTCCTAAAAAGGCCGAAATGATAATTTTGGGCCGTGAACTGGCTGCTGTGGCGTCTCAAAACGGCTTAGAAATGTTCACCTGCGCGGAAGGGATAGATTTAACCCGCTTTGGCATTAGAAAAGGCAAGTGCATTGATGATGCCTTAATAGAAAAGATCAGCGGCATTTCTTTGACGGTGAAAAAGGATCCAAATCAAAGACCGCACTGCGGCTGCGTGCAGAGCGTTGATCTCGGCGCTTATAATACGTGTCTGCATAACTGCCTCTATTGTTATGCCAATGGGAGCGAGCAGGCAGTACAAAGAAATACCGCGATGTATTCTGCCAAAGAGCCGATTTTGTGCAGCCGGGTATCCGAAGAAGATCAGATCACGACCAGAAAAGTTCGCTAAAGCTGGTCCGAAAAGAGAGTTTACGCCGCTGGAAGTGTTTTAAGTTTCTAAAACTGTACTTGCAAAAAGAAAGCGCTTGCTTTAACACCGGTTCGCTGTTTGCAGCCATGATTGTCGCTTTTGCTTTTCAGGTTGTGAAAGCGAGGGCGAATTGGGCTTTGCAAAGGCTTTTCTCGCCGCCGCAGTGGGCTTACCGCTTATTCTGGGCCCGTTGTTGCCTGCCAACAAGGTATTTTTCGGAGAGCAGGAAGAGACGCGTTTGGAAGAGGATTTATGGCCGGGCGGAGAAGATCGCCTGCCAAGATTTAGAGGTTTTACATCTTAAGCGGGATGAAATGGACAAAGAAAAAGACGGCACTTCATCACTTTGCTGAGGGGGCGAGTCTTGGCTTTGATTTAAAAAAAGGGCCGCGGAAAGCCGCAGTAGATTTAACCGCAGCGGTACTTAAGCCGCCTTACTTTTAATATTTTTCCTGATTTTCGGCAGTTTTCAATTTTTAAAAAAGCCCGGTCAAGTAATTCAATATAATTTTGATGCCGTTTGTGAGCCTTATTTACTTTTTTTCAACCGATCAAAGGTTACTTGCTAAAAGAGAGCGCCGCTATACTTTGATTGCAGGGGCGGGATTTTTCTTTGCCGCCCCGGCATTTTCGCTCTCGATAACAGTAAAGGGCTCTTAGGGGTACTCTGTTTTAGTAATTTTGCAAAAATGGAGATAAATTTGGGAGGAAAAGACTTTGAAGGTTTCTGTTTTAGGCTGCGGGCGCTGGGGAACATTTTTAGCCTGGTATTCCGCTTCTTTAGGCCACAAGGTGCTGTTATGGGGCAGGGAAGGCTCAACTAATTTAAAACGCCTGCAGGTGGAGGGGCAAAACGAGTATTTAAAACTGCCGGCCGCAGTCCGGTTGAGCAGTTCACTGGCGGATGCTTTAGCTTACGGTGACTGCATAATTATATCGATCAGTGCGCAAAACCTGCGCGAATTTGCCCGGCGGATTAACGACTTAAAACCGCGGGGCAAAAGCTTCATTCTCTGTATGAAAGGCATCGAAGCGGGCAGCGGGAAGCGTTTATCCCAGGTTTTTACGGAGGAAGTGGGCATTGCCTCCAATGTTGCTGTTTGGGTTGGTCCCGGCCATGTACAGGATTTTGTGAAAGGCGTTCCCAACTGTATGGTGATCGGCTCAGAACATATCGAGTTGACGAAGAGAATCGCCGAGAAATTTGGCAGCGATCTGATCCGCTTTTATTACGGCCAGGATCTAATCGGCAATGAAATCGGCGCGGCTGCCAAAAACGTCATGGGCATAGCCGCGGGCATGCTGGACGGTTTAAATTACAGCAGCCTAAAAGGTGCCTTAATGGCGAGGGGTGCCAGAGAGGTCTCGCGTTTAGTACGGGCTATGGGCGGTAATGAATTAACCGCTTACGGGCTGAGCCATTTGGGCGATTACGAAGCGACTTTGTTTTCCCCGCACAGCCATAACCGGCGATTCGGCGAACAGTACATTAAAGGTGTGGAGTTTAAAAAGCTTGCCGAAGGTGTGCAGACAGTGAAAGCGCTGCGGCTGTTATCCAACCGGCACGAGGTGGAATTACCGATCAGCAACGCCATTTATTCCATCGTCTTCGAGAAGCAAGAGGCGCAAAAAGTGCTTTTGGATCTTTTTTTAAGGCCCATCAAGTTCGAATTTTAGTTCTTGAGAACCGAAAGGAAAAAGAGGTGATGTTATGAACAAAAAATTTTCTTCACTTCTTACCGTCCTTCTTATTTTTTCGGCGGCCGCTTCTGTTTTGGCAAAACTGCCGCCGGAAATCAAGGCGATTTGTGCTAAGAACCGGCAGCATTTTGCGGTGGCATGGGATCTTAACGAGAGAATTGAAAAGCTTTCTAAGCTTCTCTACCCCTATGAAACAGTACGAGATGAACCAACTTTGCTGGAAGCGTGGGAGGAGCGGACTTATGCAAAGGCTACCTTAACGAAAGAGGAAGCCCTGGCCGATACAGATTTTCTTTTTGAGCTTTTAAAATACGGTTATGCCGCTTATGAGTATTTTGGCGGTGAGGCAGCATTTTTGGCAGCCAAAGAAAACATTAAAGCAAATTTGCTGGCAGAATCTTTCCCCTTGAGCGCTTACGGCTTCGGGCTGATTTTAGGGGAGGGCTTAAACTTTATCAATGACGGCCATTTTGCCATCGGCGCATCTATCCGGGTTCACTCAAAAAGGATGTACATGAACGAGGAAATCACCTTTCTTCCTGGCGAGCACGGTTATTACTTCGAAGAGGAAAACTGTGCAGTCTATGTTGAGGCAGTTAACGGCGGAGAACCGGAAGAGTATATGTGGCCTGCTCTCAATGAAGACGGCAGGATAGTTTACCGGCTTGGTGAACTTCTGCCCGCAGGCAATAAGGAAACCAGTGCGGCTTTGGCTTTGGCTGAAAACGGCATTCTCACTCTTACTTTAAAAGAAATGCTTGGCAGCAGGTTTTTCGGCCGCAATATTTACGAGCGCGGTGAGATAGATGGTATCCCGGTGCTGGGGGTAAGTAAATTTCCCGCTTGGCTGCCCGATTCCCCTGATTTCAGCCGCCGCGAGCACCTTTTAATGCAGGAGTTTTTCCAAAGCGCCTATGAGCTGAGGGGTGCAGAGGCCTTGATTATGGACCTGCGGGGACATAGCGGCGGCGATACGAGCCAAGGGTATTCGTGGCTGCGGAATTTCACCGGTGCTTTCTTCGTCAAACCGGCACATTTAAAGGCGAGATTACTGACAGAAACAGCAGAAAAGTTGCGGCTGCTTAGGCTGCAGAGAGGCGGGGACCCTCTGCTTGAACTATATGAGTGGTTTCATAGGCCGCGTGAAATAGCGTGGGATGTAAGCAGTGGTTTGGTAAACTTTTTGGAAAACGAAACGGTTGTCGTTATCCTGACAGATAAGTATACGGCGTCGGGGGCCGAACGTTTCGTAGAGGCCTTGAAGCAGTTAGAAAACTCGGTGGTCATAGGCACCAATACAGCGGGCTGCGCCATGGGTGACAGTGCGGAAACGAGGCTGCCCAATTCACAGATCAGAATCAATTTTGGCGTTAGTTTAAAGCTGCCCCTTGATTTAACTGATTACGAAGGCAGAGGGATTTTGCCCGATCTGTGGGCACCTTCCGGCCAAGCGTTAGATTTAGCCGTTAAATTTATCCACAACTACGTAAAAGAGGTGCCTTAAAATGAAAATAGGGCTTGTCGCCGCGACGATGCTGGATAACAATTTAGATCATCAAATTAACCAGATCAAGTACTTCCTCCAACGCTGCAAAGGTTATGACCTGCTCTGTTTCGGCGAAAGCTTTTTACACGGCTTTGAAGGTTTAACTTGGGACTACAGCCTTGATCGAAAACGGGCTTTAGTGATAGATGGCCCAATCACGGCCAAACTGCAGGGCCTGGCTAAAAGTAATGCCTGCGGTCTTTCCTGCGGGTTTATTGAGCGGAGCGACCCCTATATTTACAGCAGCAACATGGTGATAGACGCACAAGGAAAGATCATCAACGTGTACCGCAGAGTTACCCGGGGCTGGAAAGAACCGACTGCGGGCCCGGCCTACCGGGAGGGCGAAGAAACTTCCAACTTTAATTACTTAGGAAGGCGATTTGCCACTGCCATCTGCGGCGATTTGTGGGATGATGCTGTGTTGGCAGAGTATGAGAAAGTGGAATTGGATGCATTTTTATGGCCCGTCTATATTGATTATTCGGTGGAAAAATGGCGGGTAGAGTTTCCCGAGTATGCAGAGCGCGTAAGTTCGCTTAACTGCCCTGTTTTAATGATCAACAGCTTCGTTTCCCATCCTAAAAGGGCTGAAGGAGGGTGTGCTGTGTTTCAGCGGGGAAAAGTGATCGGTTTACTGCCGCCGGGGAGTAGGGGCGTTTTGGAATTTAAGCTGAGTTAAAACCCACAATTTGCGACCCGGCTGCGGCCGGGTTTTTTAATTACAGGTTTAGGCGGCCGGCCTTGAGGCGATGGCAGGCCAATTTTTAAGTTTTGGCCGTAGTTGATTTTCGGCGAATAGTTGCGAGCGCAATTAAAATATGATATTCTTGGGATAAATGAAAGCGATTTAATCAAAGGAGATAAAAGCATGGCAAATTCATTCCTCTCTATCAAAAACCTACACGTCGAGGTAGGGGGCCAAAAAATCCTGAAGGGCCTGGATTTAGAAATGGGCTTAGGTGAAATACATGTCATTATGGGGCCTAACGGGGCAGGTAAGTCCACCTTGGCTAATGTTTTAATGGGCCATCCCCGCTATGAAGTGGCAGCGGGCGAGATCATTTTTGAAGGCAGCTCTCTTGCTGACCTGAAAACTCACCACCGGGCGCAGCAGGGGCTGTTTTTATCTTTTCAATATCCTGTTGAAATTGCCGGGATAACCTTGGAAAACTTTCTGCGCTCCGCTAAAAATGCCGTGTCTAAGCAGCCGGTCAAGATCCTGGAGTTCCAACGGCTCTTGCGTAAAAAGATGGAACTTCTGGGCATGGATGGGGCCTACGCCGGTCGTTATTTAAACGATGGCTTTTCCGGTGGGGAAAAAAAGAAAAGTGAAATACTGCAGATGCTTGTTTTAGAACCGAAATTGGCAATCTTAGATGAGACAGATTCGGGCCTCGATATAGATGCGGTCCGGATCGTTGCTGAGGGTGTGCGCCAGTATCACAACAGCGATAATTCCATACTCATCATTACCCACCACAGGGCACTTTTGGAATATATGGAACCGGATTACGTTCATTTCCTTGTGGACGGTAGGATTGTGGAGACCGGTGACAGCAGTTTGTTTGCTAAGATAGAAGAATCAGGGTTCGCTGCCTATAAAAATGGGGGGGTGGCCTAATGAGCCGTAAGAAAACTTATGTCGCCGATATTGAACGGGAACTATACGATGAGAGAAATCCTTTCGCCTACAGCCGTATCACCGATAAAGGCTTAACGGCGGATATAGTCCGGGAGATCTCGAAAGAGAAAGGTGAGCCCGCTTGGATGCTGGATTTTCGCCTGCAGTCGCTGGAAATCTATCATCAGCTCGATGTGCCTCCTTGGGGCCCTGATTTAACGGATTTAGACATCGCCAACATTGTAACTTACGTTAAGCCGGAAGTTGACTTGAAATATACGTGGGATGATATCCCCGAAGATATCAAAACAACGTTCGTTCGTTTGGGGATTCCCCAAGCGGAGCACGAATTTCTGGCCGGGGTAGGGGCGCAGTATGACTCAGAGGTGGTCTATCAAAGTATTCAAGACAGCGTTGCCGAGCAAGGCGTTGTTTATCTGGATATGGAAACTGCTGTTTTAGAATACGAAGATCTGATTAGGGAACATTTCATGAAACTGGTGCCTCCCGCTGATCATAAGTTCGCTGCCTTACATGGTGCAGTCTGGTCTGGCGGCTCTTTTGTTTATGTGCCCGCGGGAGTGCATGTGGAAGTGCCCCTCCAGTCTTACTTTCGCCTAAACGCGCCCGGTGCGGGCCAATTTGAGCACACCTTGATTATCGTCGAGCCCGGTGCCAACCTGCATTTCATTGAAGGCTGTTCAGCACCGCGCTATTCGGTGAACAACCTGCATGCCGGGTGTGTTGAACTTTTCGTTAAGGAAGGTGCTTCACTGCGCTACAGCACGATTGAAAATTGGTCCCGCAATATGTATAACCTTAATACTAAGCGGGCCGTAGTGGAAAAGGACGGTGCCATTGAATGGGTATCCGGCTCTTTCGGTTCCAAAGTTTCCATGCTCTACCCCATGAGCATTCTGAAAGGGGAAAGGGCGCGGGCCGATTTTACAAGCGTTACCTTTGCCGGCGCCGGCCAAACATTGGATACAGGATCCAAGGTGGTCCACGCGGCACCTTATACGACATCTAATGTCAATACAAAATCCATTTCCAAGGGCGGCGGGACAGCCGTCTACCGGGGCATGGTTAAGATAAGCAAACGGGCTCAGCATGCCAAGTCCACGGTTTCCTGCGAGTCTTTAATGCTGGATAATGAATCGATTTCCGATACAATACCTGTTATCGAAGTGGATACCGATGAAGTTGACATCGGGCACGAAGCAAAGATCGGCCGGATCAGCGATGAGGCGATTTTCTATCTGATGAGCCGGGGCATAGATGAGGAAGAAGCCCGGGCCATGATCGTCCGCGGCTTTGTGGAGCCGATTTCTAAAGAACTGCCCTTAGAATATGCGGTGGAAATGAATAATCTAATTGAGCTGGAACTGGAAGGTACAATTGGCTAGGGAGGAACTTTGATGAAAATCACAGAGGCTTTGAATACACTGCCGCGGTTAACTTACCGCTGGCTGAGATTAAATCACCGGGAGATTCCGGGCGGGCTGGAATTTCCCCTCAAACCTTATAAGAAGGCTTTTTTGCCTAAGGCAATAGATTCCGATCTGATTCTGCAAGAGACCCGCGGTGAAACGCAGATCGATTATTTAGCGGAAAAAGGGTCTTTTGGCGTTGCCGAAAAGCTGGTCAGTTTCGGCGAACGGTTTTCCAACGCCGGTTTCTATTTGGAAATCCCAAAAGGTAAAAAGGCTGCAAAACCTCTCCATATCATGTATGAGCTGGCAGGCGATGACGATGCGGTTAATGATCACAATGTTATAGTGGCGGGTGAAAACAGTTCCGTAACGGTGATTATAGAATATGGGCAAAAAGGGGTAAAACCAGCCTATCACAACGGCGTCACCAAGGTTTTTGCAGGGGAAGGCGCCGAAGTAACTTTGATCAAGGTGCAGCGTTTATCGGCTGAAGCGTACCACCTCGATTCTGTTTTATTGGCTGCGGATGACACTGCAAAGGTCAAAGCCATCCAGGTGGAACTGGGCGGTAAATACTCAATCACTAACTACCAAAGCAGGTTGGCAAAGGGCAGTGATGCCGCCATCGATGCTATCTATTTTGGCGATGGCGGGCGGGTTTTGGATCTGAGCTATCACATGATTCACAAAGGTTTCCGCAGTAAAAGCAACATTGCCGTGCGTGGTGCGCTGCGCCAACAGGCCCGGAAAGTTTTCCGGGGCACCTTAGATTTTAGGCGCGGCTCCCATCTGGCTGACGGCAACGAGGAGGAATATGTGATCCTGCTCGATCCGACTGTTAAATCGGATGCAATTCCTCTTTTGCTTGCGGAAGAAGACGATGTGCAGGGCGAGCATGCTGCCAGTGCCGGTAAGGTCGATCCCAATCAGCTCTTTTATTTAATGAGCAGGGGATTCAGCGAAGCGGAAGCTGTCCGTGCAATTGTGCAGGCTTCCTTTGATCCACTGTTGGCGGGGGTTTGCGCAGATGTCCGCTTAAAGATACAAGAAGAAGTTGGGCGGAGGTTGCTGAATGTCAAAACTTAATGTGAGCCTGCTCCGCAGGGAGTTTCCCGCTTTAGACATAAAAGTGAATGGCCATCCCCTGGCGTATTTGGATAATGCGGCCACTACGCACAGCCCCAAGGTGGTGTTGGATAGAATTCGCCGCTACCAAGAGTGTTATAACGCCAACCCGCATCGGGGGGCACATTATCTCGGTGTCAAGGCTACAGAGATGTACGAAAGTGCCCGCCAAACGGTGCAGGGCTTTTTAAAGGCGGCTTCGCCGGCGGAAATTATCTTTACTAGAAATGCCACAGAGGCGTTAAACCTCGTTGCTTATTCTTACGGGCTGGCCAACGTCAAGCCCGGGGATGAAATTGTCCTCTGCATTTCTGAACATCACAGCAATTTAGTGCCCTGGCAGGCCGTTGCTGAGATGAAAGATGCCACTTTACGCTACCTCTATTTAAACGATGCTTATAATCTGGATTGGGCCGAGATAGAAACCACCATCACCAAAAAGACGGCAGTTGTGGCCATTGCCCACATGTCTAATGTTTTAGGCACGATTTATCCCGTTAAAGATGTTATTGCCCATGCCCACCGGCAGGGGGCAGTAGTGGTAGTAGACGGCGCGCAGAGTGCACCGCATTTAAATATTGACGTGGTTGATTTGGATGCGGACTTTTTCGTGTTTTCCGGCCATAAAATGTTGGGGCCTATGGGCATTGGGGTTTTATACGGTAAGCGAAAGCTCCTTGAGGCCATGCCGCCTTTTTTAAGGGGCGGGGAAATGGTGGAATACGTGGAGGAACAGGAAACTACCTTTAAAGAGCTGCCATATAAATTTGAAGCGGGCACGCCCAACGTGGAAGGCGCGGTGGGTTTAGCCGCAGCTATCGAATTTTTGGCGGATGTGGGCCAAAAAGCTGTTTGGCAGCATGAGCTGGCGCTGACTGAATATGCTTTAGAGAAGCTTGCCGAAATTCCTTACCTCACAATTTTCGGCCCCCAAGGCCCGGCAGACAGGGGGCCGGTGATCTCTTTTGCCCTGGAAGGCTGCCATCCTCACGATGTGGCCACCATTGTCGATAGTTACGGTGTGGCGCTGAGAGCGGGCCACCACTGCGCGCAGCCTTTAATGAATTATCTTAAGGCTCCGGCAACTTCTCGGGCCAGCTTCAGTTTGTACAATACGGAGGAAGAAATAGATCGCCTGGTAAAAGCCATCAAAAAAGTTAGGGAGTGGTTGGGCCATGGATCTTAGTTCACTTTACACGGAATTAATTTTAGAACACAGCCGCAACTGCGAAAACAAGCGGAGCCTAGAATGCGCCACCTGCAAAAAAAGAGGTTATAACCCGAGCTGCGGCGACGATATTACAATCGAACTTTTAATCGAAGACGGTGAAATTTTAGATGCGGCGTTTTTGGGAGAAGGCTGTGCCATCTCACAGGCATCGACTTCCATGATGATCGATTTGATCAAGGGCCGGTCGGCAAAAGAAGCCCAAAAGCTTGTCAATCTCTTTTTAGGGATGATTAAACGGGAAATCAATGATGAAGAGACTTTGGAAGTTTTAGAAGAAGCCATTGCTCTTAAAAACATTTCTAATATGCCTGCTCGGGTCAAGTGCGCCGTTTTAGCCTGGCACACGCTTTCAGCTGCAATAAACGAAACAAAACCCCCCGAATCCACAAACTAGTGGCTTCGGGGTATCGTTTTAGCTTTTAAACGGTCACTTCGCTTTCAATGCGCTTTTTCTGCCAAGCACCCCGGCGGAAATAACCGTAGGTTATTAAAGCGCCCAGCGACCAGGAGACAAGTAAGGAAATGAAGATCGCTTCCGGCCTGCCCATTGGGTACTGGGGGCTTCTTGTAAAATAAGCGATACCATAGGCAATCGGAACCCGCAGGACAACGACTGTAATGAAGGAAATCCACATTGGCGTAATCGTATCACCGGCACCCCGCATCACACCGGAAAGGCATTGGGTAACGGCTACCGCGATGTAACCGAAAGCTAAAATGCGCAGCATGCGCATGCTTAAAGCAATCAATTCAGGCGTGTCTGTAAAGACGGCCATCAAATACCTGCCTAAAAACAAAAGGATAACCGTAATTACAGCGGATACTCCTACAGCAATAAGTGTACCGTCTTTGGTACCCCGCTTAACCCGATCCATCTTTTTTGCCCCAACGTTTTGGCCGGCGAAGGTGGTCATTGCAGCACCAAAGGAAAAATTGGGCATCATGGCAAAACCGTCAACGCGCATAACGATAACATTGCTGGCGATCACTAATTCACCGAAGCTGTTAGTTAGAGATTGGACGACAATCATGGCCAAGGAAAAAATAGCCTGTGTTAAGCCTGAGGGAAGCCCCAGTTTAAGCAGTGCCAGAGCGTGCCGTTTATCGATTTTAAGCATGCGCCAGTTGAGATCGAAACTTTCTTTCATGCGCAGTAATTTAAGTAAACAGAAAAAGGCACTGACGCCCTGTGCAATAACTGTGGCTAAGGCGACACCGGGAACCCCCAGGCCGAAGACCGCTACAAAAAGAATATCCAAAACGACGTTTAAAACGGTGGAGATGAGCAGGAAAATGAGTGCAGAAAAGGAATCCCCCAAGCCGCGCAATACCCCGGCTAAAATGTTGTAAAAGGCAAAGCCTGCGCCGCCTAAGAAAAAGATTTTTAAGTAGCCTGCGCACCAATCTAAAATTGAAGCCGGTGTGTTTAAAAGGACGAGTAACGGCCTGCTGACCATGGGGCCCACGATCATGATGATGACAGAAACTATAGCTGTAAGGGAAATACAGATGCCGATGGTGCGGGAAAGATTATCCCTGTCTTTGGCGCCAAAAAACTGAGAAACCATAATGCCAGCGCCGACGGAGACGCCGACGAAAAGTACCAACAAAAGATGTAAAACGGGAAAAGCGCTGCCGACCGCCGCTAAGGCGTTGTCGCCGATATACCTGCCGACGATGATTGAATCCGCTGTATTATAAAACTGTTGGGCAATATTGCCGATCAACATGGGAATGGAAAATTCAACAATTCTTTTCCACGGAGTACCGGTAGTCATATCTTTAGGTGCGAATAGGTTTTTGATGCCAGCCATATTTAACCTCCCAAGATTTGCAAAAAATATAGAAGCCGAAAAACGACTCCTAAAATTCGCTTTCTTCTTTTTCAGGGCAAAACCCCAGACCCCTTTTATTATACTATATATTCTAGTTCAACGGGGTTTTTACCTTTTTATCGCCTGAGTTTTTGGCAACGGGCTTAAAATAATTGATTTTGCAAATTTAACAAGGACGCCGGCCGGCTTTGGCGAATTTAGTATGGGTGATCTTGCTGGGGCGGGGAAAAAAGAAAAGCGGGTGGGCGCATGGAAATTTTACTTATCCGGCATGGGCAGTCGCAGGCGGATTTAGAAGATCGCCTGGAGGGCAGGGCTGACTTTCCTTTGACGGAATTAGGCCGTAAGCAGGCTTACTTGGCAGGCCAATGGCTGAAAGAGCGCTACCCCCCGGAGTTGGTTTTAACCAGTCCACTTCAGCGGGCAGCTGTGACAGGGAAGATAATCGCCAATGCTTCAAAGTGCCCGGTTAAGCGGGACCCTGCCCTGATGGAATGGGATAACGGGCTTTTGGCGGGGCTTTTACGTACAGAGGCGGATCAGCGTTTTCCCAAACCCCAAGGGGGCAGAAAGCCCCACCACAGATGCGCGGAGACTGAGTCAATGATCGATTTTCGCGCCAGGGCGGAAACGTTTTGGTCCCGTTTCGAAGCAGAATGTATTGAGCCCAAATGTTATGGCCGCATTGCCATTGTCAGCCATGGGGGCATGATTAATATGCTGCTGCGGGCAATTTTGCAGCTGCCAATGAGCGATTCTATCTTTTTCGCCTCAGCTGATACAGGTATTCATCTTTTGAAAGTGACGGCCGAGCGCAAAACCATTATCTTCCTAAACCGTCAAGAGCATTTACAAATAAGGCTTGAGCAGGCTGACAATTAGAGTTTGATCTTGGAAAGGGGATTTTTATGGAAAAACTGAAAGCTTTAAACGAACAGCTGGCCGGCGGTGTAATCATGGACGTAATCAACGCGGAGCAGGCCAAAATTGCAGAAAACAGCGGGGCTGTGGCCGTTATGGCACTGGAAAGAGTGCCCGCTGATATAAGAAAGCACGGCGGCATTGCCCGCATGTCCGACCCAAGATTAATTGAAGAGATTCTCGCAGCTGTAGACATACCCGTGATGGCTAAAGTAAGGATCGGCCATTTTGTAGAAGCACAGATCATTGAATCCTTAGGTGTGGACTTCATCGATGAAAGCGAAGTTTTGACGCCGGCGGACGACCAGTTCCAAATTGATAAAAAAGCTTTCGCCACACCTTTTGTCTGCGGCGCCAGAAACCTAGGCGAGGCTTTACGGCGAATCGGCGAGGGAGCCGCCATGATCAGGACCAAAGGCGAAGCGGGGACGGGTAATGTTGTAGAAGCGGTCAGGCATATGCGCACGGTTATGTCAGGCATTAGAAGGCTGCAGAACATGCCCAGGGAAGAGCTGATGAACTTTGCCAAAGAAATTAGGGCACCTTATGATTTGGTGGTTTACGTTGCGGAAAACGGCAAACTGCCAGTTTTGAACTTCGCAGCTGGCGGCATTGCCACACCGGCAGATGCTGCATTAATGATGCAGCTTGGTTGCGATGGGGTATTTGTGGGTTCGGGCATCTTTAAATCAGAAAACCCGGAAAAAAGGGCAAGGGCCATTGTTGAAGCAGTCAAAAACTATAAGAATCCGAAAGTGCTGGCGGAAGTCTCCAAAGGCCTGGGTGAGGCAATGGTGGGTATCGATATCAGTGAGCTGCCCAAAGAACAACTGTTCTCGGAAAGATAAAACAAAGCCGCCGTTTTGGCGGCTTTCACTTTTACCCTTGAGATATATTTCTGGTAATGATATATTATTAACAGAAAGATCAAATTGGAGGAGAGCAATGAGCAACTAGTCAATGTGGCGAAAATTTAATGCTGAAAACTCCGCCTTATTAAAGGCGTGTTTCCGGCGGCCATGTTGAGTAGATTAAATGCTCGTCTTCCCAAGGTGATCAAGATAGGGAATACTTGTTCTGTTCTATTTAAGCTGAGCAGATTCTTATTTACTCAATCTCCCGGCCGCCTGACGGGAGGTGTTTTTATGTTAACCATTAGAAATCTTTCTTTGTATCTTTCCAAGGATTTAAGGCCGCTCTTAAACGACTTCACTTTCACACTGCTGCCGGGTATGAAAGCCGCTTTGATTGGTGAGGAGGGCAATGGAAAATCCGCTCTTCTAAAAGCAATTGCCGATCCGAAATCAACTGCGGACTTTTTAGAGATTGAAGGGGAAATCCAAACAGGCGGCGAGATTATCGGCTATTTGCCCCAAGTGTTTCCCTGCGGCGTTTTGGCTCAATCCACCAAACAGTTTTTAGACCGACAAAAAGAGGGCCTCTTTTTTGATTACACCCATTTCTATACTTTACTTGCCAAAATGCAGTTTCCGAAAGAGCGTATCTCAAGTACGATTAAAATGGGCCAGCTTTCCGGCGGCGAAAAAATCAAGTTTTACCTGCTGTGTGAAATGCTGAAAAGGCCCGGTGTGCTTCTTTTGGATGAACCAAGCAATGATCTGGATTTAGAAGCTGTAGAATGGTTGGAAAATTTTATTTTAAGGCTGGAAATCCCCCTAATGTTTGTCTCTCACGATGAAATGCTTTTAGAAAAATGCGCTGATACGATCATCCATTTGGAACAGCTGGTTCGCAAGAGCAGGCCGCAGCATGCCATCGCCAATCTGCCTTATTCCACCTACATTCAAAACCGCCAGGATCGGATAATCAAACAGACCCAGCTGGCAAAAAAAGAAAAAGAAGAATACGATGCCAAGATGGCACGGTATCGGCAAATTTACGAACGGGTCCACCACGAGCAAAATGTTGTTTCCCGCCAGGCGCCTTCGGTGGCCAAGAACTTAAAAGATAAGATGAGAAGCGTGAAAGCCATGGGCAGGCGGTTTGCCCGAGAAAAAGAAGAAATGACGGCAAGGCCTGATTTTGAAGCAGGCATTGAGCTAAGTTTTGCAGAAAACATTTCCATTCCGAACGGTAAATTGATCTTAGATCTCGATCTACCCGCTTTAAAGGCAGGAAATCTGGTTTTAAGCCGCGACCTGAAACTTAGAGTTTTTGGCCCAAAAAAGATTTGTATCGTGGGTGCCAATGGCTCCGGAAAAACTACTTTTCTGCGCCAAATTTTACAACACCTGGCCGAAAACGGAATTCCTTACGGCTACATGCCCCAGGATTATAATGAGATTTTGGCTCCCGGAATCAATGCCGTGGACTTTTTGAGCAAATCTAGAAAGAAAGAAGAAATCACCAGAGCGCGGACCTATTTAGGCAGCCTGAATTTTACGGCAGCGGAGATGTTTCACCCCGTTTTTGAATTATCTGGCGGCCAGCAGGCGAAGCTTTGTTTTGCCAAAATGATTTTGGATCAGGCCGAAGTTTTAGTGTTAGACGAACCGACCAGAAACTTGTCACCTCTTTCGGGTCCAGCGATAAGAGAGGCTCTAAAAGAATTCGGAGGCTGCATTATCGCAGTATCCCACGACCGCAAGTTCATCAAAGAGGT
Organism: Candidatus Darwinibacter acetoxidans; assembly: GCA_041936745.1. Lineage (GTDB taxonomy): Bacteria > Bacillota > Limnochordia > Darwinibacteriales > Darwinibacteriaceae > Darwinibacter > Darwinibacter acetoxidans_A. Next base: position 26,913 of record JBHGWS010000004.1, read on the forward strand.
CTTTGATCAGGTCATGCTCTTGGATGAAAGCGGGCTTGAGATTATTAGTTTTCCGCTTGAAGACGAAAAGTTAGAAACTTAATTGAGTGAAAGAAATTCAAAACGTTAAAATTGCCAATTAAGGCATAAACTGACAGTGGTTGACGAATCATTTATGTAAGGTGTGAAAAACAAAGGAGTGATAGCGTGCGGCAAATGCGTTTTTTAATCCCCATCCTTGCTCTGGTTTTGTTGCTGACCGGATGTGATTTTTACGTGTCCCCTCCGGTTGAGAGCACAGGATATTTAGTGGGTTTTGTGGGTGTGCCTAGAACAGGTGCATATTCCTCTCTTGCTTCTTTAGAAGAAAACACGGGGTTAATTGATGTGGCCGATCTTGTGTTTTCGACGGAGCCGCTGGCTGCAGCCGACTATTTACCGTTAAGCGATGCTGTTGTAGAAATATCGGGTGAGCGAACCGTAATAACCGGTACCGATGGAAGGTTCAATGCTTACGGTTTGCGAATTGGCACGAAAACAATTAAGGTAAGCCATACAGCTTTACGTACACCGTTTGAAAAAAGTGTCTACATTTCCCCCGGTAGGAATACTTTTAATTTCATCGGCGGCATTGGCCACTATCTAATTATCGGGATTGAAAACTATCGCTATTTGGGTAAGTCCCCTGGGGCCGCAGCAGATGCCCACGCTGTCGCAGATGTATTCAGTTACGACTCCGCACTTGCAGCGGATACAACACGATTAATAAACAGCCAGGCCACCAAAAGTCGCATCAAAAAAGCCATAGAAGATATCGCCAGGCGGGCAGGCAGACAAGACTATTTTGTCCTTTATTTTACCGGAAAAATGGGACGGGATTTCCTCAGTCCTTACGATGATAACGGTAATTGGGGCGGAGCAGAAATAAGGGACAGTGAACTTGAATTATGGCTGAGTGCCTTTCCCGGTGACGTTACAGTAATATTGGATGGAGCCGAATCGGCCACTTTTGCCGACGGTGATGTATGGGCCCAAGCATTAAAAAAATGGAAATACACTGTTCTTGCATCGGCTAGAAAAGACCAAAAAGCATATGTCCACCGCGATAGCGGCCATGCGGTTTTCACGCATTATTTGCTTGAGGGCTTGTCGGGCAGAAGATACCCGGCGGATCGGGACGGTGATGGGAAGATAACTGCAGGAGAGCTGTATGATTATATAGAGAATAATATGTTGTACTTTTTTGCAACTGAAGATGTCTGGCAGAAGCCGTATTTGTGGCCCGGTTATGGTGACGACCCCGTTATTTTCCGCTATCGATAGGAGGGTTTACTTTGAAAAAAATACTATTAACACTGCTTGTCATTGGCCTTTTAAGTGCAACGGTGCTGGCGGCACCGGGGGGAGGTAGATTTGGAGACTTAGCTTTTATCGCTTGGCTGGAAGAAGATGTCGTGATGATGGCGTTTGCTAATGAATCAAACTCCTACCAGTCAGTGACTGTCAGGACAGATACTGTTGACAGCCGCAGGCGCCCGGTTTTTGCCGAGCGCACACTGGATATTCCCGCGCGGTCAATAGTGTATGAGGATTTCCCTTTGAGCCCCAGCTGGCGGAGGGAAACTGTCAAGTTGGAGGTAGGGCGCTGGTATCAATTTGTGGAGTTGGAAGTGCAGGCAGAGCCGTTTTTGCAGCCTTCCCAGCGCGTGATCAGGGCAGGTGAAATGCTGGAAGTCGATGTTGATCTTGACTCCGTTTTTGCCGGTTTGGAAAATGCCCAGCTGATCATCGATGATTATTATCAGATGATCGGTTCTATTACCAGGGGCCCCATTCGGGTTGCAATCGTCGAGGGCGGCTACCGGTATATCCCCGCTCGCAACAGCGTGGTATACGTTAAGCCCGAAATGCTATTAGAAATCCGGGCACCGCAATTGAACAATGTGGGCGTTATGACTTTTAAGCTGGTTAAAGTTGTCGACGGATACAGAGGATACAGAGAGACTATCGAAGGCCCGGCGGTTTTAGTCTACGGGCGGAATCTCAGGTTCGCCAGGGAACAAGAACCTCCCAGGCGCCCGCCGCTTATTACAAGATAAATTTGAAGCAAGTTCTTCCAGGGTACCTGCGGGTACCCGTTTTTGTTTACAGCTGTTCCCGAAGATGGTGGGAAGGATCCAGTACTGTTCTTAGAGAATGAAAAGTAATAACGGATGAAATCGCCTGTGTTGGCCGGGTTTCTCCGGTAAAATAATGAAATTAGGTGGACAAGGTGGCAAAATACATAGATTTTAGCGAACTTTTGAAACAAGATATGAAACCGGCGTTAGGAGTCACTGAGCCCGGCGCTATTGCGCTGGCTGCTGCAAATGCATACGAGGCTGTAGGCGGCAGGCTGCAAAAGATAAGTTTGGAGTTGGATACCGGGCTTTATAAGAATGCTTATGCCTGTGCTATCCCTGGTACGAAAGCATTTGGCATTGAGACTGCGGCGCTTTTAGGCATTTTAGCGGGCGAACCGCGCTTGGAATTACAAGTTTTAGCAAATGTCAGCGAAGAGGATGTGGAAAAAGCCCAAGAATTGAAACAAAGCAATGTAGTAACAACTAAACTGAAGGAAGATGCCGAGGGAATCTATTTAGATTGTAAAGTGATCACAGATCAGGGCTGGGGCCGCTGCCTTATATTAAATAACCATACCAATGTTGTCCTGTTGGAAAATGATCAAAACATTATTTTCAAGCAAAAACCGCAAAGTGGGCCAAGGCAGGGGCAGAGCTTTAAGACGGGATCGGTCGCTGATTTTCTCCAATTCACAAACGAGGTTCCTTTTGAAGAAATCGCCTTCGTGTTGGAAGCAGTGCAGATGAATAAAAGATTGGGAAAAGCGGCAGAAGAAGCCGGGATGGGCTTGGCTTCGGCTTTAGAAGAGTTGGAACGGCAGAATACCCTGGCTGGGGATGTTTTTTTGCGGGCACAATTTCTAACGGCCGCGGCGATGGACGCCAGGATGGGAGGAATGCCTCTGCCGGCTATGAGCATCAGTGGCAGCGGTTCTCACGGAATTATAGCCACTATGCCCATCGCGGCTGTGGCGGAAGCGGAAAAAATTGGTGAAGAAAAGCTTGCCAGAGCGGTCGTG
>JBHGWS010000005.1:0-4898 GCA_041936745.1 Candidatus Darwinibacter acetoxidans
GCTATGAAGAAACGCCGCTGCATTCTTTAGATAACCTGGCGGCGCGGCTTGGCGTTAAGGCCATCTATATTAAAGATGAGTCATACCGCTTCGGCCAAAATGCCTTTAAGGTTCTGGGCAGCTCTTATGCCATGGCCCGCCTGCTTTTTGCCAAGCTGGGGCACAGCGAAACAGAAACCCTGACTTTTGATAAACTGCGGCCGGAGATTGTGCGCCAAAAGTTGGGTGAGATCACATTTACGACGGCTACGTCCGGCAACCACGGCAGGGGAGTTGCTTGGACCGCCAAGCAGTTGGGCCAAAAGGCGGTCATTTACCTTCCCAAAGGGACAGCCCCGCGACGGGTTGCGGCCATAGAGGAACTCGGTTCCCGGCCTGTGCTCACTGATTTAAACTACGACGATGCCGTTAGGGTCTCGGAAGCGGCGGCGGAGAAAAACGGCTGGTATTTAGTGCAGGATACGGCCTGGGAAGGTTACGAGGAAATACCCCGCTGGATTATGCACGGTTATACGACGATTGCCGCAGAAGTGGATGCGCAGTTGGCAGAGAGGGGTTGGGCAGAGCCCACTAATCTGTTTTTGCAGGTGGGCGTTGGCTCTTTTGCGGCCTCAATCCTCAGTTATTTCCTCCACCGCAGTATTGATGAGTATCCCAAGGCAGCTGTTGTGGAACCGGCGGCCGCGGCCTGTATGTTTGCCTCCCGGTTGGCCGGCACGAAAGAGCCGCAGGCTGCCAAAGAAGGCCAAGACAGCATTATGTCCGGTTTGGCCTGCTATGAGGCAAACCATCTCGCTTGGGAGATCTTGCGCCCCTTTGCCCAGGCATTTTTGATCGGGCCGGAATTTGCCGCAGCCCGCGGTGTTCGCATCCTGGCAAACCCCTTAGGCAGTGATCCCAGGATTGTGGCGGGGGAATCGGGGGCTTTTGCCACAGGCCTTTTATCCCTGCTCCTTTTAGAAGAGGATTGTGCCGAACTTAAGGAAAAACTGGGCCTGGATGAAAACTCAGTCATACTTCTCATCAGCACGGAAGGGGACACTGACCCTATTAATTACCGCCGGATTCTCTGGGACGGTAAATACCCCCTGCCGTAGAGCAGTGAAAAGCTTTGGTTTTGCGTCTCTGCGAAGCCAAAGCTTTTTTACCTTGAATTAAAGCAGGAATTTCGCATTATGTGTAGAAGTATTAAGGGAATAATATTTCTTTCTTGGCTTAAGGGGCGTAGGAGAGGGGTACAGAAAAAATGGGTGGGCTTGAAGCCGGCCCGCCATAATCAATGGCGACTGCGGTGAGGGGTTTCCCCGGCAGAATTTGGGTTTTTTGCAGCAGAGTAAAATCAAATAATCGTTTCAGCCCCATCTTTTTCATATGGGGTTTTTTGATCTCAAAATCGGGTAAAAGGCAAAAAGGGACTTCGCGGTCATTGTCAAAACACATTTTTCGCATATGTTAATGGTAGTCCACAATTTGCGGGAAGATTGAACCGATTTTATATGAGTGAGGTGGTGGAATATGAACATTTCTGTCTTTGGAGCAGGAAATTCCGGCCTGGCTATGGCCGCCCATTTAAGCAGGGACGGGCACCGGGTAGTACTTTGGAACCGCTCGAAGGAGACGATTGAAGAGTTGATTGAAACGCCAAAGATCACTGCGGAAGGGATGATCGAGGGTACCTTTCCCATCGACGTTGTCACAGATGACATTAAAGTAGCGGTGGAAGATCCCGATTTGATTTTAATTACAACTCCCGCCAACGCCCACCGGGAATTAGCGGAGATGATTGCAAAAAACATTAAAAGATCAACTTTAATAGTGTTAAACCCCGGCAGGACTTTTGGCGCCCTGGAATTTCGGGAAGTGTATGCCAAGTATAATAAGCATCTTGAACAAGACATTGCGGAAACGCAGACCATAGTTTATACGTGCCGCAAAACAGGGCCCAGATCGGTAAATGTCGTAGCTTTAAAAGCGGATGTGCTTCTTTCCACTTTCAACCCGGCAGAAAATCAAAGGATCATCGCCCAACTGCCCACAAGCCTGCGGCGGTTTTTCATACCCGCAAGGTCGCTTGTGGAAACTTCCATCGGCAATGTGGGCATGATCTTACACAGCGCGCCCCTGCTTTTAAACACCGGTTGGACAGAAAACGAGTATAAGACTTACAAATATTATTACGATGGCATTACCCCTTCCATCAGCAGATTAATTGAAAAGTTAGACGAAGAAAGAGTTGCGGTGTCTAAAAAACTGGGCTGCCAGGTAGAGCGGACCAAAGATTGGCTCAAGCGCAGTTACGGCTTGGAAGGGGAAAACTTATTTGACGTGATCCAAAAAAACGATGCCTACAAAACGATCGAGGCGCCGGCCGTTTTAAACCACCGCTACATTATGGAGGATGTCCCTTACGGTTTGGTACCATTAGAAGCAATCGGCAAAAAACTCAATCTCAGAATGCAGACAACGAGCCTGATTATCGATCTGGCTTCCAGCATCATGGAAATAGACTTTCGGAAAATTGGCCGCACCATTCAAGATTACAACGGGCTGCTTTTGGAAAAAGCTCAATGAGGGGATATCAATGACAGATACCTTTGCGTTTCTAAAACCTGCAGTTGATGCCCATACGATGGGCATCAACTCTCTTGCCTCTGTACTTGGGGAATGCGGTTATGAAGTTTTAATTTCGCCCCCGAAAATTGCGGAGGCGGTAGGCGAAATAGAATACGAAGCAAACCAACGGCGCCTTGCGGCGTGGTTGAAGGAGAAAAAAGTAACTAAAGTTGGTTTAAGTTACAGGTTGGATCCCAAAAAGGCCGCCCAGCTCGCCGGTTATTTTGTGAAAGCACTGAAAGATCACGGGCTGTTAGCTTACCAAGGCGGGCCTTTGCGCGCCCTTTATTTCGCCGGCCTGCCTGAGGCCTGCGCGCTTGTTTGCAAGGAACACCGGGGCTTGGTTGAAACATTTCACGGCGGCGAATCGCTGACGGAAACCTTAGAGAAACTGGCCGTGCCCCCTTGGCGGATCCCCAAAGAAATTGCGGCGAGCAGCCGCTACGATGATTGGCGCCTGCAATTTGGCAGGGAAATTATCAAAAAAGGTGATTACCAAGCTGTGGGGCCGGCGAAGAAGCCCCGCTACCCTGAATTTGGCAGCAGGCTTGATACGATCGAAAAAAGGCTGGCTTTTAATCAAAACAAGCCCTTCAGGCCTCTTATGCGGGCGCATGTGGGCCCTTATTCTTTAGAGATGAGCCGGGAAGAGGCGGTGCAGAAGTTTTACGGTTGGGTGGAAGAGCTTGCGGCAGGCGGCCTTTTAGACATACTTTCCATTGGGACATCCCAGTTGACCCAGTCTAACTTTGGGGAAAACTGGGCCGGCAAACCAAACGGCGGCGGTGTGCCAATTAACAGCCGGGCGGAATACGAAGAGGTTTGGGCCCGCTCCCGGCCGCTTTTGGTGCGCACTTACGCGGGGACAAAAAACATTCCCTACTTAGCTGCGGTGCACGAAGAAAGCTTAAACATCTGCTGGCACGCCCTTTCGCTTTGGTGGTTTAACCAACTGGACGGCAGGGGCCCTTACGGGCTTTTAGAAAACTTGAATGAGCATTTGAAAACCATCGAATACATTGCGGAGACGAAAAAGCCTTTGGAGGCAAATGTTTCTCACCACTTTGCCTTTCGCGGCGCCGATGATCTGACTTACATAGTCTCAACTTATTTGGCCGCCCGCTTGGCGGAGAAGATGGGGATTAAAACCTTTATTCTGCAGAACATGCTGAATACGCCCCGCTCCACTTGGGGGATGCAAGATCTGGCTAAATCCCGGGCGCTTTTAGAGCTGGTTAGCGGGCTTGCGGGGCCCAATTTTAAAATAATTTTGCAGCCGCGGGCGGGCTTAGATTACTTCCGCCCCGATTTAGAGGAGGCTAAGGCCCAGTTAGCGGCGGTAACTGCCTTAATGGATGACATTGAGCCGCAGAATGAAGCCAGCCCCCCCATCATTCACGTCGTTGGCTATTCGGAAGGGCTGCACCTGGCGGATCCCGCGGTGGTGAACGAGAGTATTCGGATTACCCAGTATGCCCTGGAGGAATACAGGCGGCTGAAAAAGAAGGGTGACGCAGAAGATATGAGCAGGAATACCGCCGTTAGGGAGCGGACTTTAAAACTTGTCGCGGGAGCAAGGGAAATCATCGCCGCCATTGAAGAACACATCGATGATCCTTACAGCGCGGCAGGGCTTTATAAGATTTTTGTGGCGGGATTTTTGCCTACACCCTACCTTTGGAGCGATGAGCCTGAATTCAAATATGCCAAAAAGTGGCGGACGAAGCCGCATCAAGGGGGCATCAGCGTCATTGACGAGGCAGGCAATTTAGTTAAGCCCGCCGCCAGGCTGGATTATGCGGTGGGGAAAATCAAGGAAGCGGAATATTTTTTGGCACAAAAACAGTAGGGGAGTGAACCGCGGGGATGAGTTTTAAACCGAACTACCTTCAATTATTAAAAGAGGGCGGTTTCCCAAAACGGCTGGCAAAGGCAAAGCGGCACTTTACGGACTGCCAACTCTGCCCCCGTGCCTGCGGGGTGGACAGAAATAGAGAAAAAGGCGTCTGCCAAGCGGGTACTGAAGCCGTGGTTTCCAGCTTCGGGCCCCACTTCGGCGAAGAGCCCGTTTTAGTGGGACGGCGGGGCTCGGGCACAGTCTTTTTTGCCCACTGCAATTTGCGCTGCGTGTTCTGCCAAAACTACGACATCAGCTTCGGCGGCCTGGGCCGCAAAGTTTCCAATGAACAGCTGGCCGAGATCCTCTTAATTATCCAAAACCGCTACGGCTGTGCCAATATTAATTTTGTCACGCCGACTCATTTTCTCCCCAATATTTTAGAGGC
>JBHGWS010000006.1:0-8307 GCA_041936745.1 Candidatus Darwinibacter acetoxidans
ATGACCTATGATATCCACGGCACTTGGGAAAATTTAGCTGATTTCACGGCTCCTTTATACGATGATGAAGGTAAGACGTGGAGTGTGGCTAAAGCTGTGGAAGCCTACCTGGCTGCGGGCGTGCCAAAAGAGAAATTGGTAATGGGTGTCCCTTTCTACGGTTATCGATATAATGTAGCCTCCGCAAAAGACAAGGGGCTGCGGCAGCCGTTTACCAATGCTGAGGCCGTAACGTACAACGCCATAGTCAAAAACGACCTTTTGGGCACAGGTTATGAACGCTATTGGGATGAAGGGACCAAGGTACCTTATCTGTTTAATGCCGAAAAACTCATCTTCATCTCCCATGATGATGAAGAGTCAATAACCCTGAAAGCAGAATACATCAAAGAGCAGGATTTGGCCGGGGCCATGATTTGGGAGCTGAGCCAAGACCACGGCATAGATCTTTTGGACAGTTTGTATCAAGTTCTCAAAGATTAGAATGGGGAGCGGTTAAGCGGAAAACGGAAAGTTAGGTAATTCACCCGCTAAACGGATGTTTAGCGGGTGTTTTTCACTGCTTTTCAATTTTGAGCCGTTTGGCCGTCTCTGATTTGAAAGAGGCGAAACCCCAAACTCTGCTTCCATCCCCCGCCTATTCTCGGCGGCCGGCAGAGCTCATTCATTTTTTGCCGGGCGAAATGCAGAGCCGGGCTATTTCTTAACTCCACCTAAAGTCAGGCCCGAAACCAGCCACTTGGAAGAATACATGAAAAGGAGCATGGCAGGGACGGCCACTAAAACGGAAGCCGCGGAGAATACTCCCCACTGGGTTGTGAATTGGTCTAAAAGTTTTTGAAAACCCAAAGGCCAAGTGATCAAACTGGCTTTTTGCAGCATAACCCTTGCCATCATAAACTCGCTCCACGATGTCATAAAACTAAACAGGCCCGCAACGCCTAAAGCCGGAGTGGAAAGTGGGATAATGATCTTTAAAAAGGCCTCCAGGGCCGTGGCCCCGTCAACGCGGGCCGCTTCTTCCAGCTCTTTGGGAATAGTGTCATAGTAACCTTTTAAAAGCCAGATTGAAAACGGAACGGCGCCGACGGAGTGGGCCAAAATCAAGCCCGTATAGGTATTAAACAACTGCATTCTGACCACCATTACGTAAATTGGTAAAAGCAGCATTCCCGGCGGCAGCATCTGGGTGGTTAAAAGGAAGAGCAGGCCCGATTTTTTGCCCGGAAAGTCCCAGCGGGAAAAGGCGTACGCCGCACTGGCGGCAAGCACTACAGCGACAATCACCGTAGTTAAAGAAACTACTAAGCTGTTCCAAAGCCAGAGTAAAAAATCCTTTTCAAAAATCAGTATACGGTAATTTTCAAGCGTGGCCCGTGCCGGAATGATGGATAAGCTGGTTGACAGCAATTGAGAGCCGGGCCTGAGCGAAATGGTGATGATCCGTAAAAAGGGATAAATTGCGGCCACGGATGCAGCTGTTAACGTAATATGGATTAATAGTTTTTTTAGCCAACTGTCCTTTCTGCCCTTAACGAAAAACCTTCTTCTTTTCAAGCCCCCTCCGCCTCCTCCAAACTGCGTGTCGCTCTTAAGTGCATCCAGGCAAAGATCATTAAAATCGCTAAAATGACTGTGGAATAAGCCGCCCCAAAACCGTAGCGGTAAAACTCAAATACCGCTTTGTAAAGAGAGGTTACTAAAATATCGGTCCCTTCCATGGGGCCTCCCCTTGTAACCAGATAAATGACGTTAAAATTATTGAAGGTCCACACTACCCCCAAAACGGTCGCCGGCACCAAAACCGGTTTTAAAAGCGGCATTGTAATACTCTTAAACTGCTGCCAACCCGATGCCCCATCGATTTGCGCTGCGTCATAGTACTCGGGCGAAATGCTCTGCAGCCCGCCCAATAAGACAACCATCATAAAGGGCACGCCGAGCCAGACGTTGATTAAGATAACGGCTGTAAAAGCCCATTTCGGATCCGAGAGCCATTGGATAGAAGTAAACCCCAGCCGCCTCAGCAGCACATTGACAAAGCCATATTGATAGTGAAATTCATTTTTCCACGTTAAGGCCGCGATTACCTGCGGAATTGCCCAGGGCACCGTTAAGATGGTCCTGTAAATCGCCCGGCCTCTGAGAGGCCGGTTTAATAAAATAGCCAAGAACAATCCTCCCGCAACGTGGAAAAAGACATTAATGGCTGTCCAGGCAACTGTCCGCAGCAGCAGCTGAAAAAACGTCACGTTTTGCAGAACCGGCGAGCGGAAGACATCCAAAAAATTTTCAATGCCGTACTTAAGGCCCACCGAAAACTGTTTAAACCTGTACATGCTCATATTGCTGAAAGCCAACTGCAGATTGAAGCCAAAAGGGTAAATAACTAAAGCGGTGACGGCCAGCAGGGCCGGCAGCATGAGCATTAACGGCAGAGCATTTTTCAGCCGCAACCAGCGGTAAAACACAAAATAAGCAAACAACTCCAAGAACACTATCCCGAGGGCTAAAAGGCCCAAAATCCTGCCCACTTCGTTTAAACCCTGCAGTACTGCCCGCCACGTTAACGGAATCACAGCTTTCCCCTCCCAAAGTGGAGTCCGGTTCAGCCGCAGGGCTCAACCGGACTCTTCGTATTGATCTCGTCTTTATTTATACATTTCCCTAATTAGTTTTTCCGCTGCTTCCTGCATCGCCTGAGCCGCTGCCTCCGGCGTCATTTTACCGGCCATAATCGCTTCCAGGTTGGGCCGTATAGCATCCCAAGCGGCCCGCATTTCCGGTACCGTAGGCATTGGTTTACCCACTGTCATCTGATCGGCTGAACCTTTTAAGATAGGATCCGCCGTAAGTGAAGGATGTTCCAGGGCAGCCTCCGTTGCGGGCAGGCGCATGTGTTTTTCCAAGAAAAGGATTTGGACTTCGTCCGTCGAGATAAACTCAATGAATTCTTTAGCGATTGCTTCTTTTTCCCCATCGATGTAATCGGGTAACATGAAATAAATACCCGAGGTCATCGGTGCAGGCCAGAGACCCGTTTCGCTAACGAGAGGAATCCGGGCAATACCCAGGTCTACTTTTTCAGCAACTTCCGGTGCCAAATAGTCAGCAAGTGACCAATCCCCATTGATTAGCATGGCCGCTTTACCCTCTTTAAAGAGGGCGTCAGCCGCGTCGTAGTCGCATTCCACGGGGACGATTTTGTGGCTGAACTTCAGATCTTGGACAAACCGCAGGGCTTCCACCATGGCGGGAGTGTTTAGAGTTGGGGTAACCCCATCCAGGGGCCAACCGCCGAACCCGCCCAACCACGGCGCAAAGAAAAACGGTTCGGTCAGATTATAGACCAGACCGTATTGATCGGGCATTCCGTCGTTGTCGAAATCGATGGTGAGTTCTTGGCCTACTTTAATCATTTCATCGGTGTTTTGGGGAGCCTCCGGCAGCAGGTTTTTGTTGTACAACAGCATAAGATGGTTACCTACGCTGATTGGAACACCCCAAGTTTGGCCTGAAAGTTCCACACTTTCTAGGCCGGGCCGGACAAAGCCCGCCAAAAATTCCGCCTCAAAGACATCATCAACAGGTTTGATAATCTCCATGGCAACAAAAGGCCCGGCGTGATCCGAAACCGTCCAGAGTAAGTCCGGCCCTTGGCCCGCAAAGGCCGCTGCCTGGAAATCCTGCCGCAATTCTTCGACCCCGTAACTGACAACTTCAATGGTGAGCCCGGGCCGTGTCCGGCTGAATTCTTGCGCCAAATTTTCAATCTCTTCTAAAACGCCGCCGGTTACTTCCCCTTCTTTGGTCCAAATGGTGAATTCCGTTTGCGGTTGCGCAGAAACAGCAACAGAAATCAGTAAAACAAGCACTAACAAGCTGGTTACAGAAATAGTTAACCGTTTCATTTAAAAACGCCTCCTTTTTTTGATTGTAAAACCCCATCTCCGCCACGCACTACATTTCATAACCTCCCCTGCTCTAAAATCAAGCCTGACAGCCCCATTACGATACTCGCCTATAACGTTATAATTTTAAGCCGCGGTTCAAAACGGCTCCCGCTGCCACCTCTCCGGCTTTAAGCGTACTTTTTTAAGCCTCGATCTCCAGCACAAACCCGGCGGCGTTGGGTGTTGAAACAACAACAACAAGTTCGCCTAAGGAACCGAAGGCCGCTTGGGGCGCAGCCAAGCTTAAATCAATCTCGGCCTTCTCTTTCAGCTTGACGGGCGTGCCGGCGGCTTTGATTTTCCCCGTTTTGATCAGTTCCCGGTCAGATTCATCGACGTAGAGGTGAACCTGCACACGCTCCCGCGGCGGCGCAAATCGCCCCTCCGGCTCGCCGACCTCAAGCGTCAGCCCTCTTTCACTGCGCCTTAAGAAAACGGAAGTCTCAGCGCACCAGCCTTCTTTGTAAGCGAAACCTTCGCCCTGATCTTCATATAACCGCAGTTGACCTAAAACATCGCTGTTTGCCTTTTTAACTTCCCGGCGGGACGGAACGTAAGCGTGGAGGAATAACAGCCTGCCGTCCCGCTCGCCCGTGTGATCCACAGGCGTTTCCATAGGTAAAATGGCGCCGGCTCTGACAAACAAAGGCAGGCGGTCCAAGGGAGCGTCAGCGGCAAGGTGCATACTGCCGGCAAAGTAGCGGCCCGTCCAAAAATCAACCCACTCGCCCGCAGGCAGATACACGAGGCGCTTTTCCCTGCCGGGCTGATAAACCGGGCAGACCAGCAGATCCCGGCCCACCAGGAACTGATCCGATAAGTGGAAGGTTTCGAGATCAGTCGGATACTCTAAAAACAAGGGCCGCATAATCGGCAGGCCTGTTTGGCAGGCCCGGTAAAACTCATTGTATAAAAAAGGCAGCAGCCGATAGCGCAGGCGTAAAAACTTCCGGGCGATGTTTTCCACTTGGGGCCCAAAACTCCAAGGTTCCTGCCGGGCGGTGCCTAAAGCACTGTGATTGCGGTAAAAAGGCATAAAAGCACCCGCTTGGATCCAACGGACAAATAATTCTCCTTGGGCATCGCCTGAAAAACCGCCTATGTCGCTGCCCACAAAGGGAACCCCCGATAAGCCCATTCCCAAACACATGGAGATGGACATGCGCAGATGCTCCCACCAGCTGTGATTATCCCCCATCCAGACGGCGGCGTAGCGTTGGATACCGGCGTAACCTGATCTGGTCAACAAGAAAGGCCGTTTGCCCGGCCGTAAGCGCCGCAAGGCGGCGTGGGTGGCCATGGCCATGGTTAACCCATAGGCATTATGAACCTGCGAATGGGGCAGCTGTTGCCCGTCTTCGCCCTGCAATACTTCGTCGGGCAGGGTATTACGGGCAAAACAAGAAGGTTCGTTCATATCATTCCAAATTCCCGCGACACCGGCCTCCAGAAGGCCTTGGTGTAAATCACCCCACCAAAGGCGGGTTTTTTCTCTTAAAAAATCGGGAAAAGCGGTCCTGCCGGGCCACACGGTACCTATAAACAACTCCCCGTCGGGCCAGCAGATAAAATTCCCCTGGCGGATCCCTTCTTGAAAAACTTCATAACGCCCATCCACTTTAACGCCCGGATCAATGATCGTTACTGTTTTAAAGCCCTGGGCGGCTAAATCTTCGATCATTTTACGGGGATTTGGAAAGCGTTCTTCATCCCAGGTAAAGACGCGGTATCCGTCCATGTAGTGGATGTCCAAATAAATCACATCGCAGGGCAACCCGCGGGCTCTCATCTCCAGAGCGATCCGGCGCACCTGTTCTTCCGGGTAATAACTGTAGCGGCTTTGCTGGTAGCCTAAAGCCCACAAGGGTGGCAGTTCCATCCGCCCCGTCAACTCCGTATACTGCCCGATGACATCCTTGGGCCCGGGCCCGGCGAAAACATAGCTGTCCAACACCGGCTGCATTGCTTCTACCTTAAAGATCTCGCTTTGGCTTTTAGCCACATCGCAGGTAACCCTGGCTGTACAGTCAACGAATATTCCCGCGCTGCGCCCCTTCTCATCTAAGCTGAGGGCGAAAGGGATTGCCTGATAAAGTTCGTCGTTGTCCGGCGTATGCAGCGTTTCGTCCGTGGCCCAAAAAGACAACCGCCGGCCGCGCTTGTCAAGAAAACCGGGCTTTTGGCCGAACCCGTAATAGCGCGTACCCAAAGGCGCCTGCAGCGCCCAACTGCTGCCCACCAATCCAGAGCCTGAATCGGCATTTTCCTTTTGGATAACGCTAAAGCCCTCTGCCTGCGCTGCAGCGGCAACTGAGGAACCATCCCGCCGTTTTATCTGCAGGCGGAAGGGGGTTTTTGTAATTTCCACAATTAACCCCGGCCGCTCGCCACAACGGGTTTCCCAAAGCAGAGTGTGTTCCCCTTCCCGCAGGCTGCCCTGACAGGCAGGCCAGTGCCCGTTAGAAACCGCAACAGCATAAGAGTGTTTTACAGGTTCGCTCTCTTCAGGCACCATCTGAATCCTAATTAAATCGGGGGACAAAGCGGTAAGCCAAACCTCCGCTTCGCCGGTTTTTAAAAGCAAAGTTGAGCCTTTCTCCTGCCAATCCAGAACAGGCCCTATTTCCCGGGTTTTCCAAGTGGATTGTTTTTTTGTCAAAACGATTGGCTCCTTTCGCACTCCAAATTGATCAGCATTAATTTTTAAAGCAGCTTGCCCACCGCCGGCAGTGCGAGCTCTTGGCGCACCGCCATTTAGGCGGTTTGAGATTTAAAGAGCGGTTCTAAATCACCGCTTTTTACAAGCCCAAAGCGCCGCAGGATTCCCTGACTACAAGTTCGACCGGCAGGATAACCTTGCCGGGAGCGGCCTTGGGATTGTCTATTAAGCGCCTGATTTCTTTCACAGCCGTCCTCCCCATCAAAGCGCCATCCTGCCGGACCGTGGTAAGAAGGGGCCGCACGAAAGAAGCGGCCTCAATATCGTCAAAACCGACTACAGCTATATCCCGCGGGACCTCTTTGCCTACGGAGCGCACCGCTTCTATGGCTCCTAAGGCCATTAAATCACTGACGGCAAAGATTGCAGTTAAATCGGGATGGCCGGCTAAAATTTCTAAAACGGCCCTTTCGGCGCCCTTACGGGTAAATTCTCCGTGTCCGATTAAAGAAAAGTCCGTTTCTAAACCGTATGCTTTTAAAGCTTGGGCATAGCCTTGAAAGCGGGATTTGGAAATCCCCATCCCCGGCGGATTTTCGGGGGCTAAAAAGGCCTCTTTAACATCCCCGCCTAAAAAAGCTATTTTCCTGTGTCCCAGACTTAAAAGGTGTTCCACGGCAAGCCTGGCACCGGTTTCGTTATCAGAAGACATATAGGTGGAGTTCGGCCCTTCGTAGGGGATATCCACAAACACGGCCGGGATTTCGCTGGCCGCTATTTTTTCAAACACTCCGCGCTCGGACGGTGAACCCATAATAATTAAGCCTTCAGCCCGCGATTCTATGCTTCGCCGCAGCGACTGCCGCCACCGCTGCCGCTCATCGACAGACTTTTGCACACTTAAAACCAGTTCGTAATCACGGTTTTCCGCTTCTTTGGCAATCCCGCACAGTACCTCGTAGAAAAAAGGATGCTGCAGGCCTTCTTCGGCAAACAGGAAAAGCTGCAGGAGATGGCTCCGATTGCGGATCAGCCTTCTGGCCAATGCATTGGGATAATAATTTAGGCGTTTCATGGTCTGCCGGACCCGTTTTTCCGTTGCCGCACCGATATCGCCGTAGTCGTTCAATACGTGGGAAACGGTACTGACCGAAACACCGGCCTCTTTTGCTACGTCCCGAATGGTAACCCTTTTTTGTTCTTTGCTTCCTCTGCCCTTATCTTGAACCACTTAATCACCTCGAATATACATAACGGTTCAACAACTTTGATGTTATAATCCTAACCGCATATTTTACTATAACGTTATAGTATTACTTGTAGTTTACACCGGTATTGCATTTTTGTCAACATTTTCACCTTTCTTTATAATTGTTTTTTTATAAAACCATGCATTGTTTTAGCCGCTTACGGTTTAAAACCGTCGATGCCTGCGGGCAAGCCTGCTCCCTTGGCTTCAATCCTGCGAGCGAAGCAAACACCCGTAAAAAAATCGCCGGCCAAAGCGTCATGCAAAAATTCGGAGACTGCCCACAAGTTTGGGGATTTTATCGGCCGGCCAAACAGGCTCTGTGGGATTCTCCGCAGCCGGTGTTTGCAATAAAGCCCGCCTGCCCCATACGATCACAGCTAATGCCTTTGCCAACATCGTCCCCTTCAACACTGACAGCGTAAGTGCCGGTAACGACCGCCCTA
>JBHGWS010000007.1:0-29855 GCA_041936745.1 Candidatus Darwinibacter acetoxidans
GGGCAGCTCAGTTTCCATTTCCTCCAAGCTCCAGGGGGAGTTGAGAAGGAAAACGCCGCCCTCTTTAATGCCTTCCAGTAAATCGTAGCGCTTGACATAAGAAGGATTGTGGCAGGCTACCATATCGGGCCTGCTGACTAAATAAGGTGCTTTAATGTCCGCATTCCCAAAGCGGAGGTGGGAGATTGTAATACCACCGGATTTTTTGGAGTCGAAGACAAAAAAGCCCTGGGCGAACATATCAGTGTGGTCACCGATAATTTTGATACTGTTTTGGTTGGCACCGACAGTGCCGTCGGAACCCAAACCGAAAAACTTAGCGCTGAATAATTCTTTCGGAGCTATATCCAAAGTGTCTTTTACAGGCAGCGAAGTATGTGTGACATCGTCTGTAATACCGACGGTGAAGTGGTTTTTGGGGGTTTCTTGGGCTAGGTTGTCGGCAATTGCCTTCACCATTGCCGGTGTAAATTCCTTCGAGCTGAGCCCGTAACGCCCGCCAACTACGTGAATATCTTTGCGCCCTTTTTCAGCCAGGGCTGCTTGGACATCAAGGTAAAGCGGTTCGCCTAAGGCACCCGGTTCTTTCGTGCGGTCTAAAACCGCGATGCGTTTTACACTGGCGGGGATGACATCCACAAAGTGTTTTGCCGAGAACGGGCGGTAGAGGCGTACTTTTATTAAGCCGAGTTTAGCACCCTGTGCGTTGAGATAATTAACGGTGTCTTCGATAGTATCACCGCTGGAGCCCATGGAAACAATTACATGTTCTGCATCGGGGGCGCCGAAATAATCAAACGGCCGATAATGCCGGCCCGTCAGTTCGCCGACCTGCTGCATAGTTTCTACAATAATTTCCGGTACGGCTAAGTAGTATGGGTTTGCCGCTTCTCTGCTCTGGAAATAAATATCAGGATTTTGGGCAGTGCCTCTTAACTCAGGCCGTTCGGGGCTCATTGCCCTGGCGCGGAAAGCGGCGGCGGCTTTTTTATCAATCAGCGGTGCCATCTCCTCATAGTCGATGACATCTATCTTTTGGATTTCGTGAGAAGTCCTGAAGCCGTCAAAGAAGTGAACAAAAGGAACCCGGCTCTTCAGCGTAGCCAAGTGTGCCACCAGTGCCAAGTCCATGACTTCCTGGACCGAGCCTGAGGCCAGCATGGCAAAGCCGGTCTGCCTGGCTGCCATCACGTCGGAGTGATCGCCGAAAATAGACAGGGCGTGTGCCGCGACTGAACGGGCAGAAACATGAAAGACGGTGGGTAAAAGCTCACCGGAGATCTTGTACATGTTAGGAATCATAAGAAGTAAGCCTTGTGAAGCGGTAAAGGTAGTGGTAAAGGCGCCGCTGACTAACGAACCGTGCACCGCACCCGCTGCACCCGCTTCCGACTGCAGTTCAGCGACTTTCACAGGCTGTCCGAAGATGTTTTTCCGGCCGTTGGCCGCCCACTCGTCGCAAAATTCACCCATATCGGATGATGGGGTAATGGGGTAAATTGCTGCCACATCACTGAATGCATAGGCTACGTGAGCAGCGGCGAAGTTACCGTTGACTGTCATTTTACGCATAAATAAACTACTCCCCCTTATCTGGTATTGAAAAGAAAGCCCACTGTAACACTGCTTATAATGTTTCATCGGGTGGGCGTTTTTCCCTTGAGAATTATTGCTCTTTCAGGAATTCAATCCCTTCCCAATTATATACCTTTATTCAGATGTGGGTCAACCAAAATGGAGAATAGTTTGTAAAAATAATGTCAAGGCAGGATTGCCGCCAGGTTAGCCAGTAAAACACAGAGGGTGAAACCGATCAAAGTGGGTATAAGGGCCGCCGCTAAAGCCCATTTGGCACTGCCCGTTTCTTTCTTGATCGTCAGCAGCGTGGTCCCGCAGGGCCAATGGAAGATGGCGAAGATCATAAAGTTTACCGCGGTCAGCCAAGTCCAGCCTTGTGCAAGCAGGAGGCGGGAAACGGCATCAATTCCCGCCGGTTCCAACAGTGCCCCTTTACCCAAGTAGCTCATGAGCATCACGGGAATTACTATTTCGTTGGCGGGCAATCCTAAGATGAAGCTTAAAACAATCACGCCATCAAGCCCCATCAGCCGGCCGATGGGCTCCAGCCATAAGGCAAGATGGCTCAAAAGTGTCGTGCCCGCCACAGTTATATTCGCCAAAACCCATGTTATCACACCGGCAGGGGCCGCTACAACTACAGCTCTGCCCAGCACGAATAAGGTGCGGTCGAAAAAGGAGCGGATCAAAACCTGGCCGATGCGGGGCCGGCGGTAGGGGGGCAGTTCCAGGGCGAAAAAAGAAGGCGTGCCCTTCAGAATCGTCGCACTCAATGCTTTGCAGGCCGAAAGGGTGACCAAGACGGCCAAAAGGACGGCGCCTAGGACCAGCAGGGCGGGGAGCAATGAGTTTTCCGCGGCAACCGCCTGCGCCGCAACCGTACTCATGACGATTAGAATGGGGAAGCGGCCGTTGCAGGGGATGAAGCTGTTTGTCAAAACGGCAAGGCGGCGCTCTCTGGGTGAATCAATTATCCGGGCCGAAATTACCCCCGCAGCGTTGCAGCCAAAACCCATGGCCATGGTCAAGGCCTGCTTGCCGTGGGCACCGGCTTTTTGCATCAAGCGGTCCAGGTTGAAAGCGATGCGGGGCAGGTAGCCGAAGTCCTCCAACAGGGTAAAGATGGGGAAGAAGATGGCCATGGGCGGCAGCATAACGGCAATCACCCAAGCCAAACCCCTGTACAACCCCGCAAGCAAGAGCCCGTGCAGCCACAGGGGCGAGGACAAGTAAGTGAAGGCTTTCGTGAGAAGTTCTTCTCCCAAGGAAAACAGCCGGGCCAACAGGGAGGAAGGGAGATTGGCGCCGGAAATGGTGAGCCAAAAGATCAGGGCAAGAAGCGCCGCCATAAGGGGGAAACCGAAAAGGCGGGAAGTAACCAGCTTATCCAAGCGTTCGGTAAATTTCCTCCGCGGCGGCCGGCGGTTTTGGATTACTGCCGCCGCTATTTCCTCTGCCCGGGCATAAAGGGAAACAACTATTGAATCTCTAAGGCGGTGATTGCCGTCCATGTTGTGTCAATACCTCCTCCAAAACGGAAAGATCACCTTCCAAGAGGCGCAAAGCGACCCAGCGCTTATTGGCCGCGGGGGTTAAAAAATTCAAGCCCGGCAGCAGGCCGGCGATTTTACTTTCTAAAAGGGGATGGTAAGAAAGGGGCTTGGGTTTAGGTTTGAGTTTACCCGTACAAACGCGCAGGATGGCATCCTGCAGCATCCCTAAACCTTCTTTTTTGGCAGCGGCCGTGGGGACGACAGGCACTCCCAATTCTTTTTCCAGCCGGTTTAAATCCAGGCGGAGGTTTAAGCGCCTGGCTTCGTCCATCAAGTTTAAGCAGACGATCACCCTAGAAGTTATTTCCATGACCTGCAGGGCTAAATTCAAATTCCGCTCCAGGCAGGTGGCATCCATTACGACTACGAGGGCAGCGGGCCGGGAGAAATAAATGAAATCGCGGGCCGCCTTTTCTTCCGGTGAATTGGCCAAAAGGGAGTAGGTGCCGGGCAGATCGACAAGTTCAAAGTCCCGGCCCAAATAGCGGCAGCGCCCTTTTTGTAAAAGAACAGTTTTTCCCGGCCAATTGCCCGTATGTTGTTTTAAGCCTGTCAGGGCGTTGAAAAGAGTGCTTTTTCCCGTGTTGGGGTTTCCCGCCAAGCCCACTTTAAAGGCGGGCTTCACGGCAGGCACCTTGTGATTAACACCTCGCGGGCATCTTTTAAGCGGAAAGCCAGCACGGCGCCGCGCACCAAAAAAGCTTTGGGATCGCCCAAGGGGCTTTTTAAAACGGCCTGCACTTTGGTGTTTGGCACCAGGCCCAGATCGAGCAGCCTGCGCCGGGCCGGCCCCTTTGCATTGATTGCTTGAATTTGCCCAAATTCCCCCGGTTTTAAATCTGCCAAAGTCATTTTAAAAACTCTCCTTCCCCTAACTTTACTTTATAGATTATGAAAAGGGCCTTGATTGGTGCGGCTGAAAAAAGGGATTTGGGCCCCGATTGCGAATAGCGGGGAAAAGAAGGGTGGTTAAAGCTTTGGATCTGGCAGCAATTGAAAAATTGGCATATAAAAAAATGGGGAGGCGGCAGACGCACCCTTACCGGGAGCCGGGCTACATTTTCTACCACGGCCAACGGGTGGCGGGCCTTGCTCTGCAGCTGCGGGAATTGATCTTCCCCGCTGAAACGGGCGATGACGAAGTAATTGTAATAGGGAGTTGGTTTCACGATGTGGCTAAGGGTATTGAACCGCACTGGGAGTACGGGGCCCATCTTGCGGGCAAGATTCTCAAAAAGTACTGCCCGCCTCAGAAACTTGCTCAAATTCAAGAGATCATCCGCGGCCACACCCTGCGCAAAGAAAAAGACTACCCAAATTACGTCAAGTTGGTGCAGGATGCGGACATCCTCGATCATTACGGCACTATGGAAATTTGGCTTAATTTTTCTTATGCTGCAGGCCAAAAGGGCACGGTGAGCGATGTCTGGGAATTTTACGATGAGGAATACAAAAAGCGGCTGAAGAGGGTAAAAGCCCTTTTGAACTATGCACTGTCCGTAGAAATTTTTGAGGAAAAAGATCAATTTGTGCAGGATTTCATGGCCCGCTTGCGTAGTGAGGGAGAAGGGAATTTGTTTTTAAACGGAGAAAAGGCCGAGAGCTAATCTCTCAGCCTTTTCGTGGGAGGAAAATTGTTCGATGGGAGGAAAATTGTCTAATTAAAGCCTACACGTTGATTGTCGATAGTTACTTCCACATTTTCCGTGAGTACATCCGCGTATGTGTAGGACCGTCTGCGGACTGCGTTGGATTGGTCTAAGTTTACGACGAATAATTTAGGATAAGTCTGGACCAAAACACCTTCGGTCTCTAAATAACGGCGGCGGCCTTTATGGGCCCTTATAAATACTTTTCTGCCTACATTTTCTTCTAGATGGTGTTTGATGTCTTCAACGGTTGTGTGTTTCTCAACTGCCATAGGTTTCAACCCCTTCTAGTTTAATCAATGTCAGCTGCGGAATTTTTCAGGTAACACACATCGTATACAGTCTCGATGCCGGCATAGATCATAATTGGATGAGTCCTGATATTCCCCGGTTTGGGATCAGGCAGCTGCAAACCTACCAGATAGTAGTTTCCCGGCTCCAGGCCGGAAACGGTGTAGGATTTTCTTTCTCCGGAAGCCAATTGGCCGCGGAAAGTGTGGATAATGTTCGCCGGATCGCAAACTCGATACAGTATGAAATGATATTTTCCCACATACCCTTTTTGGTCAAAGTGACTGTTTAAAAAGGTTACGACAAGCGTCCCTGTTGTCATGAGCTCACCTCGTTTCCGTCAGTTCTATACGAGAAATCATCTGGCGTCAGTTACGGGGCCGTACTGATAAATTTGTGTTTAATTTATCAAACAAAAAAGCGTATGCACGACTTTTGTCGTCACACGCTTGGCGTACTCCTACGAGGTTAGCTGACGGATTAGGGCACCCAAGTTGCCCTTCCCGATTTGGTTGATCGGGATTCACCCCATTTTAATCGGTTCCCCCGTTGTCATAAATATGATATTCGGAGATCTTAGTACTCCAGATGAGGAGCTCTGTGCCCACAGTATACCAAAAATAACGAAGCTAGTCAAGAGAAAAAGGTTCACATTCTTACAATAAAGGACAAAAAGTGACGGGTGTGGTGGTTTATATGAAAATTGTAATTATAGGTGTGGGAAAACTCGGTTTTAAACTGGCGGAAATCTTAAGCAGCGATGAAAACAGTATCACTGTGGTGGACATAAAAGAAGCACCCCTTCTAAGGGCCGCTGACCGTTTAGATGTGCTCAGCGTCCAGGGCAACGGCGCCCAATTGGAAATCTTGGAACAGTTGGATTTGGCAAAAACCGATTTGGCCGTTGCCGTAACCGACAGTGATGAGACAAATATTACAATCTGCCTGCTGGCCAAAGAGCTGGGCTGCCCGCAAGTGGCCGCCCGGGTCCGCAGCCCCGAATACGCCAACCAAATCGAGTTCTTCAAAGAACGCTTGGGCTTGGATTTTATTACAAACCCCGAATTGGACACGGCAGTCGACACGGCCCGTTATGTTTTGCGCGGTTATACGGCCCATATGGAATCTTTCGCGCAGGGCAGAGTCGGTTTGTTTGATGTGCCCCTGAATGCACTGCCGCAGCTTGTGGGAAAATCACTGCAGGAAACCGCGGCCTTCCCCGACATATTAGTTGCCGCCATCTCCCGGGGGGGCCAAATTATTGTCCCCTCCGGCAGTACCGTGCTGCGGGAAAACGACATTTTATACTTAATCGGCAAACGGGAAACCCTAACCTCTTTTATGCGGGAAATAGAACTGGATAAACGGCATACCACCCGCCGGGTCATGATCATCGGCGGCGGCGGGGCCGGCTTTTACCTGGCCCGGCGCCTTTTGACAAGCGGCGTTTCCGTTAAGCTGATTGAGCAGGCAGCGGCGCGCTGCAGCTTTTTAGCGGCCAATCTCAAAGGGGCTTTGATAATCCACGGCGATGGGACGGATTTAGGGCTTTTGGAAGCGGAGGGCCTTGCGGAAACGGACGCTCTGGTTTCTTTTACGGGCAATGATGAAGAAAACTTAATGCTGGCCCTCTTAGGCAAACAGCAGGGCGTCCATAAAGCAGTGGCTAAAGTCAGCCGTTCCTCTTTTGTCCCCATCATTGAACAACTGGGCATCGATCGGGCGGTCAACCCCGTCCTGATTTCCGCGGGCGAGATCGCCCGCTTTATCCAAGGGGGGCAGATCGCTTCTTTGTCACTCCTGTTCGGCGGCCAAGCGGAAGTGGTGGAATTAATTGTCCCCAAAGATGCTCCGATCACAAAGGGCAGACTGTCGGAAGCTAAAATCCCGCCGGGGCTGATTGTCGGTACCATAGTCCGCGGCGGCAGCATTTTAATTCCCGGGGGCGATTCGCGGATTTTAGCCGGTGATCGGGTGATCATCTTTTGCCTGCAGAGCGAAATCCCCGCCCTGCAGAGTTTGTTCTACCCCCAAAGGAGGCGCATCTGGCATGAACTATGGCGCCGTAGTTAGAGCTTTGGGCAACCTGCTTTTAATTGAGGGTGCTCTCTTGAGTGCACCGCTGGGCATCGCCTTTTATTACGGCGAACATGGTTCGGTCTTGGCTTTTTTGCTGACCATGGCAGCTTTAGGCATATTCGGCTTTTTGGCCGCCAATTTTCCCGCGGCCGCAGGGCGGCTAAAGACCAAGGAGGCAATTTTGATTGTGGCCTCGGGCTGGCTGGCCTGCTCGCTTTTTGGCAGCCTGCCCTTTATTCTAACTGAAAGCACGGCCAGCCCGATCGATGCTTTTTTTGAAACGGTGTCCGGCTTAACGACAACGGGGGCGACCGTTTTTGAAGATGTAGAAGCACTGCCGCGGGGGATTCTTTTTTGGCGCTCATTAACCCACTGGCTGGGCGGTATGGGTATTTTAGTCCTTTCTTTGGCAGTCCTGCCTACTTTCAGAGTAGGGGGCCTGGAGGCTTTTAAGGCGGAAAGCCCGGGGCCGAGCGCCGCTAAACTGGCGCCGCGCCTGGCGGCTACCACCAAGATCCTCTACACCGTCTATTTGGCCTTGACCGTTCTCTTCGTTTTAGTTTTTGCCGCGGCGGGCCTGAGTTGGTTTGAAAGTTTCGTTTTCACCTTCGGCACGGTGGGCACGGGGGGCTTCTCGATTTATAACGACAGTTTGGCCCGCTTCAGCGGTAACACCGTTTTAATCGTTGCGCTGGCGGCAGGCATGTTAATTTCCGGGGTAAACTTCTCCTTATATTACGATCTGTGGCGGCGGCGCTGGCGGAATGTGCGGGTTGATTCGGAGCTGCGCCTTTATTTAAGCATTGCTGCGGCTGCCGTCCTTTTGATCGCTTTTAACCTTCACGGCAGGGTATACGGAGCCGCTGAGGCGCTTAAACAGGCACTGTTTCAGGTCAGCTCGCTTATGACGACAACCGGTTATTCCACTGCCGATTTTGATCTTTGGCCTACCTTCAGCCAAGCGATACTGGTGCTTTTAATGTTTATCGGCGGCAGCGCGGGCTCTACCGCCGGCTCGATTAAAGTTATCCGCCTTTTAATTGCGGCGAAAGCGGTAAAGAGGGAGGTAGCCAAAACGCTGCACCCTCAGGCGGTTACCCCCATTACCGTTAACGGCCGGGTCCTGCCGGAAAAAATAGTAACGGGCGTTGCCGCTTTTTATTTCCTCTACTTCGCCGTCTTTGCCTTGGGCACACTTTTAATCTCCTGGCAGGGCTGGGATTTAATCACTTCTTTAAGTGCCGTCGCCACTACTTTGGGAAATGTCGGCCCCGGCTTGGGCGCGGTGGGGCCCACGCATACTTTTGCCGATTTTGGCGGGGCCGCCAAACTTTTGTTTTCTCTTTTAATGCTCTTGGGCCGCTTGGAACTTTTCACCGTGTTGGTGCTCTTTACGCCCGGTTTTTGGCGGCAGTAAAAAAGCCGCCGGCCAAGCCGGCAGCACTTTTACCATCTACCCCACATGTGGTGCCTTCTCTGCATGCGGCCGGGCCCGTGGCAGAAGCCGCCGCCGAGCCAGCCTCGGGCCGCACCGTAAGGGGCCGGGGCTTTTTCGGCAAACTCCGCCTGCGCCCAATTCTCGTACTCTGCCCTGACCGCCTCAATTTCCGCCAGCACCTCCGGGTGCCTCTTTAGGATCTCCAGAACGCGGATCCGAAAGGGTACAAATTCATCTCTTTTCTCCACTTCCGCGGCCGCGCCAAAAGCAACAGCCAAAACAAGGGCTGAGACAACTGCGAGTAGAATTACCTTCATATACTTACGCATTTTTGCACCTCCTGATTTTTCTTCAGCTTAGCACAGGAGTTTGAAGATAATCGGAAGAAATTCTGAAGAAATGTTGTAGATTATTATTCAGCCTGCCAAACAAGGGGGATTAATGATGGGCCAAAAGATATTGGTTGTGGAAGACGAGGGAAAGATCAGAGAGATCGTTAAACTTTATCTGCAGCAGGACGGCTTCGCCGTGCTGGAAGCAAAAGACGGCGCCGAGGCTTTGGAGCTTTTCAGGCGGGAAGCACCCGATCTGGTGATCTTGGATTTAATGCTGCCGAAAATCCCCGGCGAAGAAGTAAGCGCTCAAATCAGGGCGGTCTCGGAGGTACCCATTATCATGCTGACGGCTAAAACGAGCGAAGAAGATCGGGTCAGGGGCCTGGAAAGCGGCGTTGACGATTATGTGACAAAGCCTTTCAGCCCGAAAGAATTGGTAGCCAGGGTTAATGCGGTTTTACGCCGCCACCGCCGCCGCAGCGAAGGGGATCTGAAAAGCGGGGACAAGGTTGTCTGCATCGACAGGGCTAAACACGAAGTCACGGTGAACGGCAATCTTATTTCCCTGACGCCGACGGAATACCGGCTGCTGGTATTGTTTTTAAACAATCCCGGGGTGGTTTTTTCCCGGGCCGAATTAGCTGAGCGCGCTTTTGGCTGGGATTACGAAGGGTATGAAGAGACAATTTATGTCCACATTAAAAACTTAAGGAAAAAATTGGAGCCCCATGCCCCCCAAGATTACATCGATACGGTTTACGGCGTGGGCTATAGGTGGTTGGAATAATGCCAAGGAAACTTAGCGGCCGCCTTACCTTTTTTATGGTTTTGGTCAGCGGCCTTTCAATCCTCTTTGCGGGCTTTTTCATTGATCGGGCTTTGGACAGGCAGTTTTCGCAATTTCTCGCAACTTCGCAGGAAAAAAGAAACCTCCAGCTGGTGCAGGCGGTTAAAGAGCTTTACGAAGGCAGCGATGCTGAAACAGTGCGCCGGCAGCTGGAAATCTTAAGCTCGGCCGCGGCTGTTGAAATAACAATTGTGCCCCCCACAAGGATGCACGGGCGGCAGATGGCAGGCCACATGATGGGCCGCGGCCCCGGGCACATGCGGCGCCAGACTACCGAAGAGATCACCCTGCCCGGCGGCGAGGAAGCGGTAATCAATATTACTCCCCTGCTCAGCGCGGAAGCTTTGGTTGATGAGGCGGCCTTTCGCACAGCCGTCAACAAATCAATCTTTTTGGCGGCTCTTCTTTCCCTGGGCGCGGCTTTGGCCGTCAGTGCCTTTTTCTCCTGGGGTTTAACCAGGCCCTTAAACCAGCTTTTAACCGTGGTGCGGCGGGTGGGCCAAGGTGATTTGGAACAGAAAGTGGAAATTAAGGGCAGCGACGAGATCAGTTTTTTGGGCCGGGAATTTAATGAAATGGCCCGGAATTTGCGTAAAATGGAGGAATTCCGGATTAAGCTGACCAATGATTTGGCCCACGAACTGCGCACGCCCCTTGCGGGCATCCAAGCTTACGTGGAAGCCATGCACGATGGGGTTTTAAAGCCTACCCCGCAGAATTTCGGCTTAGTCCGGGAAGAAATAGAGCGCCTGAATTTACTTTTAACGGACCTGCAGAAACTGGCGCAGGCGGAAAAAGCCGTTCAGCGCAAAGATAAGGTGGATTTAACTGAAGTGACCGCCAAGCTTCTTGCGTCCCTCCGCATTTTAGCGGAAGAAAAGGGAATTAACCTTAAGTTTATACAGAGTGCCCCTCTGTACACTTTAGGCGATGGGCGGCTGCTCAAAACAGCTTTGCAAAACGTCCTTGTCAACGCCATAAAATACACACCGGCGGGCGGTACCGTGACGGTCAGTCTCAAAGCGGCTGATAAATGGGTTTCGGTTCAAATTTCCGATACGGGGATCGGCATCGAAGCCCAGGAACTGCCGTTGATCTTCGAAAGATTCTATCGGACGGATTTATCCCGCTCCCGTAAAACGGGCGGGACCGGCATCGGCTTAGCCATTACATCCCAGATCGTCAAAGCGCACGGCGGGGAAATTGACGTGCAGAGTGAGGTGGGTGTGGGCAGCACTTTTACTGTCCGCTTGCGAGAGTTAAGCAATGAATAGGGGGTTACAGCCATGAAGGTGAAGGCAGCCGTTGTTCTTATCTTAATAATTGTGGTGGCGGGAGGGGCTGCTGCTTGGCAGTATTTTACGAAAGATCCCGCTGAGCCCGGCGAACAATTTTTAAACCAAATCGCCGAGCAGAATTTTAACGGCATCGAAAACTATTTTGAGCAGGAAAAACCCCGGCCGACCGCGGCTGAACTGCGGAGCGGCTACGCCGATTTTGGGGAAAGCTTTGCTTTGGCCGCAATAAAATTGGTGGATTTTAAACTGCGGGAGAAAAAAGGGAAAGAAGCGGTTTTTGATTTTAAGCTCCGTTACGAAAGTATCCATTTTCCGCCTTTGGAGGTTGAATCCCAGCTTGTCTTAAAGCGCCGCGGGCTTTTGGGCAGTTGGCTGATTGAGTGGGCGGATAATCTGCCGCTGCCCCACTACGGCCTGGGGGCTTCTTACAGCAGAGTGCGGTTGGAGCCCCGCCGGGCCGCAATTTATGATGCAAAGGGCCGCTTACTGGCCGGCGAAGGCAGCTTGATCACCGTGGGCGTCCAGCCGGACCGCATCCAAGATGGGGCGGAGCTTTTAGCTGTTTTAGAAAAAGAACTTGCCTTGGACCCTGAATATGTGAGGGGCCAATATGAAAAACCCGGTGTTTTAGGCCACTGGTTCGTCCCCTTAATCAAGATTACGGAAAGCCGTTACCAAGAGGTAGACGGGGCCTTAAGGCCCATCCCCGGCATCTTTTTTCGGCGGACGGAAGCGCGGGCTTACCCTTACGGGCCGGCGGCGGCGCATTTGACCGGCTATTTAGGTGAAGTAACGGCTGCGATGATCGAAGATTTTAGGCAGCGCGATTACCAAAGCGGAGAAATTGTAGGCAGAAGCGGCTTGGAAGCGGGCCAAGACGATTCTTTACGGGGCAGGCCCGGTTACCGGTTTTTTGTGGAGCAGGCGGCGGACCGCATTTTAACTGCGGAAAAACCCGTGGAGTTTGGTTCGGATCTCCATCTGACAATAGATGGGGCCATGCAGGAGTTAGCCGCCGAAATTTTAGAAGGCCGTCGGGGTGCCTTCGTGATCTTAAATGCAGCCACAGGCGGGATTTTGGCCTTAGTTTCCACGCCGAGCTACGATCCCAACGAGTTTATTTTAGGGGTAAGCCAAGCCCGCTGGCAGGAGTTGAGCGGGGATTTAAACAAGCCCATGTTTAACCGCGGCCTGCAGGGGCTGTATCCACCGGGCTCCGTGTTTAAGGCTGTGACTGCGGCGGCAGCCATCGATCAAGGGCTGTACACTGCGGAAAGCGTGTTTGTGGATTCGGGCGAGCTGAGGGTGGAGGGAAATATTATCCGCAATTACGAAAGGCAGATCCACGGTGAACACACTTTACATGAAGCGATCGTTAAGTCCGTTAATACTACCGTGGCCAAAGTCGCTTTGGAACTTGGTGCTCCCGCTTTAGAAGAATATTTTAAGCGCTGGGGTTTAGATCGGGACTGGGCATTAAGCCTGCCTTTGGAAAAAGGCCGGGTCGGCCTGCCCGGCCGCAGCCAAGTCGGTTTGGCCTGGTCCGCTTTAGGCCAAGACCAACTTCTTTTAACTCCTTTACACGTGGCGCAAATCTTCGCCGTCTTCGCCAATGAAGGCAGGCTCGCCCCCATCCATTTAATCAAGGGGGAAGCAGGCGAAAGCAGGCAGGTTTTGCAGCCGGAAACAGCTGAGGCAGTTAATGCCATGCTGCAAGACGTGGTCCGGGAAGGGACGGGGAAAAATGCCCAAGTGGCGGGGCTGGAGATTAAGGCTAAAACCGGTACCGCCGAAGTGGTGGGCGGCGGCATGCACGCTTGGTTTGCGGGCCACACCGAGTTAAACGGCGAAAAAATCGCTTTTGCACTTTTAGTCGAAGAGGGCGGCGTGGGCGGCCAAACCGCGGCACCGCTTGTTGCCGAGTTTTTCCAAAAATTAATTGACTCTTTCTAGAAAGAACCTGCGGACCGCGGCCCAAGCGGCCTCATCTTTATAAATAGTGTAATGGTCCCCGCCGGGGACGAAGTGTAAGACAGCCTCCTGAGCCCAACGGCTCATGAGGCTTTTTGACCGCCCAGGCGAAATCAACCGATCAGCGCTGCCGATCACGGCCAGGGCCGGGGCTTTTGTTTGGGCGGCCCATTTTTCCGCCCGGAAAGGGGAGCGGATTAAAAACTTAGTAGGCAGCAGCGGCAGCAGATCCTGCGCCACACCGCCGCCGATTGAGTCGTAGGGCGAAAAAAGCGCGACCGCTGTCAAAGGCCGCTTTGCCGCCAGGTAAGCGGCGACACCGGTGCCCAGGCTGCCGCCGAGGGCGAAGACGTTTTTGCCGTCCACAAAGGGATGGGCCAAAAGATTATCGTAAACCGTCAAGGCATCGGCCAAAAAACCGGCTTCGCTCGGCACCCCCGTACTGAGGCCGTAACCGCGGTAGTTAAAAAAAGCCCAGGTGAATTCGGGGATGTAATCCTGCAGCTTAAATTGGCGGGAAGCCTCTGTGCCTTGGCCGCCAAACACGATCACTAAAGGAGCCGGCAGTTTTTCACCGGGCAAAAGCCAGCCGTGAAGTCGGACGCCATCTTCCGCCTCAATGGTCAGTTCCTCGAAAGCCGCCTGTTCGCTGATAGCCGCCAGGCGGCTTTCGCTTAAACGGCGCTGCTTAAAAAGGAGGCGATCCTGCACGGCAAAGACTAAAACAGCCAAGATCAGCCAGGCGAAAAAAGAACCGGTTAAGATCTTTAAAAGAGGCTTTTCGCCGCGGAGCAGGCCGCCCAAAAAAAGCGCAGCACCTGTTAGAAGAGGCAAAACGCTTGCTGATTTCAGGCTTTTCGATAAAGGCGCCAGCTTAAAAAGAGTGCCGCCTAACAAAAGCAGAAACAAGCCGGCGGTGGAAACCGCGTAAGTCAGGATCTTTTTGAACAAGGGGCTCCTCCTCTCTTTCCCGCCTGTGGCAGGAAAATAATACTAAATTAAGAACTAAGATTTAGAATACGAAAGCGGAAGGGTTTGGTGTAAATGTCGGTACGTCGAAAGCTGTTTCTCGGTGTTGTCTTAGTAACCGTGTTGATTTTAGCTGCCGTTGTAACATTTATGAGCGGCCGGTCTTTGAATCTCATTGAACGCAATGAACTGGCTGAACTGGAACGCATTGGCGCTGTGATTGAGGCAAGGCTCGCAAATCAAATCGCCGCTACTGAAGATCTTACCTTAACTGCCGCGGCAAATCCAGAAGTTCAAAAACTTTTTGCCGCCAGAGATCGGGAAGGTTTAAAAACCCTGCTGCTGCCGGGCTATCTATTAATCGCCGAACGGTATGCTCAGATGCAGTTTCACCTGCCCGACTCCACGTCTTTTTTAAGGCTGCACGAGCCTGATAAATACGGTGACAGTTTAAGGGATTTTCGTTTTACGGTCAACGAGGCGAACAGCACTCAAAGTACCGTGCTCGGTTTGGAAGAAGGCCGGGGCGGCTATGGGCTGCGGGCCGTGGCACCTGTTTTTTACCAGGGAAGGCATGTCGGCTCCGTGGAATACGGCGGAGATTTGGGACTGGCCTTTTTAGAATCCCTGCAGGGGGAAATGGCAGGCGAATATTCTCTCTACCAACTGCAGGCCGGTGCTGCCTGGGCTGATTACGGAGCCGATGAGTCGGGCCTTTTAGCCGCTACGGCGCCGGAGGAAGGGTGGGTTTTAGAAGAAAGTCAGCAAAAAAGCCTGGCCCAAGGCCGGCCCGGTTATCTGCTGAAGGGGCAGAGGGCAATTTTACTGCTGCCGCTCCGTGATTTTCGAGGTGAAATCATCGGGTATTTAAAGGCGGTTTACGACAGATCCGCTACCTTAGGGTTAAGTTCCCGAACGAAAACCATAGGGTACGCTTTGGCCGCCGGGGCGTCCTTGGCCGCAGCTTTTCTTTTATCACTGCTTTTAGGCAGGCTTTTACGGCCCCTGCGGCGTTTAGTCATCGCCGCCCAGACTATGGGCGCCGGTGATTTTACTGCGAGCCTTGCCCCCGGCGGCCGCGATGAAATAGGCAGGGTCTTGGAAGCCTTAGGGATTATGCGGGATAAAGTGGTCGGCGCCGTTGGCCAAATCGGCGGCGTAGCCGATGATATTGCTGGAAACAGCCAGGAACTTGCCGCAGCCGCCGAACAAAACGCGGCGGCCGTCCAGGAAGTGGCCGGTACCGCTAACCAGTTTGCAGGGAGTGTGGAGCATTTAAACCAAGCGGCGGCAGGTTTGTCAAAAGAAGCGGAACAAATTCGAGTGCAGGCCCAAAAAAGCGCCGCCGAAATCAGGCAGGCGGTCGTTGGCAGCACTAATTTAAACGAACGCATTAAAGAGCTGGCGGCCATGGTCGATGCTTTAGGGCAGGATTCTTTGCAGATCAGCCGGGTTTTAGATGTTATTACCCAGATTGCCGATCAGACCGAACTTTTGGCTTTGAATGCGGCCATTGAGGCTGCCCGGGCCGGGGAATTTGGCCGGGGGTTTGCCGTGGTTGCGGAGGAAGTGCGCCATTTGGCTGAGCAGTCCGCTGCGGCAACAGGCGAGATCGCCGCTTTAATTGAAAACATCCAAAGCCGGACGGCTGAGGCCGTGTCGGAAATGGCCGTGGGGGCACAAGAGGCTGCCGAAAGTACGGCGGTCACGGAAAAAAGCGGTGCCATGGTACAAGAAATCATCCGCCAGATGGAAAATATTTTGGAACAAATCCAGGTCATGGCAGGTGATATGGGTGAGATCGACCGCGGCAGCGAACAGATCTCAGCCGCGACAGAAGAGCAGTCCGCTTCCGTGGCGGAAATTGCTTCCGCGGCGGAGCAGTTGACGATAGTCGCCCAGCGCCTCCAGGAGTTGGTGGCATGGTTTAAAATCTAAAAGCGAGGTGGTTAAATGGGCAGGTTTAAATTTAAGGCAGCCGTTTTCCTTCTCTGCCTGTTTGTAACCGCAAGTTTAAGTTTTGCCCAACCGCACACTCTTAAAGTGAGTTTTTTAGACGTGGGCCAAGGGGAAGCGGCGCTTTTATGGGGCCCCGATTTTACAATTTTAATCGATGCGGGCGATGTGGGCCGCACAGATGTAATAGCGCATTTGAAAAGCCTAGGGGTGGCGGAGATAGATTTAATGATCTTAACGCACCCCCATGCGGATCATATCGGGCAGGCAGCGGAGGTTTTAAAAACATTCTCCGTCAGTGAAGTCTGGCTGCCCGGCTTTTTGCACACGACAAATCTTTTTGAAAACCTGATAGATGTGCTGCTTGCCTCCGATGCTGCCTACCGCGAACCGCGCCGGGGCGAAATAAAAACTTTCGGCGATCTTGCTTTGGAGGTGTTAAACCCCAAAGAACCGCTGGGAAGTTACATGCACGACAGCTGCCTTGTGGTGCGGGCGGTTTACAAAGATATCCGTTTTTTGTTTACCGGAGATATTGAAAGAAAAACGGAAAGGGAAATGGAGGAGGAGGGCCTTGAGCTGCAGGCTGAGATCCTGCAGGTGGCGCACCACGGCTCGGCGACCTCTTCTGATATTGAATTTATCCTGGCCGTTGAACCGAAAACGGCCGTGTATTCCGCCGGAGCGGAAAACCCGTTTGGCCATCCCCACCGGGAAGTGGTTTTCAGGTTTCAAAACCTCGGTATTCCACTTTACGGCACGGATGTACACGGCTCCATAACCGTTTCCACCGACGGTAAAAACTACGAGGTCAGGACTGAGAAAAAAGGAGATTTAAAAAAAGTTTTCGGGGTGGATCTAAACAGCGCCGGTTTGGAAGAACTGCAGCAAATTATCCATATCGGGCCTGCGCGGGCACAGGAAATTATTGACCTGAGGCCCCTTAAAAGCATTGCCTGCCTGGCCAAGGTGAGCGGGCTTGGCCCGAAGAGGATCGCAGATATTAAAAAGCAGGGCTTAGCCTACGTGGGAGAGTGATATTTTGATGGAGTCGGCTGTAATTGACCGCATCGTGGACGGCAGGATTGCGGTGCTTTTAGTCGGTGAAAAGCAGGAGCAGTTTCTTTTCCCCCTCGAAGATTTACCAAAGGGAGCAAAAGAAGGGTCCTGGCTTTTGGTGAGAATTGAAGAAAAAAAGCTGTTGGCGGCAAAGCTGGACGAGGCCAAACTTGCGGAGGCAAAAAAACGCATTGAAGCTAAATTGGACCGTTTGCGCAGGCGGGGCAGGGACTAAAAGACAGGCGGCCTTTTTAGCATAACCCATTCGCCCAATAAATCTTTAGTGGAGCCGTAGGCCGTAAAACCCGCTTGTTTGTAAAGGAGGCGGGCGGGGCGGTTTTCTTTCCGCACGTTTAAAAAAACCGTTTCCTGCGCCAGTTCGCCTAAAACTTCGTTTAAGAGGACGGTGCCGATACCCCTGCCTTGAAATTGCGGTGCCACGGCGATGGAAATGATGCTGGCACCTCTTTTTTGCAGAATTGTTTTCGTGCGTTGTTTATGTAAAAACTTTAAAATTTGGTTATAAGTGAGCCTGCCCGCTTCGGCGGGCTTTATTTTCCCTAAAATCAGCGGGGCGGTTTTCAAAACCCCGGGCAGGTTGCGCCTGCCCGTGCTTTTTGCATAGAGGCAGTAACCGAGAAGGGAATTTTCGTTATTTTTCGCCAGAAGCGCCCTGCCGCCCCAGAGAAATACTAGTTGGAAGCTCAACTCTAAAAGATCCCACAGCTCGGCCCGGGGCTTTTCGTTAAAAAAGCGGCGGATGCTGGCGGGGAAAGCTTTTTTATAAATCAGGGCGATGTCTCTGGCATCCTGCACAGAACCTGCGGTTAACAGCATGGTCTTTCTCCTTATTCGGGCTGGTCCACTTCGGGAAATTCTTCCAGGGGGGCATCGTGTAAAAGCTCGCTTAAAGGCACGATTTCCAAACCCTTGGCCAAGATTGTTTCGATCACGGTGGGCAGGGCTGCCACCGTTGCCTGGCGGTCGCCCCCTTCGTTTCTTAAAAGGGCGCCGCTGTCGTGGAAGAGGATGATGTCGCCGCCCCGAACCTTATTATCAATTAAGCGGATAATGTAATTTGCCGTTACGCCGTAGCGCCAATCCCGGGCGGAAATGGACCAAAGGACGATTTCTTGGCCCAAAAGTTTCGCCAAACGGCGAAAGCGCCCGTCGTACATGCCCCTGGGCGGCCTGATGTAAGCGGGGTAAACCCCGGTTACATCCGTAATTACGGCCGCGGCTTCCACTAATTCTTTATGCAGTTCCACAGTGGAGAGAGTCGGGATGTTCCTGTGGTTTTGGGTGTGGCTGCCTATTTCATGGCCTTCCGCGCTGATTCTGGCGGCAATATCCGGGTATTTTTCCGCATGGCTGCCCACTAGGAAAAACGCCGCTTTAACGTTATAGGCTTTGAGAATATCCAAAACTGCCGGTGTGAAATCCCGGCTGGGCCCGTCATCAAAAGTTAAGGCGACTTTGTTGGCGGCCCGGTTGCCCGTGCGGTAAATATCGGGCTGGTAGCCGAAACCGTGATAGACGTAAATGAAGGAAGCCAAAAAGAGCGTCAAAACCGCGCAAGCCAGAGCAAGGAGGCTTAAAAAAGGCCGCGGTGCTTTTAAGCCCAAGCGCCGGCAGGCGCGCAGCATAAGAAGCCGGAAAATTAAAGTGGTAAGCAAAACTGAAAGAAAAAGTGCGCCAATCCGCAGGGCAACTTCCGGATACATTGGCGGCCACCCCCTTTGTCGTTAACTCATTGTAACTGATAAGAAGTTGTTTCACAAGCCTTAAAAGTTGCTAACCGCCTAATATAATAGTAGAGTGGTAAGTAAGGTGTGAAGTTGGAGGTCGACAGTTTGAAAAATTATCATACTCATACATTCCGCTGCAACCATGCGGAGGGTGACGCAGAAGATTACGCCAAGGCGGCGGTGGACAGGGGCTTTAGGGTACTGGGCTTTACGGATCATACTCCCCTGCCCGATGATCGCTGGCCCGGCATCCGCATGCCCTACAGTGAACTGCCCAATTATGTGGCGGCGGTAAAGGAGGCTCAAAGAAAGTATCCCGAATTAAAGATACTTTTGGGCATGGAGTGCGAATGGCTGCCGGAATACCACGAGTTTTTTACCGCTGAACTTTTAGGGCGCTATCAATTTGATTATCTTGTTTTAGGCTCCCATTTCTTCCCTTACGGGGGAGAATATTTAAGCAGCCACGGTATGGTTTTCAAGGCGCAATATTTAAAGGCTTATACTGAGCATCTCATCCGTTCCATGGAAGCGGGCATTTTTGCCTTTGTGGCCCACCCGGATTTATTCGGGCTTTCCTACAAAAATTGGGATGAAAACACCAAGGCGGCAGCAAAGGATATCCTAACCGCCGCGGCGGAGCTGAAGATTCCTTTGGAGATAAACGGGTATGGGCTCTGCAACAAGTTGATTGAAACGGAAAAGGGCTGGCGGGTTGCTTATCCCTGGTTCGAGTTTTGGCAGTTGGCCGCGGAATACGACGTAGAGGTTTTGGTCAACTCAGATGCCCACCACCCCGAGAATATTGCGCAGGGTTTAAAGGAAGGCGCCGGGCTCATTGAAAATTTGGGCTTGACGCCGGCCAAATTAGAATTTTCGTGAGGAGGTAGCGATGTTTGTTCTTTTTGACGAAAGCAAACAGTTAGTCCCGATTAAAGTGTGGTTGCCGAGTAAGGAAGAATTGGATGACGATTGTTTAAGGCAGGCCTTAAATTTGGCCAATCTTCCTTTCGCTTTTAAACACGTGGCTTTAATGGCCGACACCCATGTGGGTTACGGCATGCCCATCGGCGGGGTTTTTGCCGCCAAAGAGGCCATCATCCCCAACGCGGTAGGTGTCGATATCGGCTGCGGTATGGGCTTTATCCACACCGATGTGCCGGCAAACCTCTTAAGGGAGATTGACACACCCAACGGGACTTTAGCCCAAAATATAGTGGGGCAGATTATGCGGGAAGTACCGCAGGGGTTTGATCACCACCGCCAAAAACAGCAGTCGGACTTTTTGGATGAGTTTGACGAGCGCAGTTTATACCATTACGGCAGGGGAAAGCTGCCCAAAAAGGAAGAAGCTTACTTTCAAATGGGGACCTTGGGCGGCGGCAACCACTTTATCGAACTACAGGAAGATGAAGAAGGGTTTTTAGGCATTATGGTGCATACAGGCTCCCGCAACGTCGGTTTTAAAACCGCTAACTATTTTAACCGGCTGGCGAAGAGCTTGAATAAAAAGATGGGCTCAACCGTGCCCCCTCAGCACGATTTAGCTTACCTGCCTTTGGAGACGGAGGAAGCCCAAGGCTATATCAAATGGATGCACTTTGCCTTAGAATTTGCCCGGCACAACCGCGAGCTGATCATGCAGCGGGTGCGGCGCATCGTCTTCGATTCTTTGGAGAAGTTCGCGGGCATAGATAACATCGATGTGAAGCTGGAAGTGAACGCACACCATAACTACGCCGCCTTGGAAGAACATTTCGGCGAGAAAGTCTGGGTGCACAGGAAAGGCGCCATCAGGGCCGAAAAAGGCGAATTGGCCATTATTCCCGGGGCGATGG
Organism: Candidatus Darwinibacter acetoxidans; assembly: GCA_041936745.1. Classification (GTDB taxonomy): domain Bacteria; phylum Bacillota; class Limnochordia; order Darwinibacteriales; family Darwinibacteriaceae; genus Darwinibacter; species Darwinibacter acetoxidans_A. The sequence goes on from JBHGWS010000007.1 coordinate 20,610, forward strand.
GATCCTTTTCCTATATAGTGGAAGGGTTGGGCAACCGGGAAGCTTTCAATTCCGCCAGCCACGGTGCAGGCCGGGTGCTCGGCCGCAGGCAGGCTTTAAAGGAATTTACCTTAGAAGAAGTCTTAGCGGATTTTAAGCGAAAAGATATCGTTTTAGGCAAGAGGCGCCGGCGCGATACGGCAGAAGAATTCTACAAAGCCTATAAAGACATCGATGAAGTCATGAGCTATCAAGAAGATCTAGCAGTGCCGATTTTGAAGCTGCAGACCGTCGCCGTTGTGAAAGGTTAATTTTAGCATAAACTGATTTCTTTGGACTTCAACGCTCGGCAGGATATCGGCGGAAAGTATTGAAGTAAGTAACGGTAAACGCATAGTGCCGAAACGATGTTTTTCGACCGGCACGGAAATAGGTAAAATGTAGCTTGGCGGCCCCAAAGCGGGGTGTTGCCGCCGGCCGCCGAGCTACGGGCAAGACTAAACTCTAATTAATAGGAGGATGGTTTAATGAAAATGCTGAGGCGTGTCAGGGTATTGGTATTTGTCTTAGGGTTGTTTGTTGTGCTGGGTGCCGCGGGGTTTGCTAAAGAAGGCAAACCTAGGGTGGCCATTGTCTTTGACGTAGGCGGTTTGGGCGATCAGTCCTTTAACGATGCTGCATACGTAGGTTTGATGAGGGTTAAGGACGAGTTGGGTGCGATTGTGCAGTATGTTGAATCCAGGACTCCTTCCGACTATGAACCAAATCTTTCCATGTTGGCCAGGGAAGGCTACGACGTAATTTGGTCCATCGGCTTCTTACTCGATGATGCAGTCAGGAAAGTTGCTCCGCAGTTCCCTGAAACAAGGTTTGGCATCATTGACAGTGCTTTTGACGATGAAGAATATGAAACCACGGCGCCCAACGTTCTCGGCGTGTTATTTAATGAGCACGAAGGTTCCTTCTTGATGGGTGTCTTAGCTGCCATGACCACAGAAACCAATATCGTGGGCTTTGTGGGCGGCATTCAGCTTCCCGTTATCGAACGTTTCGAAGCAGGCTACAAAGCCGGTGTTTGGAGCATCAATCCTGACATCACGATTCGGACAAACTATACGGGTGCCTTTGATGACCCGGCCAAAGGTAAAGCGGCAGCTGACTCCATGGCCCGCCAAGGCGCGGACGTTATCTTCCATGCCGCCGGTGCGACAGGGCTTGGGACTATCGAATCCGCCGAAGAACAGGGCATTTGGGCCATCGGCGTAGACTCCGATCAGCACCACGTTGCGCCTGATTCCGTCTTGAACTCCATGATCAAAAGGGTTGACAACGGCGTCTTTGAAGGCACAATCATGATGCTGGCCGACGATTTCAAGGGCCAAACGGTAATCTTAGGGCTGGCTGATGACGGTGTGGGGCTTGCTCCCACGGAATCCAACAACGCTTCGCCCGAAGCAACTCAGGCGGCCTTGGAGTGGGAAGCAAAGATTGCTTCCGGCGAATTCATTGTTCCCGAATTCCCCGCAGAAGTCTACGAAATGTTTGGCAAATAAGCGATTAAGCAGTTGAATAAAGATTTAGGGGCGCCGGAATCTCCGGCGCCTATCAATGATAGGGGGGGACTTTAGATGGTAACACCCCAAGATATTCCCGTTTTGGAGATGCGAGGCATCACCAAACGGTTCCCCGGAGTTGTGGCCAATGCCGATGTTGACTTCACTTTGAAAAAAGGTGAGATCCATGCACTGCTCGGTGAAAACGGGGCAGGCAAAAGTACTTTGATGAAGGTACTTTACGGGCTTTATAGGGCGGATGCGGGGACTATCAAAATCAACGGCAGGCTGGAAGACATTGCCGAACCCAACGATGCGCTGCGGCTGGGTATCGGCATGGTGCACCAGCATTTCATGTTGATTCCCCAATTTACGGTTGTGGAAAACCTGGTTTTAGGCACAGAACCAAAAAAGAACGGTGTTTTCATGGATATGGCGGAGGCCATCAAAAAGGTAAAGGCGGTTTCAGATGAATACGGGTTGGCAATTGACCCCACCGCCAGGATTATGAACATCTCCGTGGGAATGCAGCAGCGGGTGGAAATTTTAAAAACTTTAATGCGCGGGGCAGATATTTTAGTCCTGGACGAACCTACGGCTGTGCTCACCCCCCAGGAAGTAGGGGAGTTTTTTGAGGTAATCCGTAATTTAAAAAAGATGGGTAAGTCCATCGTTTTTATCAGCCATAAACTCAAAGAAGTCATGGCCATTTCCGATCAGGTAACGGTGATCAGGCGGGGCCGCATCGTCGGCTCTGTACCCACGGCCGAGACAAATGTCAATGAGCTGGCCCGACTGATGGTGGGCCGCGATGTGGAATTTGTGGTGGCAAAAGAGCCGGCTAAATTGGGGCCTGAGCTGTTTCGCATCGATGATCTGCACGTGCCCGACGATCGCAACCTGCCTGCGGTTGACGGCGTTTCTTTGACGGTCAGGGCGGGCGAAATTTTAGGTATCGCCGGTGTTGACGGTAACGGGCAAAATGAATTGGCGGAAGCGATTACGGGCATGAGGCGGGCAACCGCGGGCCGGATAACCATGGCCGGCAGAGATATTACCAACCTTTCTTCCCGGCAAGTGTTTGAATCTAAAATAGTGCACATTCCCGCCGACCGCCACAGGCACGGCCTGGTTTTAGATTTTACGGTGGCGGAAAACATGGTTTTGCGCACTTATTACCGGCAGCCTTTCAGTGAAAAGTCCGTTTTACATTGGGATGTCATTAGAAAAGAGGCACAGGGCCTCATTGAAGAATACGATGTGCGGACACCCGATGAAGATACCCCGACGAGCTCTCTGTCCGGCGGCAACCAACAAAAGGTGATCGTTGCCCGGGAGCTTTCCCGCCAACCGGACTTTATAGTTGCCGCGCAGCCGACGCGGGGTTTGGATATCGGGGCCATCGAGTTTGTGCACAGGCAGCTGATCAAAGCCAGGGACACAGGCAAAGCGGTCCTGCTTTTCTCCCTGGAGCTGGATGAAATCATGGCCCTGGCAGATCGCATTGCGGTGATGTACGAAGGCAAGATTGTGGGCATAGTGCCGCGGGAAGAGGCGACTGAAGAGAAGTTGGGCCTAATGATGGCGGGAATTACAGACGAAGAATCCGCTCCGGCGGGGGCTTTAGGGGGGGAAGCGGGATGAGCGCAAAAAAAAGATGGATGGACGCCTTTATCGGGCCCATAGGTGCAATAATTTTAGGCCTTTTGATGGGCGCGGTTTTAATGTTGATCACCGGGACAAATCCCATTACGGGCTATGCCGCGCTTTTGCGTGGCTCCTTCGGCTCAGGCATCAACTTTTCGGAAACCCTGGTTTATGTCAATCCTTTAATCTTCACGGGGCTTTCCGTTGCCGTCGCCTACCGTGCCGGCCTTTTTAATATTGGGGCGGAGGGCCAGATTATCGTTGGGATGCTGGTTTCGGCCTTTATCGGTTATAAATTCGCCGGCCTGCCCAGGCTTTTGCACCTGCCGTTGACTTTGATTGGCGGCATGGCGGGCGGGGCTCTATGGGCCGCTGTCCCCGGTTATTTGAAGGCCAAATTCGGGGTGCACGAAGTAGTTAACAGCATTATGATGAACTATGTGGCCCTGCACCTTTCCCACTACTTAGTTACAGGGCCCCTGCAGGATCCTAATACGACTCTGCCTTACAGCCCCGACATTGCTCCGAGTGCCAGGCTGTGGCGGTTTTTAGGCCACTTCGGCGAACAGTACCGGGTGAATACGGGGATTCTTATTGCCATTGCCGCGGCCGTTTTTGTCTATTGGCTGCTTTACAAGACGACGACGGGCTATGAAATCCGCTCGGTCGGTTTTAACCCCGATGCCTCCGGTTACGCGGGCATGGACACATCCGCCGCTATGGCTAAGGCAATGCTCGTTTCCGGCGGCTTGGCCGGTTTGGCAGGTGCGGTGCAGGTGATGGGGATTCAGTTTAAGTTTCTCGATCTGTTCGGTTTTGAAGGCTGGGGCTTTGACGGCATTGCCGTTGCCTTGGTGGCGAAGAATAACCCCCTGGGCATTTTGGCAACGTCTTTCCTTTTTGGTACCCTCCACAGGGGTTCCCAGACGATGCAGGCTATGGCCGGGGTCCCCAAAGAGACGATCGGTATTGTCCAGGCCATTATTATCTTTGTAGTTGCGGCGGAAGGCCTGATTTCGGGCTGGATTCCCGGGCTGGCTAAAATAAAATCATTTTTTGCCAAGCAAAAGGAGGCTGACTTGTAATGGATTGGTTTCTTATTCAAAGTTTTCTGATCGACCTTTTAGCCTCTACCGTAACCTTGTCGGCCCCTTTGATTATGGCCTCCATCGGCGGCGTGTTCAGTGAAAGAGCGGGCATTGTCAACATCGGGATAGAAGGCATGATGTTAATCGGCTCTTTCGTGGGCGTTCTTTTCTCCCACTTAACGGGAAACCCCTGGATCGGCTTTTTCGCCGGTGCGGCGGCCGGTGCCCTGATTGCAGCACTGCATGCGGTGGCCAGCATTAAGTACCATGCGGACCAAGTTGTTTCGGGCGTAGCCATCAACCTTTTGGCCACTGCGCTGACGGGGTTTCTCTTAAGGGCGATTTTCGATCGGGCGGGCCAGACCAACAGGGTGGCCAAACTGGCATTTTGGTCGTTTCCCTTTTTGCGGAAAATACCGATTATCGGGCCCCTCTTTGCCAGAAACACCCCACCTGTTTACCTTGCCTTTTTAATCGTGATCATCTCCCACATACTCCTTTTTAAAACGCCTTTGGGGCTTAGGATCAGGGCTGCGGGCGAACACCCGGAAGCCGCTGATACAGTGGGTGTCAATGTGATCGGCATCAGGTATTTATCCGTGATCATCAGCGGCTTTTTGGCCGGCATGGGCGGGGCAACGCTTTCTTTGGGCCAGCTTTCCCTCTTTAGGGAAGGGATGAGTGCCGGTAAAGGTTTTATCTCTTTGGCCGCCATGATTTTCGGTAAATGGACGCCAATCGGCTCCATGGGGGCCTCGCTCCTTTTTGGCGTGGCTGACGCTTTACAGCTGACGGCCCAAAATTGGGGGCTGGTGGCCATTCCGACCGAGTTTTTTGCCATGTTCCCCTATATTGTCACGATGGCCGCTTTGGCCGGGATTATCGGCCGCACCGTTGCGCCGGCGGCTTCGGGTAAACCTTACCTGCGGCGGGGGTCTTAAAAGCTTAACAGTTGAAATAAGTGGGGGCGGCCGGAGCCGCCTCCCTTTGAATTTGCGGCGGCCCGCAAAAGGGCCGGGGTTGTGCTTGGGGCAAAAATCCTTTATGATAATTAAACAGGAGTGTTTGTGAGTGAGCTAAAATATTTAGGAAGGACTGTGAGTTTAAGCGGGAATATGAGTAATCTAAGACTATTTATTTCCTATTATAAGCCGGAGCGGCGCCTTTTTTTCTATGACATGGTCTGCGCCAGCATGATTGCCGCTTTGGATCTGTTGTTTCCCATTGTAACGCGCGTGTTTATGAAAGATTTTATCCCCAACCGCAACATGCGGGCCGTGCTTTTCTGGGCGGTTACTTTAGTAGTGCTCTATGTGCTGCGCCTTTTCTGCCAATATTTCGTGGAATACTACGGCCACGTGGTGGGCGTGAACATGGAGTACCAGATGCGCAACGATCTGTTCACGCACCTGCAGACTCTGGATTTCAGGTTTTTCGACGATACTAAGGTCGGGCATTTAATGAGCAGGATCGTCAATGACCTGCGGGATATTTCCGAATTAGCCCACCACGGGCCGGAAGATATCTTTATCGCCGGCTTGATGCTCATCGGCTCTTTCATCTACCTGCTGACGGTAAATGTCCGGCTGACCTTGATCACCTTTGTTTTTATTCCCATCATCGTCTGGTACGCTTATACCAAACGCACGGCGATGCAGCTTGCTTTTACGGAAGAGCGGCGTAAGATCGCCGATGTGAACGCGGATTTGGAAAACAGCTTAGCAGGCATCCGGGTGGCCCAAAGTTTTGTGAACGAAGATTATGAAAAGGACCGGTTTGACCGGGCCAATACTGCTTTTAAGTTTTCCCGCTACCGGGCTTTTAAGGCCATGGCCGTCTATGCCTCGGGCTTGAGTTTTCTGACCAACATTTTAAACGTGGCGGTTTTAGCCGCAGGCTCTTGGTTTATGTACAGGGGCCAGATTGATCTGGCGGATCTGACCGCTTATCTCATGTTCATCGGCTACTTCCTGCAGCCCATCAGGCGTTTAATCGCCTTTACCCAGCAGTATCAGCAGGGGATGACGGGCTTTAACCGCTTCGCCGAATTGATGAGGCAGCGGCCCCTTGTTGCCGACCGGCCCGCCGCCGTTGATCTGCCTTTGGTGAAGGGGGAAATTGAATTAAGGAATGTTTCTTTTCACTACAACGAATCGGAAGAGGTCATCCGAGACGTTTCTTTAACTATTCCCGCAGGCAGCACAACTGCTTTCGTGGGCCCTTCCGGCGGCGGCAAGACTACGCTCTGCCATTTGATCCCCCGCTTTTACGACGTTGCGGCCGGTGAAATTTTAATCGACGGCCGTGATATCCGTGACGTTACCTTAAGTTCCCTGCGCAGCCAAATCGGCCTTGTGCAGCAGGAGGTATTTTTGTTTACCGGCACGATCCGCGAAAACATACTCTACGGCAACCCGGCGGCTTCCGAAGAGGAAATGATCGCCGCGGCAAAGAGAGCGCAGATCCACGAGTTTGTCCTCTCCCTGCCCGAAGGCTACGACACTTATGTGGGCGAGCGGGGCGTGAAGCTTTCCGGCGGGCAAAAGCAGCGGGTTTCCATTGCCCGGGTGTTTTTGAAAAACCCACCCATTTTGATTCTGGATGAGGCGACTTCCGCTTTGGACACGGCAACGGAGCAGGAAATCCAAGCATCCCTTATGGAGCTTGCCAAAGACCGCACAACCTTGATTATTGCCCACAGGCTCTCCACTGTGCGCCACGCCGACCAGATTGTGGTCCTAACGGACGGTGTGATCAGGGAGCAGGGCACGCACCGCCAGCTTTTGGAGCGGGACGGTTTATACGCGGGTTTTCACTCCAGGCAGTTGGAAGATGCCAGCTGATTTTATTAAAATTAAAGAGAACCTGTGAAAAGATCCACCGGGATATCCGCCGGTGGGTTTTTTGTTTCACCAGTACAATGCCGCTTTTATTATTCCGGTTATTTTTGGCACAATATTTTAATGGATAATTAAAGGAATTTCGAACTAGGTGGTAGAAATGTAAAGAAGCGGGAAGGTATTATAAAAATTAAGTAAAGGGGAGACAAGAATGAAAAGGACGTTTAGTTTAGTATTGGCGTTGATCTTAGTTCTCGGCCTTGTGGGCCTTGCCCAAGCCAGCCTGCCGTTTAAGATCGGCTTGATTACGGGTACGGTTTCCCAAGGCGAAGAGGAGTACCGCGCGGCCGAAAAAATGGTTGCCCGCTACCCCGGCTCAATCGAGCACGTTACTTATCCTGATAACTTTATGCAGGAGCAGGAAACCGTAATCGCTCAAATCGTCCGTTTTGCCATGGATCCGGAAGTAAAAGCTATTGTGGTCTGCCAAGCAGTGCCGGGCACCACAGCCGCTTTTAACCAAATTCGTGATTTCAGGGACGATATCCAGCTGATTATGGGGCTGCCCCACGAAGATCCGGATATGATTGCCGGTGTTGTGGACTTTGCCATGGAAACTGACCAGCTGCGCCGCGGGCCCAGGATTGCTCGTTTGGCAGCGGAAATGGGCGCAAAGAAGATTTTACACTATTCCTTCCCCCGGCACATGTCGATGGAGCTTTTAGCCCAACGCTACAATGCCATGAAGGAAGAGGCCGAGAAATTGGGCTTAGAGGTTATTGACGTTACCGCTCCCGATCCCATGGGCGATGCGGGAATTCCCGGAACTCAGCAGTTTATCTTAGAAGATATCCCCCGCCAGGCTGCTCAGCATGGCCTGGATATCGCATTTTTCGGCACTAACTGTGCCATGATGGAGCCTGCCATTAGGGCTACTCTGGATGCGGGCATCATTTTCCCCGAACAGTGCTGCCCCAGCCCCTACCACGGCTATCCGGGCGCACTCGGCATTGAAGTTCCTCCCGAGCATGCCGGCGACATCGATTATATTTTGGAGCAGATTTCCCTGAAAGTTGCGGAAAAAGGCCGCACGGGCCGTATGGCTACCTGGCAGGCACCGATTAACATGGTGTTTGTGGAAGCAGGTATCGAACTTGCCATCCGCCATATCCAAGAAGGCTTGGATTGGAGCGATGTGGAAGTAGTGGAACAAGCTATGTTTGAAGCAGTAGGCCTCAACATTTCGGTTGAGAGGTACACGGAAGGGAAAAACTTCTATCTCCTCGTTGCCGATTCGATCATCTTTTAAACGTTAGTTTAACTGACAAGGAAGGTGCGGAGGCTTGGCCTCCGCACTTTCTTATAAGCAGTACAGTAGGAGGTGTGTTGTATGAGTGTCCCAGTTTTGGAAATGAAAAACATTTCTAAGTCCTTTTATGACACTCAAGTCTTGCGGGATATCGACCTTGTTGTCCGCCAGGGTGAAATTCACTGTTTAGTGGGTGAAAACGGGGCGGGCAAATCTACGTTGATGAATATTCTGTTTGGGATGCCCGTGATTAGAGATACGGGCGGTTTTGAAGGGGAAGTTTTAATTGGCGGCTCACCGGTGGATTTTTCTTCCCCGGAGCAGGCCATTGAGTCAGGGATCGGCATGGTGCACCAGGAGTTTATGCTGTTACCGGGGTTTTCCGTGACGGAAAACATTAAATTGAACCGGGAAATTACCAGGCCGAACTTTGTCAGCAAGGTCGTCGGTAAAAAGCTTGAGACCCTGCACCGCAGGGAAATGGGCGGGCACGCCCGCCGGGCATTGGATAGGCTGGGGATGACCATTGATGAATGGCTGCCCGTTTCCGGCCTGCCGGTCGGCCATATGCAGTTTGTGGAAATTGCCAGGGAGATCGATAAGGCCAATCTGAAGCTGTTGGTGTTAGATGAGCCGACGGCCGTTTTAACCGAAAGTGAGGCCCGGCAGTTTCTCGATGTGACTCAGAGATTGGCTAAAAGCGGCATAAGTATTTTATTTATTACTCATAGGCTCGACGAAGTGATGGCTGTTGCGGACACGATCACTATTTTAAAAGACGGGGAGTTGGTGCGCACGGATGCGCGGGCGGCCTTCACCGTAGCCCAAAT
>JBHGWS010000008.1:0-14349 GCA_041936745.1 Candidatus Darwinibacter acetoxidans
TTTTAGAAGTTTCAGGTAAAGCCCCCGCCGGAACTGACGGTGCAGGCTCTAATATAACCGACACTGCCGAAAAACTGCTTGACTTCATCCGACCCGCAGTTGGGGCAGGGGTCTTGCCGGCCCTCTTCTTTTTCCCTTAAGCTCATCCTCACTTCAAAAACTTGTTTACACTGTTCACAACGATAATCGTAAAGCGGCATTAAAAATCCTCCTATTTTAACCGACCACTGCTTTTTCAATGAGCGGTTCCAAAAATTCGTGCTGCTCGTTAAGCCACAGCAGCATTGCCAGATTTAAATCGGCAGCTTTTTCTTTGCCTCCGTCCAGCTGAAAAGCGATAAATAAAAACTGGATTAAATAAACGATATACAAAAAGATAAACCCTTCCGTCTTACTTAAAGGCTGCACTTTCCCGTAACCGAGCAGTAAAGCCTGGACAAACCGGGGCCACTCTTCCCGCTTGGCGGGATCATTAAAGCGAGTTGATAAAACCGCGGTGGCCAGGTAACAAAGATCAAAAATCCTGGGAGCGATCCGCACCTTGTCGAAATCTAAAATACCCGTGATCTTCCCCTCTTGGAAAACAAAATTGCCCGGGTGGAAATCCCTGTGGATTAACTGTCTGGGCAGGGCTTGGTAGGGATTCACCATGTTGCGCCCGATATCTTGTTCAATGGCCTGCAGCCGATTGTGCAAACGAAAACCTGCGTAGGCCTGCACCGTCGGCCAGGCATAATTGGAGACATCGCTGAAAACATCAAACTGCCTGAACTTTGAATCCTCTTTATATCTTGCCAGACAGCGGTGCAGATCCGCTAAACCCCTCCCTATCTCTTCGGCATAAGCCGTGTTCAGATCCCTGATCTTATCGCCGGAAATCCCGGCCAGGTAGGGATACAGCACATAAAACCCCCCGTCGTATTCGGCCCAAGGTGTATCTTCCACTGTCCGCAGCAGCCTGGAGACGGGCTGGCTGTTTTCTTTCAGCCAGTTCATCAAGTCATACTCAGCCCAAACCCTGGTGCGGTTCGTCCTGTGTTTGAGCACGAAAACTTTGTCGTCTAACCAAACCTGCCAAATTCCCCCTTTGATCGGCGCAGTCTCTGCGCGGGCAAACTCTAAACCCCATTTAGTTAAAAGCTCTTTCACCCGATTTCCCCCTGTTCTGCCAAATGCCTTGGCGGGCTACCCAGCTTTTTTTCCAGTACCCAATCGCGGTTTCTGACGATTGTGTGCCCGATTTCCTCTACTGCGTTCATGATCCACATCTGAGTTTGTGTATTCGCTTCGTAATTGGCTTCGCCAAAGGCATGCACACGTCCTTGTTTTTGCAGTGCATTAACCTGGGCAAATTCTTCTTTGGCTCCCTTGGCATAGACGCCAAAGGTGCGGCCGCCGTTTTGATTGATCAAAGAAAATACCGGAACATCACTGGGCCCGTCAGCGATGTAAATCATGTTTTGAAAAGGAATGCGCCTGTCCCCCTGCGGGATATAGCTGTTGACATCAATATCGGGGTTTTTATTGGACCCTTTATTGATTTCAAAAATGGCCCGTGTTTTAGTGGTGTTATCGATAACATAACCAATATCCCGGATAGTAACAGGCTCCTCTGCCGGCGGCTTTTTATCTGCAGCCAAATAACCGGGGGGAAGGAGCAATTCAATGAATTCGCAGCCCCAAATCCCATCCGTATAGGGAGCAATTTTACTGCCTAAAATCATCTGCCTTAAACCTGTGCTCACGATGTAGTGTTCGACCTTGATATCATATTTCCTAAAAAGAGGGTTTTGGCTGACGTGTTCTTTCAAGGCGGGGAAAAATTCAGGTAACCCCGGATAAAACTCCAGTTCACCGCCTAACTTTCTTAAAAGTTGGTTGTTTAAACCGCTAAAAAGGCCGGCGCGCACATAAGCTAAAATATGGTTGAGGTAGATGCTGTCTCCTGCCACCATTTCATTTCCCTCGCGGCGCAGATACTCTGGCAGAAGTTCAACTTCCCGCCAAAATGTCTTGCTGTCAACCGCAAAGTGTCTAAACAGCGGCTCCTGCATATAACCGGGGATTAGTGTTTTATCAAAATCCCAAATTACCGCAATGACAGATTGAAGAAAAATTTCGGCAACCACAAAAACACCTCCCTAACTAAGATCTACGCTCAAAGGCCGGCCCCACTCAATACCCGTTAAATCAACCAAGCAGTTTCTGGCAAAGACCTTAACCCCCCGGCGGTGGGCTTGGCGTAAACTGGCCCCAAAAGCGGGATCGATATGATCCGCCGGCCGAAAATACTTGGCATCTTGGCGCTGAGCGAGAAATAATACCGCCGCTTCGAATTGTGATTGCGACTGCAAATTCGCCAGCTCCTCTAAGTGCCGCCTGCCCCTGGCAGTTACACCGTCAGGGAACATTGCTGTTTCGCCGGCCACCAAAGAAACACTTTTCACCTCTAAAAGGAGCCGGCGCCCTTTGCCGTTTTCCAAAAGAAAATCCCAGCGGGAACTGCCCAAAGGGTATTCCCGGCGCACAAACCGCCACTCCGCCAGCTCCGCCAGAGCCCCCTTCTTTAACACTTTTTCCGTCAAGCGGTTGACCAAAGCGGATTGAACCGACACAAACGCCCCGTTAGCCGCCTCTAGGAGGATAACGGACCAGTCAGTCTTGCGCCCTTTTCCGGCCGCATGGCGGAGGTAAAGAGGTGCCTGCTCTCTTAAAAGGCCCGTCATTCTTCCGGGATCGGCCAGATGGGCCCGGACAACCTCTCCCGATTTTTCTAAGCGGCAGACGGCTACAAAACGATTAGGCCTTTCGATAAATTCGGCTTTTTCCAAGGCGCCGAATTTTAACGATAAATCGGGCTGCAAACTGTCACCCCCACTCTACTTTAGTTTATACACTTCCCCACAGAGGGCAACATTCCTTTTCCCCTAGGAAAAACAGTGTGAATGGAGAAATTAAAAAAGAACCGACATTGGAGGTGGCGAGTTGATTTCTATCCCGCATTATGTTCGCAGTGCCTGCACTATTCTTTTAAATAATGGTTTTAAAGCCTATCCGGTCGGCGGTGCCGTGCGCGACAGCCTTTTAGGCTTAAGCCCGACCGATTGGGATGTAACGACGGATGCCCAGCCGGAGCAAATTGAGGCTTTGTTTGCAAAAACCGTACCGACGGGGAAACAATTCGGCACGGTTACGGTCTTACTGGAAAACAAGCCTTTGGAAATTACCACGATGCGGGTTGAAGGCCCCTACAGTGACGGCCGCCGGCCCGATCGCGTCGATTTTACGAAGGATATTGAAACGGATTTAAGCAGGCGGGATTTCACCGTTAACGCCATCGCCTACGATACTGCAAACCGCCGCTTTATTGATCCCTACAGGGGCCGCCGCGATCTTAAAAGAAAACAGCTGAGAGCCGTAGGCGAAGCCGCCTGCCGTTTTCAAGAAGATCCGCTGCGGATGCTGCGTTTAATTCGCTTCCAGGCCGTCTTGGGCTTTAAAGCCGAGCGAAAGACTATCAGGGCAGTTAAAGCACCCTTAATCAACCGCGTCAGCCCGGAGCGCATCGGCGCTGAACTGAGTAAAATGTTGGTCGGCCCCCATTTGGGCCCCGCTTTAAAAGCATTTTACACTACAGGCTTAATGCATGAGATTATTCCGGAGCTGGCGGCCGGTAGGGGGGTTTCCCCGGGAGAGCGCCACCCTTACGACCTTCTCGGCCACTCTATAACCGCCGCCCACTTCGCCGAGCCAACTCTGCATTTGCGCTGGGCGGCTCTTTTGCATGATCTGGGTAAAATAAAAGACCCCGGCCGCCGGCATGCAGCCGCAGGTTCTGAGCTAGCGGGCCAGATTTTGCGCCGCCTCCGTTACAGCACCAAGCTTATAAATTCAGTCCGGTTTTTAATCAAACACCACATGTTCCACTGCCACCCTTATTCCTCAGAAAAGGCCCTGCGGCGGTTTTTGGCCAAGGTGGGCAGGGAAGCCGCCTTTGATTTAGTTAAGCTCAGGCAGGCCGATATGGCGGGAATGAATGCCGACCCGCGGGAAATCATAGCCTTTGGCCGCGGTTTAGAGAAACGCCTGGCGGCAATCCTTAAGCAGGCCGCAGCATTAAGTTTGGCGGATCTGGCAGTCGACGGCAGCAGCTTAATGAACGCTTTAGCTCTTAAACCGGGCCCTTTAATTGGCGAGATTTTAAATTACCTCTTAGAGCAGGTGCTTGCCGATCCCAACCTCAATCAAAGGGAGAGCCTTGTTCAGCTAGCCCGTGATTTTCTAAAGTCAAAACAATGAAATTAGGCGCCAAACGGGAATTCCAAAAAAACTGCCCCGTTTTTTGAAAGCCGACTTTTTCATAAACCTTTAAAGCCCGCACATTGTTAGCGGCGACCGTCAATCGAAAGCCCCCCTGCCAAAATAGATCTTGGGCATGCTTTAAACCGGCGGTAACAAACTTAGCGCCCCAACCCCTGCCGCAAAACCGCGGCCGCAGGCCCAGGCCTACGTCCAAATAGTTTTCATCGTCATATAACTTATGGTCCAAAGTGGTTTTCAGGCGCGCCGCTGAGCCATAGCAGAAAAAACCGGCAAGTTTCCCTTCCCAAAAAACACTGACATAAGAGCCTTCCGTCAATTTTGCCAATGCTAAAGCGGACCCCTGCAGGTTATAGGCCTCGTAAGGGGGCGGGTACTCCCAAGCAATAATATCCAAAGCGTGAGTTAAGCGCATCTTTTCAAAAGTAAAAATCATTCTTCAATCTCCACTGAAAGATAGGTAGCCATGCCTCTCCAACCAGAAATAAGAAGCGGCCAAGTTCTCAGGGCCCACTTCCAAAGCCCACAAAGCATCAGGCGCCCGGCGCTTTAACGTATAACAGATGTGATCAAGGGGCAGCCTGCCTTCGCCTAAAGAGAGATGGGCATCGACATCGCCGTTGTTATCATGCAGGTGAACGTAGCCGATTAAGGGCCCCAGGTCCTCCACCCACTCTTTTAAGGGAATTTTCCCGTGGCAGAAGGCATGGCCTACGTCAAAACAAATTTTTAAATTAGGCTGATCCAGCTGCCGCACCACCTGCCCAATCAGCTTGCTGTCCGGCTCTAAGAGGTTTTCTAAATAAAAGACGGTATCCGGATCTTTATCGGCTAAAAAAACTCGCCAAAACTCGAGGCTGCGCGCAAGCCAGCCTGCGTGGCCGCTGGTGTGGGGAACATAGCCGTGGTGCAGAATAATGTGGGGCGCACCTAAAAGGCGGGCGTATTTATAGGCAAACTCGAACCGCTTTTTCGCAACCTCCCGAATCAGGGGATCGGGGCTGCCCGGGCTTAGGTCGGCGAAAGGCCCATGCAGTGCCAAAGGCTTTATACCCCCATAAAGGCTTAGGTGTTTTTCCACCCCCTGCTTATCTTTCTGGAGATAGGCGGGGTCGGAAAAAGATTGAATTTCCACCCCTAAACCCTGCCGTTTGGCGGTCTGCCAAACTTTTTCCGGCTGTGATGCATCACATAGTAGAAGGCCGCCCATTCCCATCCCCTTTACTGATTCACAATTACCACATTACGGGCACGCCCGTTGCGCTCAGCTGTGCTTTCCCCCTGTGGGTCCGGTGCTTTAATTTCCACAAATTCGACGGGAGTACCCGTTTTTAGCTGCCGCTCCCGCTGGCCTGCGGGTAAGTTTGCCTTGGTGAAAAAATAATCTCCCGCACCGGAGCGTATAAACCCGTAGTTACCCATATAACGTTTAATTACCCCTGTTCGCTTCTTAGAATCCTCTGTACTTTTAATCGGCCGCATCCAGTAGACGGGCGGGGTTTTCTCGTTACTGCGGATTTCAAACAAATCCGGGTAAGAGCGGACGATATCTAAAAGATTCGTATAGTTGTAGCTGCGGGGATCAAAGTCCGGGTACTCCCGGCGGATGGCCTGTCCCAGGTGGGCTAACAAAAGCCAGCCGTCACTGTTTTCCTCGCAGGCATTATAAGCACTGTAGACGATGTCTTCGACGGAGATGCCCCCGGGCGATAAATCGTCAACTTTTCTGGAACTGCCCGAAAATGCCAAGTTCTCCAGATAAATAAACCTGTTGCAGGACCGCACTAAAATGCTTTTCGTCCCCTGTCTGCCGATACCGATCACATACATACCGTGCTCACGCAAACGCAGTGCCAAACTGTAATAGTCACTATCGCTGGAGACTATACAAAAAGCATTAACAGGATTACGGTTGGTCGATACTATTTCGATGGCGTCCATAATCAAAGCGCCATCGGTGGCATTCTGGCCGTAGCGAAACTGCTGGACGGGGCGGACGGGAAAACGCTGTAATAATTCTTTCCAGCCCCCCATGGTCGGCTCTGTCCAATCGCCGTAAATTCTGGTTAAAATAATTTCACCCGACCTGTTAATTTCCGCCATAATAGCGTTTAAAAACCGGGGCGAAACGTTTTCACCATCTACCAAGACGGCAAAATGGTGTTCTGACATAAAAATCCCCCTTTGTTTCAATCCCTTACTTGGCGGCTCTTTCTAACAGCCGCAAAAATCCTTTTTCAAAGCGCTCATCATCTGCCAACGTGCGGGCCCGCGGGCCTTTAGTACGGCCGCCTCCCCGCCTAAAGCTTGCTTTCAATGAACGTTCTTCCAATAAAAAATCGATGTTCTTGTCCGAAAAGATCCGCCCGGTGGGTGAAAGGGCAAAGGCATTTTTACCTAAAACGAGCGCAGCCAAGCCCCAATCCTGGGTGATCACGATGTCACCCTTCTTCGTGTTATTGACGATGGCGAAATCCGCCGCATCCCGGCCCTTATCCACTGTAATGTGGTTCGGATTTTCAATTTGGTGATCAACTGAAGATACGGTAAGCAGGTTATACCCCCAGCCGTCTTTGTGTTTTTGCAAAATATTAAGACAACCGCGGGGACAGGCGTCCGCATCCACTATTACTTTAAACAATTACGCCACCTCAATAATAATCTGCCCGCCGGGCTTTTGGTAATTCCTGTTACTGATTCGAGGCCGCCGCTTAATAGTCCTCTAAAGAAGGGGTGCGGAATAACCATTTAAAGGTACATCCCGCACCCTTTAATTTTTATTCGGCTAACTTTAAATCGATATCGCCGTATTTAGCCTTAAAGTTTGCCTGAAACGCTTCGGCTAACTGGCGGGCTTTCACATCGTAAGCGTTACGGTCGGCCCAAGTCCGCTTCGGATTTAAGATTTCCCTTGGCACACCGGGGCAGCTGCGGGGCACTTTCAAGCCGAAAATGGGATCAACCCTGGTTTCAACTTGCGCAAGTTCACCGCTGAGGACCGCCGTAACCATGCGCCGAGTATATTTTAGCGCAATCCTTTCCCCTTCGCCATAAGGCCCGCCGGACCAGCCCGTATTGATTAAATAGACCTGCGAGCCGTGCTTTTTGACCCTGTCTCTCAACATCTCCGCGTATTTTAAAGGTGAGAGAGGTAAAAATGGTTCGCCGAAGCAGGCGGAAAAAGTGGCCTCCGGCTCTTCGATTCCCCGCTCCGTACCGGCCAATTTACTGGTGTAGCCGGAGATAAAATGATACATTATCTGTTCATCTTCCAGTATACTAAGCGGCGGAAGCACGCCGAAGGCATCCGCCGTGAGAAAAATGATTGCCTGCGGGTGTAAAGCAGTGCCCGCCGCAACCCGCCCCGGAATGTGATCTAAGGGGTAAGCTGCCCTGGTGTTTTCCGTCAGGGAAGCATCATCGTAGTTGGGGATGCCCGTTTTAGGATCCAAAACTACGTTTTCTAAGACGGAGCCAAAACGGATAGCCTGCCAAATTTGCGGTTCATGTTCTTTGGATAAGTTAATGCATTTAGCGTAACAGCCGCCTTCCAGATTGAAGATGCCTTCATCTGACCAGCCGTGCTCGTCATCCCCTACTAAGCGGCGCTTGGGGTCTGTGGATAAGGTGGTTTTCCCTGTGCCGGAAAGGCCGAAAAACAAAGCAGGCCTATTATCCTCACCCACATTGGCCGAGCAGTGCATGGGCAGGACACCCCGCTGGGGCAGTAAAAAATTCAGAACCGAAAACATCGACTTTTTAATTTCACCGGCATAAGCGCTGCCGCCGATTAAAACCATGCGCTGGGAAAAAGAAATAATGACAAAGGCTTCGGAATTAGTGCCGTCCTCCTTCGGATCCGCTTTCAACCCGGGGACGGCAATTACCGTAAACTGGGGCTCAAGCGCCACCAATTCACTCTGCGTGGGCCTGATAAACAGCTGCCGGGCAAAAAGATTCTGCCAAGCATATTCAGTGATTACCCGTAAAGGAACGCGGTATTGGGGGTCAGCGCCCACATAACCGTCAAAGACAAATAATTCTGGGGCTGTTTGCAGGTAATCAAGGGCTTTTTTAAACATCCTCTGAAAGTTCTCTGCGGAAAAGGGCATATTCACGGGCCCCCAAGCAACAAGATCTCGGGTAGCCTCGTCTTTGACTATAAATTTGTCCCGCGGCGACCTTCCCGTATATTTTCCCGTCTCAACGGTTAATGCACCTGTTTGGGAAAGTTTGCCTTCGCTTTTGGCGACTGCTTTTTCCACCAAATGCGGTGTGGGCAGATTGAAATGTGTTGTGGGCTGTGCCAAGACCGTTTTTAGTTTAGCCGCTAAATTTTCGTTAGTCATTTCCATGCCTCCTAGAAATGTCAGTCGGTTGGGTACACGACCAGCCCTAAAGTCCCCGGCCCGGTGTGAACACCAATTACCGGACTTACATGTCCTGTTATTAGTTCAGCTATATTGCCAAGTTTTTTTAGGCGCTCTACCAATTCTTGTGCTTCTTCTTTAGCCCCGCCGTGGCAGATGGCTACATTGTGCATAGATTCAGCTAAATGCGTTTTTATCGTTGCAAACAATTCATCCAGAGACCTTCTCCGGCCCCTGACCTTCGCATGCGTGGTATAAATACCATCCTCGTTGACTGTTATGATAGGTTTTAAGTTAAGAATTTGCCCTAATGTACCGGCTACTTTCCCAATCCTCCCCCCCTTCGTCAGGTATTCCAATGTGCCTAGAACAAAATACACACGCATTTTAGCCAACGTTGCCAAAACATGCCTGCGGACTGCTTCGAAACTTTGGTTTTCTTTCAGTTTACGCGCTGCTTCAATGACCGTATAGCCCAAGCCCATGGAGATGTTTTTAGAATCGATAACCTCTATCACTAAATCTTTTATTTGGTGGGAAAGGTTTTCTATCAGCTGTGCTGTCCCGCTTAAACCGCTGGAAATGTGAATCGCGATTACATGGGTGAAGCCCTTCTCTTTCAGATCGGCGAATAAGGCTAAGACGTCTTCGGGGGACGGCAGCGATGTGCTCGGAATTTCCCGCGGCAGCCGCTCGTAGACTTCTTCTGCTGAAATGTCGATCTTATCCCGGTACTCTTCGTTTTCGTAAAGAATGCGCAGGGGCACTACCTTGATTCCGTATTCAGCGATAATTTCCAGCGGTATATCACACGTGCTGTCAGTCATAATAGCCACTTTTTCTTTCATGGTTTCCCTCCAAATAAATTTAAGCTCAACGCCATTCTCTTGCCACATCAGTTATTTCCCAGCGAGGCTCGCTGTCCATAAAATTGAGCACCAGCTGCAGCTGCCTTTCAATGTATTCCCGGCTGTCGCCTGCTGCCGCCACCCCAATTTTAGCCCGCTGCCAAAGATTCTCGTTATCTATTTCTACTACCGCCACGTTAAATTGGTTCTGAATTTTTGTCGTAACGCTTTTGACTACTTTCCGTTTTTCTTTTAAAGACGAAGCCCCCGGCAGATAAGCTTGTACAACTAACGTGCCCACTAGCATGAACTTACCCCCTAAAACGTGTTTTCTATAATTCCGCCACCCAAGCATACTTCCCCTTGGTAAAAGACCACGGCTTGGCCGGGGGTTACCGCCCTCTGCTTTTTCTGAAACTTCACTTTAACGCCCGCCGCTTCGCAAAAAACTGTCACGGCCTGGTCCGCCTGGCGGTAACGGAACTTGGCGGTGCATTCGAATTTTTCCGCCGGCGGCTCGCCCCTGACCCAAGATAATTCCCGGGCAAAAAGGCCGCTGGAATAAAGCGCCGGATGATCTTGGCCCTGCACAACCACTAAAGTATTGGATTTCAAATCCTTGCCTGCCACAAACCAAGGCTCACCCGCACCACCGATGCCTAAGCCTCTGCGCTGGCCTAAGGTATAATACATCAGCCCATCGTGGCGGCCTTTGAAGATGCCCGTAGGTGTCCGCATTTCTCCCGGCTGGGCCGGCAGGTATCGGGAGAGAAATTCTTTGAAATTTTTCTCGCCGATAAAGCAGATTCCCGTGCTGTCTTTTTTTTCCGCCGTGATCAAATCGGCCGCTCTTGCTTTTTGGCGCACCTCTTCTTTCGTCAAATGCCCGATGGGAAAGAGGCTTTTAGAAAGCTGATACTGGTTGAGTGTGTAGAGAAAATAGGATTGATCTTTACCTCTGTCCTTACCGCGCAGCAAAGTAAAACTGCCGTCAGCCTCACCTATTTGAGCGTAATGGCCCGTAGCCAAATAGTCCGCTTCTAAATCGAGGGCTTTTTCCAAAAATGCCTTAAATTTAATTTCTTTATTGCACATCACATCGGGGTTGGGCGTCCTGCCGTTTTGATATTCGTTGAGGAAATAAACGAAGACCCGCTCCCAATATTCCTTTTCAAAACTAACTGTATAGTAAGGAATGCCGATCTGCTGGCAGACCCTGCGCACATCAGCGTAGTCCCTGTCAGCTGTGCAGAGCCCGCTTTCGTCTACTTCATCCCAATTTTTCATGAAAACTCCGATTACATCGTGGCCCGCCTCTTTTAAGACCAAGGCCGCCACAGAAGAATCTACACCGCCTGACATACCGATAACTACACGTGCCACGCTTCGCCCTCCCTTCTTGTCTTTGTTATTTTATTTGCATTTTTATTCTCTTAGTGTTAGTATAATGTTATGATAAACTTGGGGGCAGAGAAAATGACTTCATTAAAACTACCCTATTATTACCCCGGCTCCGAAATCGGCTGCCTCTTGATTCACGGTTTTACGAGCACTCCCGCGGAACTGCGCCCAATTGGCGAAGCCCTCCACAAAGCGGCTTATTCTGTACACGGCATCCTTTTAAAAGGGCACGGGACTTCGCCTGAGGATCTTCTGGAAGTTAGGTACAAAGACTGGCTCGAATCTGCCCAGGCGGGGGTAAACAAGCTGAAACAAAACTGCCAAAAAATCATTGTCATCGGCCACTCCCTGGGCGGCCTGTTAGCCCTGCAGATGGCTGCCAGAAATACCGTGCACGGGGTCGTGACAATCGCCGCAGCTATCAAGCCGGCTGACCGCAGGACGCGCTTGGCATGGTTTTTAAAACATGTTAAAAAGTACACCGCGGCCTCGCCCAAAAAACTGCCCGCAAAACAGCAGCGGTTCCTGCTCCACTATCCTTTTTTTCCCGTTGCGTCAGTTGCGGAGCTCCAGCGTTTAGCCTGGCATACCAAAAGCATCCTGCCGCAGGTGACCGCCGATGCCCTGATCATTCAAACAAGAGATGACGGCACGGTGAGGCCCGAAAGTGCGGAAATTATCTCCAAGCACATTTCTTCGCAGCACAAAAGGTGTTTGTGGCTCGAGAAGGGAACCCATAACGTCCCCGTCATCCCCCCTTATAACGAGCAGATCGTGGCGGAGATCATCGATTTTATCGAAAATATTGCTTAAACTGCCCGGTGGGCAGCAAATTGGCTGTTATACAATTCGGCATAAAAGCCGCCTTTAGCCAGTAATTCTTCGTGTGTGCCCTGCTCCACCAACTCGCCTTGGTTAATTACTAAAATCCGGTCCGCATCGAGGATTGTAGAGAGCCTGTGGGCTATCACAAAACTGGTGCGGTTTTCCATCAGCCGGGCCATGGCCTCTTGAATTAAACGCTCCGTGCGCGTATCAACCGAGCTGGTCGCCTCATCGAGGATTAAAACCACCGGATCGGCCAGGATCGCCCGGGCGATCGTCAACAGCTGTTTTTGTCCCTGTGAAATGTTAGCCGCATCCTCAGTAAGAATTGTATCATATCCCGCGGGCAGAGTTCTAATAAAATGATCTACATGGGCCGCCTGCGCCGCCGCTTCAATTTCTGCATCAGTCGCCCCGGCCCGGCCGTAGGCGATGTTTTCCTTGATAGTCCCTTCAAAAAGCCAGGTGTCCTGGAGAACCATGCCAAACATGGTCCGCAGATTACCCCGCTTGATATCCTTGATATTTTTGCCATCGAAGGTAATGGTACCTTCGTTAACATCATAAAACCTCATCAACAGGTTGACAAGGGTCGTTTTACCTGCGCCGGTGGGCCCCACAATGGCTACCATTTCACCGGGCTGCACATCTAAATTAAGATTTTTAAGCACCGGCTGAGCCTCGTTGTAACCGAAGTTAATTTCCTGCAGGCCAATTTCGCCCCGCGGGTTTATTAAACTTAGGGCATTTGGTGCATCCGCCGGCTCTTCTTCTTCGTCCAAAAGCTCAAAAACCCTTTCCGCGGCAGCTACAGTTGACTGCAGTATATTGGCAATGCTGGCCATTTGGGTAATCGGCATTGTAAACTGGCGCGAGTACTGCATGAAAGCTTGGATGTCGCCAATTTTAATCATCCCCCGCAATACAAAAACACCGCCCAGTACCGAAATTGCCACATAACCCATATTACCGACGAACCTAATCAAGGGCATAATCGTGCCCGAGACAAATTGGGCTTTCCAGCCCGTGTCGTACAGCTCATCGTTTACTTCACTGAATTTTTTCACTGCATCTTTTTCCAAACCGTAAGCTTTAACTATGGTATGGCCTGTGTAGATTTCCTCCACGTGGCCGTTCAGTTCACCCAAAACCCGCTGCTGGCGGACAAAAAACTTCTGCGAGCGGGAAGCGATGAAAACGCTGATCCCCAGGCTCAGAGGCAGCATTGCCAAACTTACCAAGGTTAAAGAGAGGCTGATGGTAAGCATCATTACCAAAACCCCGATGATACTGATCAAGGAAGTGATCATCTGCGTGATACTCTGCTGCAGGCTTTGGCTGACCGTGTCCACATCGTTGGTGACCCTGCTGAGAATTTCCCCGTGCGTTGTCGAATCATAATATTTCAAGGGCAGCCTGGCCAATTTCTCGCTGATGTCTTCCCTCATTTTAAAAACGGTTTTTTGAGCTACGCCCACCATAACTAACTGCTGGAAATAGCCAAACAGGGCGCCGGCGATATACAAACCGCCTAAAACAACCAGGATCCTGCCCACGGCAGCAAAATCGATCGCTGCACCGGGTATCCCCTGCATTTTAGCCATGATCCCCTCAAAAAGGACAGTTGTGGCTTGGCCCATAATCCTGGGGCTGAAAATCGTAAAAACAGTGCTTAAAACAGCAAAGGCTAAGACAAGAAGCAGGCTTAAGGCATGCGGCCGCATATAGGCAGCTAAGCGGCGCAGGCTCCCTTTAAAATCTTTGGCCTTCTCAACGGGCCTGCCAATCCCCCGCGGGCCAAATCCGCCGCCGCGGCGGCCGGGCCCTCGTCTTGGTGTTGTATCTTGTCTGCTCATGAGACCGCCTCCTCACTAAATTGCGAAGCCACAATTTCCCGGTATACCGGGCATGTTTGCAATAATTCCTCGTGTGTGCCTTGGCCGACCATCCGGCCCGCTTCCAAGACAATGATTTGGTCTGCGTGTAAAACTGTGCTGACCCGTTGAGCAACAATTATTAAAGTAGCATCTGCGGCGTTTTCCGTCAGTTCCTGCCTTAATTTTGCATCAGTTTTATAGTCCAGGGCGGAAAAGGTATCATCGAGCAGGTAGACTTGGGGCTGGCGCACTAAAGCCCTGGCAATCGATAACCTCTGCTTCTGCCCGCCGGAAACGTTGGTGCCGCCCTGGGCAATATAAGCATCGTAGCCTTCCTCCCTTTCTTCAATAAAGCCGGCTGCCTGGGCAATTTGGGCCGCTTTTTCTACCTCCCAAGCCTCCGCTTCTTGTTTACCGCTGCGGATATTTTCAGCGATAGTGCCGGAAAACAAAACTGCCCTCTGCGGCACGTAACCAAGCCTGGCGCGAAGTTTAGCAAGCGGCATTTCCCTAATGTCCAGGCCGTCTAAAGTAATGCTGCCCTCTTGGATATCATAAAAGCGCGGCACAAGATCCAAAAGCGTCGATTTACCCGATCCCGTACCGCCGATGACAGCCGTAATCTCGCCGGGCCGAGCCGCAAAAGAAATATTGCTTAAAACAGGTGTTTCCGCACCCGGATAAGAAAAAGTAACATCTTTAAATTCA
>JBHGWS010000009.1:0-13553 GCA_041936745.1 Candidatus Darwinibacter acetoxidans
AATTTCTCTTCAAATAGAGCGTATGCCTTTGTCCCGTGGCTCCGACCGTGATAATCTCCGTGACCAGCCCGGGTAAATTATCGTTGGGATTGTTCTTAAAAAAATTGATAGCGCCTATATACCGATTTTCAATTAGGACAAGGTAACTCTCTGTCCCATCGGCCAGGAATTCTTCGCGTATATCCTCTAAAGCCCGGCTCGGCTTTCCATTATGCAGGATATTGTAATCTGGATTAGCGTTGATTATTTCCTGTACTTCCTCTAACAGTCCTTCCGTTACGGGTAGCAGCATCTTGATTCCCATCCTTCCTGCATAACTGCGCAAGTCATTATTGGGCCGATGATGGTGTCTCTTGAACACACCGCCAATGAAACCGGCTGAAAAGGATAGCCACTTTGACCGACGCCGTGCCTTGATGTCCTGGCTAAAACCGGGGACTGACATGGTCCTAGTCTTTGGGTAATACTTAAATTCGCAAACTAGAAAGCATTAACGCTTAACGAAGAGGGTACGAACTAGGGAGACTGGAGAAATCTTTTTAACTGAGTCGGTTTGGTAAAGATATGTACCTGCGTCTTGTGACCAAGTTTTGTCAATTTCCTTAATATTTCCGGTCTTTTGTCTTTGCAGTAACAAAAATCCATTTAAGAAACTGCCTGTCAACCTTTTTGGGGCAGCCTTCACCCATGTCCGGACGGGTTTTCGCATGGTATTGGACCCTTCTTTTTAGTACCCGTAACCAACTCAGATACGCCGGGTAATCCAAGAAGATGACAGGGTCAGCTTCTTGCAGCCTGATATCCATTGTCCTACCGTAGTTCCCATCAATGATCCATTCTTTTCCCGATGCCAACCGCTCCATTAGTGAGTCCCATTCCGGCAGATGTTGATCTCCCGTTCCGGCCATACCAATGATTGCCACCCTTTTCAGATCGATAGCCTCCAGTGTGCTTTCACATTTATACTAGCTTTGCAAGCGCTATCTGGGCCTTGGGGTATCCTTTGGCGGCGGATTTTTGGAACCACTTAATTGCTTCTTTATCGCATTGCTGGACACCCTGCCCTTTCAGGTAGCAAACGCCCAACCAGTATTCTGAGGCCATATCATTTTGGGCGGCTCCTTCTACAAACCACTTGATGGCCTCAACAAAATCTTGTTGAACATATAGACCGTGGTAATAAAAGAAACCGACTAGGGCCTTCCCTTTGCTAAAGCCGTTCAACGCGGACTTTTTATATAATTCAAAGGCCCTTTGATAATCAACCTCTACACCGTAGCCGTAGTGATAGCAGATTCCTAAATTATAGGCAGCCTCAATATGCCCCTGTGCCACTGCTTGCCTTAATAACCCAACCGCTTTCTCATGATCTTCAGGAACGCCCCGCCCGTAAATATAGATAAGCGCCAACTGAAACTGTCCATCAGCCTCGCCACCGGCCGCCCTTTTTCGTAACTTTTTTAAATCATGATCTTCCATGCTCCTGCACCCCAATTGCTTATTCAAATCGAAAGTGACCCCGGCCACTCTTTAATTTTAGCTAATTATTCTTTACAACAATAGGTATATTTGTTATGATATAGCTATAGAATGGAGGAGAAAAAATGCGCGTTAATTCCACTGATCTGCAAAACGCTTTCGGCAAATATTTGAGTTTGTGTGAAAAGGAAGATATCATTATCACTAAAAACGGGAAAAATGTCGCTAAGCTAATTTCTTATCGGGAACCCGAAGAATACCTACTAAACGAGACAAAGGGCGATTACAACGTAAAAAGGCGGATCAGCTTTGCTGAATACGAGGACATCGTCAATACATCGGATCAACGCTATGAGCTGATCAAGGGCGAAATCTACCTGTTGGCTTCACCCAGTTTCAGACATCAAGTAGTTTTACTTGATATTTTGCGGCCCTTGATGGATTTTTTCCACAACCATTCCTGTCGTGTCCTTACTGCCCCGCTTGATATTCGCCTTAAGGGCTATGCCGAAAAGTTTTCAGAAGATCCCAACGTGGTTCAACCGGATCTTGTTGTCATCTGCGATGAGGAAAATGTTACGGAAGACGGTAGGTACGAAGGAATACCCACACTAATTGTGGAAATCCTATCCCCTTCCACCCGAGGAAAAGACATGATCAGCAAACTTGACCTTTACATGCGAAGTGGCATTCGTGAATATTGGATTGTAGACCCAATAGGTGGGCAGTTTTGGCAGTATGCTTTTAGCATTGAGCGGGAACCGGAAGATGTGCATGTATTTGAAAAAACAGGTACTGTGGAATCGGTCTCTTTTCCGGGGCTCGTTCTTGATCTAGCGACAATTTTCCCCGTTCAAAAACAAGGTTAGAAACGGGCCACCGGATTCCCGGGTTGACGAATGTTGTTCAGCTAGTTTTCCTTCTTTGACCGCCTGCCCGGTACCAACGCTTTTAAAGTGTTTGCGGCTGATTTTATTTTCTTTATCAAAGCTAAAGATATAATTTGTAGCAATCTGATCGATGATATCACTTGGTGGTAGGCAATAGGCTTGTTTCTCTAGAATATACTTTAGCCGTTTATCATCATAATGTTTTTCTTCACCGGTTTCCTCTCAACATATGGGCCGCCATCCCGCAAAAATATGAACCGGTCCTCGGTTAGCCGGTCACTTCCAAAAAGATATCTTCAGTGTATTCCTCGAAGTTGCGAAGCCTTGTTCCTCGCTCGCCGTAAGCCATTAAGAGGCTCGGGATTGTCCGGGCAAAGCCGCGGAGATCGCCCCTAACCCCTTCCCACCTGATGAATCCATTTCCTAAAATCTGCTAATGCCGCTCTCCTCGTATTGCGGGAAAATGTCCGTCAGCTGCAACCGGATTCCCTAATCGGTCCCGTTATTCCATGGTGTTATAGATGCCCTTAATCATTTCATTTTTTGCCCTCTCCCGATCCGCCGCACTGATATGGATGCATCTTCTTACGTAGTTAAAAATCTCAAATCCAATTTCAACACTAGGTGCCTGCCACTGGGCTTCTTTAGTGGCGAAACTGCCTTTCCAAGCAAACTTTTGGGGCTGCTCGAAATAGAAGTATTTGCAAAGCTCGAGCCTGAAATTGTACGGCGGTTCCACAACCACCCCTTCCGCCTGTTCCGCATTTTTCAGGGCCGCCAGCACACCACTGCGAATGAGGGGATAAGTTTCGTCACTGCCTGGCTCCCAGCCTCTTTTTTTGTCCTTTACGGAAATATGTTTAACGTTGGGGGATAGCTCCAGTGCTTCTGTTCTTGCCGCTTCACAGCCAACGTTGGCAATGAATCTGACACCTTGGAAATTCAATACAGCCATACCCATCTCCGCAATATGCCAATCGTTAAGCCATAGTGCCTTAATTGGCGGGCTTTGAATGGTGTGGGGAAAATAGGCATCCTGCTCACCGTTTCTGGCATGCTGGCCCACAGTTATTAATCCAAACGGTTCTGACTGGGCCTGGCCCCGAATCCTTCTCCAATCAAAGCGCCGGTTGGGTGTATCAAATAATTTCACATTGGGCGGCAGTTTCTCAAGCAGCACATTGAATTCGGGGTTGCCCGCGCAGTGGGCATCATAGTACATAATTTCATCTATGCCAAATTCATTGGCGGCATGACAAACGGCCAACACATCAGAGGTCATAAGTTTTCTGCCCTCTTCTCGCCACTTAGGCTCGCCGTTTAAAACTAGATCCATATCCCCGGCAAAAATTCCGGATGCACCTTCCATATCAGAAATTACGATCAACTGAGTTTTCATGGAAATTCCCCCTTTAAAATCTCACCGCCCCACTTGCGCTTAATCCAAAAACCGGGGTCTAATCCGAAATATCCAGCATGGCCTCTTTTACTTTCAGCACATATTCGTCGCTTTGTTCCCTGTACTCGCCGTAGCTGTTGCGTGAACCGGAAGACTGTTTTTCAAACCCCAAAGAGCGGTGCAGGGCAATTGATGCCCCGTTGTCCCGATTGATGTTGGCACTAAGGCTGGGCACTTGCAGATCCGCAAGCACCCTGATTGCTTCTTTTAATAAAGCAGTCCCAATACCGCGTCTGCGCCGAGGCGCAATAACCTTCAACCCCTCTAACAGCCATTTGTTGTCACAATAGGGGGTTTTCCAGAGGCGGGCCACTCCCACAAATTTTCGTTCAGCCACAGATACGCCGCATTCCTCGGCAGCGAAAGTAAACTTTTCACCGGGGATTTGAGCGGAGAACCAATCAGCCCAAAATTGCACAGACCTGCCCGCCTGGGCCGGTTCTTCATAACAAAGTACGTGGGCCAGGGCACGCATTAAGTCTGCGTCCGCCTGTTCGGTGCTAATCATGAGAATTCTAAACTCAGCCATTTTAACCATCCTTAATGATATGATGTCCTTAAGCCAACTTCGTAGTGGGGGGGAAAGGGGAACAAGTTCTTTTCACAACCAGCCGTTGTCTAACAATGATTATCTACGGACGGCTGGGTGCAGCCCTCTACCTCTGTCCCATTAATTACAACGATGTCCATCCGTTCCTGCCCCCTCGATGGTTGGTTAGCAGCCGCAGATACTCCCCTGCTCCAGTTTTATATACCGAAAGCAAGGCCCGTGAAACCCTGCAAGAAGGAACAAATCAAATCGATATCACCTAGTGTCACAGATCGAAGGCCATGCCAATCTCGTCCTCTGAATCATCCTGTGAAAGATAGAACCCACAGCGCTTATAAAAGCTGATTGCACCCGGATTTTCCCTGGAACAGCCCAATTCAACCCGCTCGTATTTTCCCTGCTTCTTCATCTTGGCAAGAAGAAGGCTGAGGGCTGCTTTCCCATACCCGCGGCCCTGGAAGCGTTCATCGATCATGAATTGGTCCAAGATATGGCAGGGGGGCGGCTCATCCAAATCGCGGTACATGAGCAGCCCCACCATCTCCTGATTATTATAAATAGCATAGGCACAACCGCCCTGCTTGCGATAGGCATAGGCTCGCGCCAAAATGGCCACATTAGAAGCCACGGCACGGTTGTTTTTTTGTTCTTCACTTATCTTTAAAGCACAGCACTGCCGATAATTGCGTCCGGTTATTTCCTCTAGATGAACCATATCCTTTTACCCCCAGCCCTGAAGCTTGTAGCCTGCTTTCTAAGACGCAGATTTCAAAGTGACGTAAATACATTTTTTTATTGATTAAAGAAACCCGATCCACACTGCGGCATTTTAAGAAAATCAACCCCGTATTAACGGGGTTTTGAGTATTCCAAAGCAAATTGACCGCCAATACTTATTTGGGATAGATAATGTAGCCTGTGTCCATGATCTCTTTTGCAAGAGGATCTGCAGCGGTAAAATCTTGCGGTAAAAAAGGAATAGGTTCTATCCGTAAATCAACCTTCCGTCTCAATCTCATAAGTTGCAATTGATCTTCTAAACGATCTCCACTGAAATCAGAAGAGATAACTGCAACATCAATGTCACTATCTGGATGTTGTTGCCCCCGGGCAAAAGAACCAAATAAAATAACTTTATCCAAACTAATGCGTTCACGAAGCAGATTAGCGTATTCTGTGACTACTTGTCTACTGTTATCTTCAAGATGTCGTTCAGCCATGCTCTCACTTCCTCTATTTTTATTAGGCTTTCGGAAGCAAATTCTTTAGTACACTTTTTATAAAACCCTTGTTTTAAATCAGGATACCGTGCATTGATATTAAACGTGTAGCTCTAAGTAAAAATTGATCATAAAGATTGTAGCGAATCCAAGTAAGACAAACGAAAGAAACAAAATCATCCCCAGCTGAGCCGTAAACATATCCTTCACGAAAAAATCTTGGGGTTCAGTAGCCTCCCTTATTATGTAGATCTACACGATGTTTTCCTAGGGTAAATGCAATTTGGTTTCTGTTGAAAGCGAAGGCGAAGGCGAAACTGCACTCTTAAGCCAGCACAGCGAATTGCCGCCGGCAAAACTGCACGCAATTATCAGCGAAAAAAGCTCAGCCCGGCTGGGTTTAAGGCCTGCCTGCAGGGCGGGCCAGAGGGTTATCATTAGAATTCTATGTCGAGCGGTTTATCCCCTTCTTCTAAATCATCAGCCATGGCCAGGCTTGCCATGAGAAGCTTGTGCGCCACTTCAGCCAAAATATCCCCGTTAGGGATGGCAATGACCAACGCGGTTGTGTAACAGTCCTGCAGAAGGATTTTAGTTGTGTATGAACCATCAATTTTAGAGCAGAAAGGTTTGATTTAATTAAAATAAATTCCGCTGCCTCTTTTAAACGCAGGCTATTTAGCCCCTTAATAGGTTTGGAGAAAATCCTTTCATCTGCTAGTATTTAATTAGGGGGAATTACGATGAAAAAAGAAATTACTCTTATGAGTTTAAAGAAAAAATTTAAAAGAGAAGTTGGCAGTGTTGCGTTTGCAGCCAGGCGCCATTTGGTATTCTAACAGAAAAAGCAAACTTTCACTTGCTTAAACCTGTGTAATCCCCCTTACTGTTGATATTACATGTTTACTGTTTACAAACATGATACAATCTGCGTGAGGGGGCGATCGCAGTGGGAAAAAAATACCTAACTGCAAAAGAACTGGCAGAAAAATTAGGCCTATCGGTAGAGACAATCTGGCGATATACGAGGGAAAAGAAAATCCCCGCCATTGTCATGGGAACACGGCAATATCGCTATGATCCTAACCGGGTTCTCCAAGAACTTCAAAGTAAATGCCCCATAGAAGAGGCGGTAAAAGAAACCAAAACTACACATTCGCCAAAAGCTTACACTTATGACGATTATGTGGCACTGCCCTCTGAACCTGGCTACACCATTCAGCTGATAGATGGGATTCTTGTTAAAGAACCGGGACCTATCGTACATCATCAACGAGTATCCAGAAGACTTCAACGAATTCTTGAAGATTACTTTTGGGACCACAACCCCAAAGGCGAACTATTTGATGCCCCTATAGATCTGGTTCTTTCCGATCATTCCACCGTGCAACCTGATCTTGTCTTCATTGGCAATGCAAGGCAACTAACTAATCCCAAATACCTTAACGTGATACCCGAACTTGTAGTTGAAATTCTCTCTCCATTCTGCATGAGTATACCCACCCGTTAAGATCAGCCCCGCCGACAACAGCAAAAGTGGCGTTATTAATAAGCGCCCTTTTGAAATCTGTTTCAACTTTCGCCCTCCTTCATGACCCTAAGGCAAAATAAGCCCCCCGTGCCTTTCCCTTAGAAGCCTGGCTTTGGTAGTGCACATTTCCAAAATGTATGTTGTTTTCTAACATTAACCGCCCGCCTAATTTTCCTGCCTGGCAAGTGCCTTCTACAATATTCGGGCCAAAACGGGGCGCTATCTTGGTGCCCCGCAACATTCGAACAAATTATTCAGCTGCAAGTTTAACGTAGGCCCAAAAGCCCGCTTCTAATTTGCACCACAAAACTGCCGTTTAAAGCGGTCATCTTTGCCCTAAGCGAAAAGCAGGGTAGAAAAACCCAATAGGACACCCGCAATAAAACGTAACCGAGGGGCGCATTTTTTTAAGCCTATGTGCCTCGGCAAGCCCAAAGCCCAGGGTCCCCCAGATGGCATAGCCAGCACCTAATCGCTAATTCTTCGGGAAAGTTATACGGGGCGATGCTAAGGCATAAAGTAAGCCAGCGCACTAGCCCCGCCGTCAGATGATAGTCTCCACCCCCTTGCCGATCTGTAGGCGGATGAAAATGGGGAACGAAACGGTTTAATAAATAAGGGCGAAAATGCCCAAAACAATCCCAATGCCTGTTACTGGTTGGTTGTTATAATAAAGTCCAGGCCAACAGCATAAGTTGCAAACGGAACGAAATAATCTTCGCAAATATTAGAAGCAAGTTGGCAGAAAACGCGTCCGAAACTAAGGTATTGGTTGTGATTGAGCCCGGCCATTTTTATCAACAATCCCGGCGTTTCACCGAAAGCGGATTCATCAAGGTTGTAGTACACAGGATAACGGAGGAGGGTGGCCCCACGGCCACCTTCTTTCTTATAAAAATTCAGTACCCCACTACAGGAATACTGAATTTTTTATTGGGCATCCGACAGCCCCTTTTCCCTCCTGAGCTGGGCTTTTTCCCCTTGACAATAACTGCGATTGAGAGTAAAATAGCAAAGATAATACTTAGTTATTAACTTATGTATGCACATAGGAGGTAGAAGCTAGTTGAACATGTTTTGTTTTCAATGTCAAGAGGCGTCTAAGGGCGTGGGCTGCACAGTCCGGGGCAGCTGCGGGAAAGATGCGGAAACCGCCGTTTTACAGGACCTTTTAATTTACACTATGAAAGGGGTTGCCAATATTGTGGTGGCGGCAGGCATTGCCCCTGAAAAGATCCCCCATGTTAATGTTGCGATTTTAAACGGCCTTTTTGCCACAATTACCAACGCTAACTTCGATAGTGAGGCCATTAGAGGAGCAATCCGGAAAATGCTGGCTTTAAGGGATGAGCTAAGGGAAGGCCTGCAAGGGGAGTTTTCCCTCCATGACGCCGCTTTATTCCGCCTAAAGCAGGATGAGCAGATGCTGGCGAAAGGGGCGGAAGTGGGCATTTTAGCCACCAAAGACGAAGATATTCGCTCTTTAAGGGAATTAATCACCTACGGCCTTAAAGGAATGGCAGCTTACGGCCATCATGCTTTCAATTTAGGGAAAGAAAACATGGAGATCTACCGCTTTATTTACAAGGCCCTCAACGCTACTTTAGACAACAGCCTAAGCGGTGATGATTTAATGGCCCTTACTTTGGAAACAGGGAAATACGGGGTTGATGTGATGGCACTTTTAGATGAAGCCAACACCTCGACTTACGGCCATCCGGAAATTACCGAGGTGAATATCGGGGTTAGAAACAACCCGGGCATTTTAGTATCCGGTCACGATCTTAAGGATTTAGAGCAGCTTTTAAAGCAGACTGAAGGGACAGGGGTGGATGTGTACACCCACAGCGAAATGCTGCCCGCCCACTACTACCCTGCTTTTAAGAAATATAAACATTTTGTGGGCAACTACGGAAACGCCTGGTGGCAGCAGCTTCGGGAGTTTGAATCATTCAACGGACCCATCCTATTTACCACCAACTGCATTGTACCTCCCAGGAAAGAGGAAATTAGAAAAAGAATATTCACAACGGGGGCCACAGGCTATCCCGGCTGCACCCACATTGAAGAGGACGAAGAAGGAAGAAAAGACTTTTCCGAAATTATTGAGCTTGCTAAAACCTGCCCTCCCCCTGCGGAGATTGAAAAGGGCACCATTGTAGGAGGCTTTGCCCACGAACAGGTCTTTGCCTTGGCGGATCAGATTGTGGAAGCGGTGCGGTCCGGCTCCATCAAAAAGTTTTTTGTGATGGCGGGCTGCGACGGCAGGATGAATTCTCGCGGATACTACACCGATTTTGCCAGCGAGCTGCCGGAGGATAACGTTATCTTGACTGCCGGTTGCGCGAAATACCGCTACAACAAGCTGGACCTTGGAGATATAGGTGGGATTCCCAGGGTTCTTGATGCGGGGCAGTGCAATGACTCCTACTCCCTTGCCCTGATTGCTTTAAAACTAAAGGAAATCTTCGGCCTGGAGGATATTAACGAGCTGCCTATAGTTTATAATATCTCCTGGTATGAGCAAAAAGCGGTAATTGTCCTTTTAGCCCTTCTCTACCTGGGCGTTAAAAACATCCAGCTTGGGCCAACTCTGCCCGCTTTTCTCTCCCCCAATGTTGCTGAGGTTTTGGTGGAGAAATTCGGAATTACAAGCATAGGCACCGTGGCAGAAGATCTGGAGCGCTTTTTAGGGGCTTAAGGGAAATTAAACCGACAGGTTCGCGCCTGGCGTTCTAAGTATTAAAAAACCTTCGTGTTCTCCCGATTAGGGGGCACGAAGGTTTTGTTGTTTTCGCCATAAAATATAAACAGAAAACAACCTACCGCCGGCAATCAAGGGGGGAAAATGTGGCCAACCATTCAGAAAGATTCGAGCATGTTTAGGGAAAGGTAATCCATCTGGCTAAATAGTATTTATATGCCGCTTTTCGCTGTGCCTATCCTTGTGTTGAACAGTATACTCCGGCGCATATTTATGACAACCAGTATGGGTACGACATTGCCCTGTCTTTGATTTACGGCAAAAAGGATAGAAACTTGTGTTTAACTAACTCCAGTGGTTCAAATCACACTCTAGATATTCTGCCATTATTTTTAAATACATTCCGTAATAGTGCTTTATATCAGCTATGGATTGATGCACAATAGTATCATCAATTTTGGTATACTCGTGAACTAAGATATTTCTAAGCCCAGTGGATGGGGCGATTTTCAAAGCAAAGTCCGGCTCTAAAACCCCGGATTCAGCCAAATCAATAAAAGAATTAAAATAATCAGCAGAACCCAAGTTCAGTTTTTTTAGAAGCATATTATTTACATCTGTTCCAGATTCCACGATGAGCTGGATTTGTCGTTCGATAGACCTCCGTGTGGCGAGATCAGAACAGTAAATCTCTAGAGTTACACCATGGCTAAGTTGCTCTAATTCTCGATAATATTTGAGTAAAACTTTTAACTTATTGCAAATTATCGCTTTTGTTATCATCGCTATCAAGCTCCTTGATCTCAACCATTAAGCGCCGCATTTGATCTTGAATAACCGGGGCCAGTTCATAGTAGTGTTTTACATAAAAAAGTGCGTAACGTTCAAAAGTCCCTACTTCCTCCTCATAAAGCAGCCTGCCCTCGGTGGCAACGATATATCGTAAAAGAGGCTCTGCCGTCTGTAAATCGACAAGATCAATTTCACTTTTACGATGAAGAATCATTAACTCTTTACATAGCTCCCATTTTTCCGTGCTCGAGAGGGGGCGATGAGCCAAAAAAGCAAGATCAATATCACTATCTTTTCTGTAATGCTCAGTTAAAAAACTGCCAAAGTAAACGAGAAACTTTAAGCCATAGCGGTGGGAAAGGGCTGTAATTTCGTCTTGGTTCAATCTCACAATGCACCCTCCCGAAAAAGTAGTAGTACTAGTTAATTCCCTTCTGCGAAGTTAAATCCTCCAAACAGATTTCCCACCTAGTTCTTTCCAACCGAAGGCGGGGCTTTTAAAAAGAAAAAATAACAACTCCAGCGGGAGGGAGCCTGTTTTAGCTTTGCACCCGTAAGGATGCCGGTGTGCAAACAAGGTCGGTGCAATAGGTTTTTTATGTTTTTTGCTTGGCGATGGATTGTAAAGTCCGTTAAAGAGGACATCTTATGCAGATACGCTATGTGCGTTTACGTTAGCCGATGTGGGTATTCAATCAACCTAATTTCGGTGGAATAAATAAACAGCCTACCGCCGGCAAGCTGGGGCTTTGTTCGGGATACAAGCGCCGGAGATATATTCTCTCCTTTTTACATAAGAGGCAAACGCTAGATAGTGTTCTTTTGTCATGGGTGGTTCACAGTGATGAAGTAATCTGTGTCCACTTTTTCTATTGTAATGCTAAGTACTGCAGCTGAGTTGATGGGCCTGATCTGCTCTAGTTTTCTACCACAGCAAAAGATAGAGGCACTTCCGGTGCCAACCAATATATTTCCGCACGTAGGACAAACGTAAAACCGCACTTTGTCAATATTCCCGCTGTCAGCACGGTTTGACGTAATTTCACCTGCCATCATTTGCTTCATATCTACGCCCAGAATGGCAGATGACCGGGGCCACAACGATAGATCGGGAAATCCTAAGCCACATTCCCCTTTAGAAACGGTTTTACTTTGAATACCTAGTTAGTGCATCAGCAATATTCTTTTGGGTCAAACCTCCTTCTTTGCGCAGCTCGGCAATGGGCTTGCCTGTTTTTGCACAATCCGCATCCTCATCTCCTTCACCGCCACACTCTTTTTGCTCGGGAATTTGCGGCTAGCTGCGACTCTATCATTTTTTCTAAATCGGCAGTATGATCTTTATGGGGGTCATCATATTTGAGAGTTTCAAGAACGGATAATTAGAATGATTCCGCACCATGCTTGTTCCATAGATCCTGCAACTGCTTGTTTGGGTGCCAGTTGGCGGACAACTACATATTTGTGCTATTAAAACTCGCTCTGGTATCTTTGAAAGTAGCCAGGAACACATCACCGCTTGCTTTGCAGTGATAAGAGATTACACCCATTTCAGGGCGCCTGAATTTATAAGATGCCAATAGCTCTTTTCTGCGTTGCCTGTCCACCTCTCCCACCTCCGCCCTATTATGCCTAAGAAACCAAAAAACATCATCCGCACTCCGTAGACATACTGCATGAGCATTTACAGCCAAATTTCCCTGCGGCAGCTTAAAAGGCATAATACGAGGCCAATCGATTGGTTTTAAAGCCGTCGGCGAAATGTGAAGGATTAAAAAAGATGCCCCTGACCTTAAGGGCATCGGAAGCGCACTAACTCAATTAGCTATTCGATTCATCGATGTATTCGACAATTAAGCGGCAAAACTGTTCAATATCCCCTAACCTAGTTGTAATAATCTCGAAAATCTCCTCTGATGATACTTCATGATAAATGTGAACTAAACGGCTTCTATAACCGGGCAACCCTCTGTTTTTTGTAACATAGTCCTTGGGTAACACACCCGCCTCGCCTAAAATGGTAAAGATTTGAGTGTAATCACCCGGTCGCCCCAAAGCTTGTTTAGCAATGATATGGCGGCCAATATCCAAAACCATCTCTAAAGCTTTCCTTAAGTGATGTTCTGTCACAGCAAAATTATCCGGGTTCGCGCCAAAATGCTCGAATGTCATTTGTGACATCTCTTTTAAGCGTGCGAGGCTTCGCCTGATTTCTACTATTAAATCCAATATCCTCTCCCGCTCAATCACCTGGATCACCCGAGAGAATTGAAGTCTCCACATCACGATAGAATTTAGCCATAAACGGGGCAAAATCATGGTATATCCTTAGCACGTTTTCTTCGAAATTACGCCTCAAATTTTCATCGCTGGAAAAGATCAGGCTGCCGTTGGTGATGGCATTAAACGCCACATTATTCCTGGCTTTATCAAGCACAATCAGATCAAGCGGGATTGGGGAGCAAACAGCTTGCAAGTCCGCCTGCAGGGATAATATTTTGTTCACTGATTTTTCTTGCCTGCCATAAAGGACACCCAAATCGAGATCACTCATGGGATCGGAATGGCCTTCTATTTGAGAACCAAAAGCATAGGCAGCAACAACCCCATGTTTTACAAAAATGCTTTGCAATTTCGTCTCCGGCAACTTCAACGCATTGCACCTCCCGCTGCGGGTTCACTTCCATTTTTAATCATAGCACAGAAGCCAGAAGATTTCCACATTCGCTCTTGGCGAGCTAATTGCGTTGTCATCCTTTTTTGTGAAAAGTTAAAAAGAAACATATCTCAAAATCCGCTTTAATTCAATTTTCGGCAACGAACATCATGATTACGTGCATCCGGTGCTTTCTTGGGCGAATTTAAGGATCACTAAATAAATCCAGCTGTTCTTTCTGCGTTAGTGTGCGTTAGTGTATGAAATTACAG
>JBHGWS010000010.1:0-10334 GCA_041936745.1 Candidatus Darwinibacter acetoxidans
AGAAAATGTCGACTTTATGCTAATCAGTGGTGATTTATATGACCGCGAAGCGAGATCCGTAAAAGCAGAACAATTTTTCAGCCAACAATGCCTACGTTTGGCGGAATCGGGTATTGATGTCTATGTAATCGCGGGAAATCACGATCCGCTGCGGGAAGGGGCGGGATTATTTGCTACCCCTCCGAATGTAAAGGCCTTCGCCGGCGTCCAACCGCAGATCTATAAAGCCTTTAATCGAAATGAGAAAACAGTTGCTAATATCATCGGGCAGTCTTACGAAAGGCGTTGGCTGAACGAAAAAATCCACAAAAACTATCATTTGGAAAAAAGGGATTTATGGAACATAGCTCTCTTACACACCCAATTAGAATCCGGCACTTCCAACTACATCCCCTGTTCTTTAAGTGAACTAAAAGAAAATAAGGATATTCATTATTGGGCCTTAGGTCACATCCATCAACACCAAATACTAAGTGAAGAGGCGTATCCCTTAATAGCCTATCCGGGAATCCCCCAGGGCAGAAACTTCGGGGAACAAGGCCGCGGGGGCTGCCTTTTGGTAGAGTTGGACAGGCTGCAGGGAAGTTCCATCACCTTTTTACCCACCGCTTCCGTTATTTACAAAAGGCAGGAAATCTTGATCGACGAAGAACCAATCCCCGAAACTCTGGAGGAACTGGAAGATAAAATAAACGAGGCGGCACAAGGGATTTTAGCAAAAAAAGAAAATGACCGATATCCTATCGAAGGCTATGTCTTGGAATGGATCATCAAAGGCAGGGGCCCTCTTCATGCTGGGCTTAGGGAGCAGCAGCAGGAAGCAACGGAAGTCCTTACGGAAAATTTAAGGCAACGCTTTGGGGGCCAGAGCCCTTTTTTGTGGACCAACGCAGTCAGCTTCCGGACGAAAAGCACTTTGGACTATGAAAAACTTTTGGCGGACAATCAAGTGCTGCCTCAGTTGGAACGGGTCATTGCCAGCTGCCTTGCGGATGAAAAAATGCAGCGCCGCTTAAAAGAAGAACTGGGTTTTATCTGGCGCGGGAAAAAAGAACCGGAAGATCGGGACGAAAAAGACGACTTCCGCTTTCATCTTGCCGAAGATGGATTAGAAGATCTTTTAGGGCAGGCGAAGGAAATGATCCTGGAAAAATTAGCTGAGGGGAGGGAGTAACCATCAAAATCAAACGCCTTTATATCGGGGATTTTGGCATTTTAAGAAACCAAACCTTGGAAAATCTGCATCCGGGCCTGGTTGTGATTGGCGGCTTAAACAGGGCGGGTAAAACCACTTTGATGCATGTCTTAAGGTATTTGGCCTACGGCTTTCCCAAAGGGGCGAAACTTCCCCCGCCAAACAACAGATACGAAGTAGAAGCGGATTTAGAGGCGGGGAATGTTCTTTATAACTTGGGGCTGAGTGGTTTTGGCAAACCTGTTTTGCAGACGACGGCCGCAGAAGGTGAACCAGAAAACATAGAAAACTTATACGAACTCGATGGCTTTACTTACAGGCAGCTTTTTACCATCTCTTTAGATGAGTTAAGCGCCGTGCAAAATCTAACCGAAGAAAGCCAGCGCAGATTGCGGTCTGTCTTATTAGGCGCGGGCTTACGGGACGTCCTAACCCTGCCCCAATTGGCTGAGACATTTTACAATGCGGCAGACAAGATCGGGGGGAAAAAAGGCTCATCCGGCGTTAGAATGTTTAAGCCTTATTACAATAACATTAAGGCAGGCCAAAAGCTGAAACGGGCAGGTCTTGCCCAGGCGCAAAAATACAGTGAAAAACAAGCTGAACTGGAGCTAACAGAAAAGGAAATTACTGAGCTCTCTCAAGTGCTGCAAGATTTAGATGCGAAGATACTCCGCTTAGACGTAATTAAAAACAATTTTGAAAACTACAGCAAGTTGAAAGAATGGGAGGAAGAACTGGAGCACAAGAAAGGTTGGCACTGGGCCGGCGGGCCGGGGGAATATGAACTAAAGTCGCTGGCAGGCTTACAGGACGAATATTTAACCTTAAAACAAAACCTGCGGGAAAAAGAAAGTGAATTCGGCTTGGAGCCGCAAACCAAAGAACTTCTTCTGCAGGAAAAAGACAAGCTGGCCTTGCTGCACGGCGGGATTTCGGGAATCGAAGAGCGGCTGCGGCTTTTAAAGAATATGAAGGACGATTTGACGCAGAAAGAGGAAAATCTGCGGGCAAGGATCAAAGAAGCCAATTCAGACTGGAATCTGGAACAAGCGGCTGAAATTCTTGCAATTAAAACGGATCAAGCGGAACAGAACAGATTGGCACAATTGGTGCAGGAAAAAAGCAAATTGGTAGAAAACAAGGGAACGGAAAAAGAGGCTTTACAAAAACTTGCCGGCGAAGAAGATGTCTTAAAGCGAAATGTGGCTGACTTGCAAAAAAGTGCACCACAGGCTAAATTTAAAGGTTTCTTCTATTCTTCCCTCGCCTTTTTGTTTTTAGGCCTTGCTCTTTCCTTCATCAACTTGCGTTGGGGCATCTGGCTTACGGCAGGTGGTTTAATCTTAGCAGGCGGCTACTTAATAACGAGCCTGCTGCAGCCCCGCAGTATTCTAGATGCGCAGCGCAGGCAGGAAGAAAGGCTTCTTGCCGTGCAGGCTGAGATTGTAACCGTGCAAAACAGGCTGAAAGAACTTGATGTTAAGCTTTTGGAAACAGAAGGCCATCTGGATCGTTTCAGAAATGCCTTCGGTTTGCCGTTAGACGTCCAAGCGAGCTTTCTGCCAAATCACCTGACTCGCCTGAGAGATTTACAAGATCGAATCGCTGACCGAGGCCGGTTAATAGATAAACTGCAGAAGGATAAAGATTATCTTGAAAAACAGTTTCTGGCTTACGGGGAT
The DNA here is from genome assembly GCA_041936745.1 of Candidatus Darwinibacter acetoxidans. GTDB lineage: Bacteria > Bacillota > Limnochordia > Darwinibacteriales > Darwinibacteriaceae > Darwinibacter > Darwinibacter acetoxidans_A. The sequence continues at coordinate 2,881 of JBHGWS010000010.1, forward strand.
TTTTTGCTGCAGTTTACCAGCCTGCCCGATTTAAGCAAACAGGACTTGTGGGAAAAATGGCGGGTAATAAAAACTGAGTTTGAGAAATGGCAGAGGAAGGCCGCCAAAGCCGGCGAACTTCACGCTTTGGAGAATAAATTAGAGGATAAACTGGGCGGCATTTTTCGCATTATGGGCCGAGATGATAAACTGAAGATTGAGGACGAAAGCGAAATTTCCCATACGGTGGCGGATTTTCTTAAACGGGGCCGACGAGCACTCGAATTTTTAGCGACTGAGGGCAAGGCGGCAGATTTAAGCCGTTCCCTGCGCAGCTCTTTAGCCGCCGATGCCGTTAAAGAAGCCTTTTTAGGGATTGAAAACGAAGAAGATGTCTTAGAAAAGTTTAAAAAAGAATGCGGGGCTTACGGAACGCAAAATCAGGTAGAACAAGCCTACCGGCAAGCTTTTGCCGAGCGGCAGCAAATAAAAGGGCGGCTGGAAACAAAAAAAGAAATGAAGCGCCGGCTTGAGGCCGACTTGGAGCAGCTTTCTTCGCCGGAAGATCTACAGCGCGGCCAGCAGTTAATCAACCACAACAGAGAGCAGTTGAAAACCTTGGCGAAGGAGTATGCCCTGATGATGAGCGCGGCCTTTTTGTTAAGGGAGGCGGAGAAGACTTTACTTGGGGAAATGAAAGACAGTATTATGGCCGGCGCGGGGCAAATCTTCAAGCGGATGACTAAAGGCTTTTATGAAGGGATACTGCCGGCGGAATCCCTTTTAACCGGTGACTTTACCGCGGTTTTAAAAGGCGGTGCAAACTCGCAGGCTGTGGATATGTTAAGCCGGGGTACTCAAGAGCAGCTCTATCTGGCTGTTAGGCTCAGCCGTATTTTAGAAATAAAGCCGCATTTACCGATCATTATCGACGATTCCTTTGCTAACTTTGACAGCCATCATCTGGATCAATCCATTCATCTTTTAGCTGAGATTGCCAAAACACATCAAATCTTTATTTTAACTTGCCACAGCCGCCTTTTGGCAAACATAGAGCGGCTGGGCAGCGAGGTGCAGTACTGGAAATTAGATGAGGGGCGGTTTAAGGCCAGCAGTTTTAAGGAGCTGAAAAATCATCTGAGCCTGCCTTAGTTCGGAAATAATTGGCTTTTGGCCCGGAGCACGTTATAATTAAAGGAGTACTTAAAATATATTACGGCAAAGGAAACAGTAACTATGAACACTATTTTGCAGTCACATCTAGGGGAATTGGCGGCATTGGGTACAGCTGTCTGCTGGACCCTTAATGCCATCGCTTTTGAGTCCGCGGGCAAACGCGTAGGTTCTCTTTCGGTCAATTACATCAGGCTTTTAATTGCTTTCATACTTTTGAGCATTACTTCATTTTTTGCCCGGGGCTTGCTCCTGCCGGTCGATGCCACGGGGCACGCTTGGTTTTGGCTTTCTATTTCCGGCTTAACCGGTTTTGTCTTAGGGGATATATTTCTCTTTGAGGCATTTGTGCAGATCGGCTCCAGGATATCGCTTTTGATCATGTCTGCGGCGCCGCCCATTGCGGCTTTGGCGGGTTTTTTGATTATGGGTGAAAGGCTTGCCCCCTTAAATCTTTTGGGCATGTTTTTAACGATGATCGGTATCAGCCTGGTTATACTCAGCAGAAGCCCGGGTGAAACAAAGATGAAATTAAACCGGCCCGTTAAAGGGCTGATCTTTGCTTCTTTAGGTGCTTTAGGCCAGGCTTTCGGTTTGATTTTCAGCAAACTGGGCATGGGTTCCTACAACCCCCTGGCAGCTGTGCAGATTCGCCAGATTGCTGCGGTGATTGCGTTTACGGTTATGCTTTCAACCAGGGGAAAATGGCCGGAAATAAGAGCGGCTTTTAAACACAAACGAGCGCTGGGTGCCATTGCAATTGGGGCGGTGCTGGGCCCTTTTATAGGTGTAACACTATCTTTAGTTGCCCTGCAGCACACGGCCGCCGGTATAGTCTCGTCTTTAACGTCCATCTCGCCGGTTTTGATTATCCCACTTTCCATCGGGATATTTAAAGAAAGGGTGCAGCCCAGGGAAATCTTGGGTGCTTTTGTCTCTATTTTGGGAGTTGTCTTATTATTCATCTAAGTAAGGTTTTTACTGAGTGGTAATTTTCTTTATGGGGAGGACGATGCGGGCACCGGAATTAAGCTTTTTCGGATCCCGGATATTATTGATCTCTAAAATTTCCCCAATTAATTCTTTTGAGGGTGAATCAATAAAGCGTGAAACAAGAGTCCAAATATTGTCCCCGGGGAGCAGGCGCAGAGAGATTGTTGCCTGTTCTTTTTCTTTCTCCTCTTCTTTTACTTCCGCTTCTTCAGAGTTGGTGACATTTGCTTTCCCTGCCTCCAGTTCGGAGATTAACTCCAATATTGCTTTCTCCTTTGCCAAAATATTCTTTTGAACTGCGTTAAGGCGGGCTAGTTCGCCGCTGACAGCCGCCAGGCTTTTTTCCCAAAGTATATCCGCCTGCAAAACCTCCGGTTCCGCCGGTTGTAAGAAAAGGTAGGTGAAATACCCACCTACAGCTAGAGAGATGAAAACAGTTATGAGCAGTAAAAAACCAAATCGCATAAATATTTCTGCATTATCGCGCATAATGTTTCCCCTTCCGTGGATTTGTCCGGGATAATCTAGCTTTTAGTCTAAATATTCCTGAAAAAAAGTATAAATCCTGCCACACGTCATTTTAATTGTGATCCGATCGGCCTCACCTATTGTTTGTTAAAGGGCGGTGGAGACAGAAAAACTCCCCCGCCAAATTCGCGGCAGGGGAGTTTTAGGCCGTTAAAACTTATTTGATTACTGAAGCAATGTGTTCCAGGGCCCAGTCGATCTCTGATTTTTTAATGGTCAAAGGTGGGGCGAACCTGATAGTTTGTTGATGAGTTTCTTTGCAGAGGATCCCAAGTTCCATCAGCTTTTCGCAGTAAGGCCGGGCAGTACCGTATTCTTCCTTGATTTCCAGCCCGATCAAAAGGCCCAAGCCCCGAATTTCTTTAACGCGGGGGCTTGCGATTTTCTCCAATTCCCGCTTGAAATATTCGCCTAATTCCGCAGATTTTTCACTCAGCTGTTCCGACTCCAATACCTCTAAAGCTACTTCGCCGACTGCCGCGGCGAGCGGGTTGCCGCCGAAGGTGGAACCGTGATCGCCGGGGGTAAAGACTTCCATAATGTCGTTGTCCGCAAGAATGGCGGAAACGGGGTAGACGCCTCCCCCCAAAGCCTTACCCAAAATGAGGATATCCGGCTTGGCATCTTCATGTTCGTAGGCGAAAAGTTTACCTGTCCTGCCCAAGCCGGTCTGGATTTCATCCAGCAGCAACAGGACGTTGGCTTCCGCAGTTATTTTCCTAACCGCCGCTAAATACCCGCGGGGTGGGACTAAAACGCCCCCTTCGCCTTGAATCGGTTCTAAGAGAAAGGCCACTGTGTTTTCCGTAATGGCTTCTTTCAGGGCCTCCGCGTCCCCGTAAGGTATAATCTTAAATCCCGGTGTAAAGGGCCCGTAACCGTAGCGGTACTGTTCTTCCGAGGAAAAGCTGACGACTGTTACCGTACGCCCGTGGAAGTTGTTTTCACAGACGATGATTTCTGCTTTGTCCTCCGGTACACCTTTCTTCAAAAGGCCCCATTTTCTTGCGGCTTTGATCGCCGTCTCCACCGCCTCCGTACCAGTGTTCATGGGCAGGGCTTTTTCGTAAGCCGCTGTTTCACACAGTTTTTTTAAGAAAGAACCCATGTTTTCGTTATGGAAAGCCCGGGAAGTCAGTGTCACCTTGCCGGCCTGTTCAATCAAAGCGCCGATAAGTTTAGGGTGCCTGTGGCCGTGGCTCATGGCTGAATAGGCAGACAGCATATCCAGATATTTATTGCCTTCCACATCATAAACCCAAACGCCGTCTCCCTTTTTGATGACAACGGGCAGGGGCAGATAGTTATTGGCGCTGAATTCTTCCGTTACTTTGATTATTTCCTCAGTCAGGGACAATTAAATCAACTCCTATCTCTTTGTTTTTAAAGGCCAAAGGGCCGCTTTCGCCTTGTACCGTTTAATAAACTTCCATCTTCATGCAGAAGACGGAACCGCCCGATTTAATGAATTCCGATGTATCAATTCTCAGGACAATATAGCCTAAGCTTTCCAGTGCAGCGATAGTTTCATGGCAGGAATGTTGGATAAGCACAACTCTGCCATCGGGTGAAAAGGCATTGCAGGCAAAATTCGGTGCATAGGCCTCTGCTTTTGGTACCTCAATCACGTTTTCGAAAAGCTCATGCAAAATTTCCATGCCGTCTTCTCCTACACCGGGGGGATAAGCTACACAAGTTTTATCGCTGACCAAACATAAGGTAGTGTTAAGGTGATAGAAATCTTGGTGGGTTAAATGGACGCCGATGACGGGGATGCCGGTAATTTCAGTTAGTTGTTCCAAAGCTTCTCTATCTGTGCGGTGGCGCTCGGTGCTGCCAAAGCCGGCGATGATTAAATTCTTGCCGGGAAACCACAAAGCGTCTCCCATGGCTTCAAAGCCGCCGCCCGCCAAATGATGGATCTTATAACCTTCGTTTTTGTACCAGGCTTCGAAATAGGCTACTTCTTTCTTCCGCTTTTCATGCCGCATATTACTCATTACGACTTCTTTGGCACCTGTTTCGAGATTTAAGAAGGGGAAACTTTGGTTGGCGGCAAAAACCGCATCCTCCATGCCCACGGGCCCGCTGATCAGATCAACTTCGTAACCGAGTGATTCGTAAAGGTCTTTAATGTAGTTCCACTGTTTTTTTGCCAGCTTGCGATCAACTTTGTTCAGAATAAGTTCGTCTCCCACACGGGTGGCCATGAATTCGTTGATGGCCTCCGTTACATCGAAATAATCGGGGGTGCACATTAATATTCTTTCGGTTGGTTTTTTATCCCGCAGATCACTGAGCTCAAAATCAAGATCCTGCAGCTTAATATATAATTTTTTCACAGCTAACCTCCGTTAAAAGTGAATGTTTTTAGACTAGGTTACGCAAGGTTGTGTTCTTTGACAAACTCGGCGAGAATCTGCTGTAAGTTGGGCTCGCCTATTTCCTGCAGATCGTAATGTACCCTGACTGTCCGGCCGGCAATGTCAACTACCCTGCTTAAATTAATCGGTGTGCCGATAATCACGGTGTCGCAGTCAATTTTAGCGATAGTTGCCTGCAGATCGGCAATCTGTTTGGGGCTGTAGCCCATCGCCGGGAGGACTTTGCCTACATGAGGATAGAGGCGCAGAGTTTCTGCTAGCGTCTCAACAGCTTCTTCCCGCGGGTCAATAATTTCTGCCGCACCGTATTTCAAAGCAGCTAGGGTACCGGCACCGATATCCATCTCGCCGTGCGTAAGAGTGGGGCCGTCTTCCACTATTAATACCCTTTGGCCTTTGATGAGTTCTGGGTTATCAACTCTAATGGGTGAGGCACCATCGACGACAACGGCAGTGGGGTTAACTTTCCTAATGTTTTCCCGGACAGCTTGTATTTTCTCAGGCGGCGCCGTGTCGATTTTATTAATCAACACCACATCCGCCATTCTCATGTTTACTTCGCCGGGGTAATATAAAAGTTCATGGCCGGCCCTGTGGGGGTCAGCAACTGTGATCATTAAATCCGGCTCAAAGAAGGCAAAGTCGTTGTTACCGCCGTCCCATAAAATGACATCGCAGCCGTTGGGGTCATTTTCCGCTTCTTTTAAGATTGCCTCGTAATCGACGCCGGCGTAAACAACGTTACCCCGCTCGATATGCGGTTCATATTCTTCCATTTCTTCAATGGTGCAGTTATGCTTGGCCAGATCCTCAATAGCCGCAAAGCGCTGTACTTTCTGAGCGGCCAAATCTCCGTAGGGCATAGGGTGGCGGATGATGACAACTTTCAAGCCCATTGCCATTAATAATTCCGTGATCCGCCGGGAAGTTTGGCTTTTGCCCGTCCCGGTCCTGGTGGCGCAGACAGCCACAACCGGTTTCGTACCTTTAACCATAGTATGTTTGGGGCCTAAAAGGACAAAGCTGGCCCCCGCAGCGTTGACAACGGAACTGAGGTTCATGACTGCTTCGTAATGTACGTCACTGTAGGAAAGGACACAGCTGTCAACATTGTGCTCTTGAATCAGCTCAGCAAGTTTTTCTTGTTCATAAATAGGAATACCGGCCGGGTAAAGCCTGCCGGCAAGTTCCGCAGGATACTTTCTGCCGTGGATATCAGGTATTTGGGTAGCGGTAAAAGCCACTACATTATAAGCCTCGTTATCCCTGTAATAAACGTTGAAATTATGAAAATCCCTTCCTGCAGCACCGATGATAATTACGTTTTGCTTTGACATAAACTTCCTCCTATCGTATTTTTTCGAACGAATTGAGGAGCGTGCCGGTTCAGCTGCCTGGTTAAAAGCGGTGGCTGTTTTGAATAGAGTATTTTAGTTGGCGTTTAAAAAGCGGTAAGAACGATAATTCAACACGTCCCCGCAAGCTAAATTCACCCCCTAAGTGATAGTTACCCAACTGGTTGTAAAATCCTTCACATATGTAAAGGAAAGAACGAGGGATCAGCCGTAAAGGCAGGCCTCGTGAAGGGTTAAAAGCAGGCGCCGGTTTAACAAAGATTCCACTTCGGGTTATCATCTGTTTACATTCAACACTTAAATTTTACCACTTCTCCCATTCTAATTCAAGAGGAACAGCCTTTTCCCAAGCCCACAGGCGCGCGGGCGGTTGAAACAATCGATTCGGTTCAATCGGCGGAAAACACCAACTGCCCAGCCACATAGGTAGCCTGCACCTTCATTTCCAGCAGGCGCCGTGGGTTAACTTCAAGGGGATTTTCCGGCAGAACTACAAAATCCGCCAATCTGCCTGCGCTTAAAGTACCTTTCTGTAATTCCGCCTGTTCTGCGTAAGCGGAGCCCAGTGTAAAAAGGCGCAGGGCTTCTAAAGGAGTTAAGCGTTCTTTTGGCTGCCAGCCATTCGGGGGAAAACCGCTTCGATCTTGCCTGGTGATTGCTGCATGCATGCCCCAGAGGGGATTACAATCTTCCACAGGGCAGTCAGAGCCCCCAGCAGTATTAATGCCTTTTTGCAGCATTGTCTGCCAAGCATAAGCGTATGCCATGTTTTCTCTGCCAATGCGCTCTTCGACAAAATGTAAATCAGTGGGGACAAAAACAGGCTGAATATCCGCGACGATGCCTAATTGGGACATTTTCAAAAATTGGTCAGCCCTGGCAATTTGACAGTGCACTACTCTAGGCCTGGCACTCCACTGCGGCTGCTTTTCTTTCGCCCTTTCAAAACTCAATAAAACCATATCCAAAGCTAAATCGCCAATGGCATGGACTGCAACCTGAAGATTATCCCTTGCCGCGAAAAGCACTAATTCATCCAGCT
>JBHGWS010000011.1:0-3026 GCA_041936745.1 Candidatus Darwinibacter acetoxidans
TGGCCCCGTTTGGGGATCCTAAAGCAGAGCGATGGCACCGGCCGTTTCGCCTAGATGCACCCAATTCGGATCATTACCGCAATGTGCAGCAGATTTAGAGGATTGCCTACCGCGATGGCGAAAAAGACAGGAAACTCTCATATGGGGGTATTAGAATGATAAAAGTTAAAGACGATCTTTACCGGTTCACCTCATTTAACGAACAAATAAATCTTTCGTTTCACCAATACCTGCTTAAAACGGCTGAACCAATTTTATTTCACACGGGCAATGTTTGGCAAGCCCAAGCACTGTTACCCAAACTGGAAGAACTTTTAGATGGTGTCGGCCTAAGCTATATCTTCGTCTCCCATTTCGAGGCCGATGAATGTGGTGGGCTGGCCTTAATCTTGGAAGATTACCCCAAGGCTAGGACAATATGTTCAGAAGTGACTGCCCGCCAGCTTACCGGGTTTGGATTTAACAACAAAGTTATTATCAAAAGGCCGGGTGAAAAACTCGTAGGCAATTCATTCGAGCTCGAATTTATCAGTTATCCGGCCGAAATGCACCTTTGGGAAGGCCTGCTAGCAGTTGAAAACCAACGGGGGATATTGTTCAGCAGCGATTTAATGATCCGGCGTGGCAGAGAAGTTAGGCCGATCATTGAAGTTGATTGGAAAACGGAAATCAGTGAAATTAAAAGTGAACAAATACCGGATCCGGCAAGGTTGGCAAGAATGCAAAAAGAGTTATCACAAATTCAACCGGCACTTGTAGCCCCGGGACATGGGCCTTGCCTTGGAATAAAATAAATACGGTTGGATTGTCTCTTTTTCGGAACCTCCCTATCCTTACTGCGAAATGTTCCTTGGCTTGAACAACTCTTGGACTATTGTTTAAGCCTTCACCACCGGGGATGCCCTTACTTATTACCAAAACCCGCCGGATCATTAAACATTATTCCTGTAACAAGCAGTGCGTTAATAACCATTACACTGATCACTTTAATTGGCCTCGCTTTGGGCGCTAAGTTCTGTAAACCCCAATTTAATAAGAGAGGGCCCCGGACTTGATTGCTTGAGGCCCTCTCTATTTTACAGCGGTAAAATTTTAATATTAGAGTTAGCAACTACATCGTTTGCATCCGTACCAGTTGGCGAAAACTGCGAAACAATTGCACTTTTTTACCCGTTGGAAACCCCTTGCACGGTGTTTGGTTCACGCGCATACCGACCACCGGAGTCCAACACGATTTTTCCTAAGGCTGCAGTTTGCCAATAAGCACACACTACGCTGTGCCGGTCTCAGAAGCCGTGATTGCAGCCTAAAATTTCAGGAATTTTTCTCTTATTACTAAAACAGCTCACCTCGAGCAGCAAAAATATTCTACCACAGAAAATCTTTGTGATCCAAATGCTGTTTTTTCCTGCAACCATCAATCCAGCCACACAACCACCCTTCCTTCAGCCAATTCCCGAGGTTAAGATACAGAACACATCGGACTGAATATGCTCTGCTTGCCGGCTCGGGAAAACGCCGTGCTTACGACCGCGTACAGTCAAAATGTAGCGATAAACGATCCTTGATAACGATCGGTAATGAAATCGCGCACAAGGTCGGATTGAAGCGTTTCCGCCAGTTTTTGAATGGCAGGATCAGCCGCATTATCAGAGCGAACAGCTAAGATATTGACGTAATAAGATTCGCCGCCTTCCAGCAAAATCGAATCCCCAACGGGATCTAAGCCTGCTTCTAAGGCGAAAGTACCATTGATGATGGCCGCGTGGACGTCCGGCAGGCTTAAGGAAAGCTGAGGTGCCTCCAGTTCATGTATTTTGATGTTGAACGGATTTTCGACAATATCAAAAACGGTGGGGTCCGCGGCATCGGGATCTACTTTGAGAACACCCGCTGTTTGTAAGAGCAAAAGTGCCCGCCCGCCGTTAGTGGCATCGTTGGGAATCGCAATTTTCCCGTTTCTCGGCAGCTCATCTAACGAAGCAATTTTTTCACTGTAAACGCCCAACGGTGCAATGAATACACCCACAGACGGTACAAGATCCGTACCGGCATCCCTATTGAAACCTTCTAAATAAGGCGTGTGTTGAAAAAAGTTAGCGTCCAATTCCCTTTCGTATAAAGCCCTGTTGGGACGAATGTAGTCGGTGAATTCAATGATCTCTAAAATAATCCCTTGTTCCGCCAAAAGCGGTGCAATAAGCTCTAAAATTTCGCCGTGGGGCATGGGAGTCGCCCCCACTTTGAGGACTGTTTGCGCAAAAGAAGGTACAGCGATAAAGATGACCAAAAAAACCACGAGAAGCGCAATCCGTCTTTTCATTTTTATCCTCCTATGGGTCACTCTAAGTTATTTTTAAGAATCAACCTGATCCGTCCGTTCTTTCCAAAAAAGCCCCTTCTCGAAAGAAGGGGCTCACAATTTAACCAGCTAAATTACAAGTACACCTCCCCTCATCTTTCTGGATATCTCCAGTTGGAATTGGCACCTTGCAGGTTCTCGCGATCCCGCTGGTTGCCGGGTTTCATTGGGCCAGTCCCTCCACCTCTCTTGATAAGAGCAGCAAATAAGCAAATATTTAATTGGACTTAGTATAAACGCGCCTTTGTGTTTTGTCAACTAAAACTCTTAAAAATTGTAGTTGTTAGTGGTGGACAAGTGATAATGTCATGTTGGGCATCAATATTATCGTATCCCTTTAGCCGCGATTTATCAACGGAACTTTGCGGGGCTTATGCCCTGCCATTTCACAGAGTGACATTTTAACGGAACAAAACCGGGCCTTTTTACTGACATTTTCACAGAACGTTGACCCCAAAATTCTGCAGCCAGAGAGCCGGGTCCTATTCCTCGCCATGCTCCACAGGCCCTATTTCATGATCCAAGATCACTTCAACGCCGCGGTTTCTTAATGTTTCGATCTCCTCGGCGCAGTGGGAGCCTTCCTCCAGATCGGGCTCATTGCGAGACTACCAGGCCCCAGGCCGCTGTTTTGAACAAGCGGTGTCAAATCGGAAATGATATT
>JBHGWS010000012.1:0-18548 GCA_041936745.1 Candidatus Darwinibacter acetoxidans
CCCGCCTGCGGATATAGTCCCTCATCTGCGCTTCCCCCTAGCACTTTTTGTACATTTATATGCTACAGGGTGTTGATTATGCGTAGCATTAGCGAAGAAACGCTTCGGGATTGACCGGGGCACCGTTGTGGCTTAAGCCAAAAAAGACGAGGCCGTCAGCGGCCGTGGCAATTTTTTGGCCCTCTGCCACCAATTCGCCGGGGACTACCGTCAGGCCCTTGACAGAGCGGTAAACGCTGGCCCAACCGCTGCCGTGATCGATAATTAATTCTGTCTCTAAATCACTGGAAGTAACGGAAACAACTTCGCCCGCCAAGACTGTCTTGACCATCTGGCCGGGAGCGTTAAATTCGATCCCCGCATTAAACCGCCAATCGCCGTAAACCGGGTGCCTGAACCACCCAAAAGGCGTGGCCACTTCCGCCTGTACAGGCCAATTTAATTCTTCCAAGGAGATCACCGCTACCGGTTTAGGCTTCTCCGGTGCGGGCGCTTTAGGTGCGGGCGGTTCAACCGCCGTTATCTGGGCCGGTTCTCTCAAAACCCAAGGGTATTTACCCGCCAGCACGTTTTCCACTTGGGCCTGTACAACTAATTCCATCTCTTCCCTGCTGACAGGTTGAATCACAACAGAGTCTTCCTCAACTAAAGGCCACTGCCGTAAAATTCCGATTCCCATTCCCGCCAGCAGGGCCAGTCCTAACAGCATAAAAATGATTACTCGTTGATTTCTCTGCCAAACCAATCTTATTTTGGTCTTAAACCTCCGCCAAAATTGCATGCTATCACCGCCTTACCGGTAGTATGCACCCAATTATTGGCCATTATACAAAAAACCCTCCAATTAAGGAGGGTCTTGGCGAAATTCACCATCTGCCGCTTCAATGCGCATTATAGCTTTCTGCAGGGCGATGCGGGCCCGGGTGAAATCTAAATCCTCCCGGCGTTCCGCCAGCCTCTTTTCTGCCCTTTCCTTGGCGCGCCTGGCCCGCAGAACATCTATTTCTTCCGCCAGCTCGGCAGTGTTAGCCATGACCGTAAGCTTATTGGCGTGCATTTCCGCAAAACCGCCGCCCAAAGCTATTTTGCGCGGTCGGCCTCCCCTGGGGCCGAATTCTAAAATGCCGATTTCCAAGGCGGCCATAATGGGGACGTGATCTTTTAAGATGCCGAACTTACCCCCCTGCCCGGGTAAAACCACATGCTCCACTTCGGTGGAAACCACGAGGCGCTCCTGCGTAACCACTTCCAACCGGAAAGTTGACATCAGTTATCATCCTCTTCTAACGCTTTTCCTTTTTCCACCGCTTCCTCAATGGTGCCGACCATGAAAAACGCTTCTTCCGGCAGGTGATCGTGTTTGCCATCTAAAATTTCTTTAAAGCCCCGGACAGTCTCGCTGACAGGCACATAACGCCCTTCAATGCCCGTAAACGCTTCCGCCACAAACATAGGCTGGGACATAAAGCGTTCCAGGCGCCGGGCTCTGAATACCGTTCGTTGGTCTTCGTCCGAAAGTTCGTCCATGCCTAAAATGGCGATAATATCCTGCAGCTCGCGGTAGCGCTGCAGCACCTGCTGGACACCCCTGGCTACGTTGTAGTGTTCCTCGCCCACGATTTCCGGCGCTAAAATCCGGGAAGTGGACGCCAAAGGATCCACTGCGGGGTAGATTCCCCTTTCCGCAATCCAACGCTCCAAATTGGTTGTCGCGTCTAAATGGGTAAACGTCGTTGCCGGCGCGGGGTCGGTGTAGTCGTCCGCCGGCACGTAAATTGCTTGAATTGAGGTAATGGAACCGTGCGTTGTCGTGGTAATGCGCTCCTGCAGCTGGCCCATTTCCGTTGCCAAAGTGGGCTGGTACCCGGCAGCTGAAGGCATGCGCCCTAAAAGTGCCGATACTTCGGAGCCCGCTTGGGTGAAGCGGAAAATGTTATCGATAAACAAAAGGACGTCTTGGCCTTCTTCATCGCGAAAGTATTCCGCTAAGGTTAAACCCGTTAAGCCTACTCTCAGCCTGGCACCGGGCGGTTCGTTCATTTGGCCGAAAACCATGGCCGTCTTATCTATAACACCAGATTCCTGCATTTCGAAATAAAGGTCGTTGCCCTCGCGGGTCCGCTCGCCTACACCGGCGAAAACGGAGTAACCGCCGTGCTCTTGGGCAATATTGCGGATTAACTCCATAATTAAAATAGTCTTGCCAACCCCCGCGCCGCCAAAGAGGCCGATCTTACCGCCCCGGGCGTAAGGGGCTAAAAGATCCACAACCTTAATGCCTGTCTCCAGCATTGTAGTAGATGGCTCCACTTCATCAACCTTAGGCGCCGGCCGGTGAATTGGCCTTCTTTCCTTGGTGGCGATGGGCCCCAGCTCGTCAATGGGCTCACCTAAGACATTAAAGAGCCTGCCTAAAGTTTCGGGGCCTACGGGCACCGAAATCGGCCCGCCCAGATCTTCCGCTTCCATCCCCCGCTGCAGGCCGTCAGTTGAAGACATGGCAATGCAGCGGACAATGTTATTACCCAAATGGTGGGCTGCCTCCAAAACAAGGCTGATTTTGCCCCCTTCTGTTTCACCTTCAATCCGAATAGCCGTTAAAAGGTCAGGCAGATTTTCGGGGTTAAACTCAATATCAACAACCGGCCCGATTACCTGCACAACCTTTCCAATATTAGCACTCATTTTTTAACCCCCTTGGTTACGCTTCTAAGGCATCCGCACCGCCGACGATTTCCGCAATTTCTTTCGTAATCATGGCTTGGCGCGCTCTGTGAAAAGTAAGATTTAATTCTCTGATTAACTCATCAGCATTATCACTGGCGTTGCGCATGGCGGTCATCCTGGCGCCAAATTCACTGGCCTTCGCTTCCACTAAGGATTGATAGACCGCGGCATCAACATACAGAGGCAGCAGGGCTTCTAAAACAGCATTAATCGATGGCTCATAAATGTATAAAGCATTCAACATTTCCGCTGCCGTTTTTTGATCCGCTTCCGGCCGCACCACAGGCAGAATGTGCCTGTATTCCGCTTTGTGAGTGACGGTGTTAATAAATTTGGTATACAAAATTGTGACTCGGTCAAAGAGTTCGTGGGCGTAAAAATCATAAACCACCTGCCCTATTTCCTGCGCCTGCCGCAGGGTCGGTTCATCACCTAAATTTATGAATTCAGCTAAAAAGGTCTGGCTGCGGCGGCGGAAGTGATCGCGGGCCTTCCTGCCTAAAATAACCAGTTCCGTATCGGGATGTTTTCTCAGGAAGGCTTCCGCCTCCCTGATGATAGCTGCATTATAACCGCCGGCCAAACCCCGATCCGAGGTAAATAAAATCAAGCAATGCTTTTTGCCGGGGCGGCTTCGAGCAATCTCAGGTAAAGGATCCCCTGCTTTGTGAGCAGCTTCTATCACCGCCGCCAAAGATGCCCCCAAGCGCTGAAAGAAAGGCCTGGTGTTTAACACTTCCGCCTGCGCTTTGCGCAGCTTAACGGCGGCAATCATTTCCATCGCTTTCGTGATCTGCTGAGTACTGGCGATGCTTGAAATCCTCCGTTTTATTTCCCGGGCTGATTGTGCCATCTCCAGTCCCCCTTAACTGACAAAATCTTTTTTGAATTCAATGACAGCCTTTTTCAGTTCTGTCTCAATTTCTTCATTGAATTCCTCTGTTTCCCGAAGTTTGAGAAAGACATTCTCATATTCCCGGCGGCAGAAGGCCAAAAACTCCCGCTCAAACCGGACGATGTCTTCAACGGCAATGCTGTCTAAATAACCGTTGACCGCTATATATAAGGCGACGGCTTGTTCTTCCACAGCCATCGGCTTGTATTGTTCCTGTTTTAAGACTTCGTAAATGCGCTCGCCCCGGGCTAAACGAGCCCTGGTGCTGCGGTCCAAGTCGGAGCCGAATTGGGCAAAGGCGGCCAATTCCCGGTACTGGGAAAGATCCAGCCTTAGTGTGCCCGCCACCTGGCGCATCGCTTTTACCTGGGCTTCCCCCCCCACTCTGGAGACGGAACGGCCCACGCTGATTGCCGGGCGGATACCGGCATAGAACAAATCCGATTCCAAAAAGATTTGGCCGTCGGTAATTGAAATTACGTTCGTCGGAATATAAGCGGAAATATCGCCCGCTTGGGTTTCAATAATCGGCAGCGCTGTAATGGAACCGCCGCCCAACTCATCGTTAAGTTTAGCGGCCCGCTCCAACAGCCGAGAGTGGATGTAAAAGACGTCACCGGGAAAAGCCTCTCTGCCCGGCGGCCGCCTTAAAAGCAGTGACATTTCCCTGTAAGCCGTGGCGTGTTTGGATAAGTCATCGTAAACTATCAAAACGTCACGGCCTTGGTACATAAATTCTTCGGCCATGGCTACGCCCGCATACGGTGCAATGAATAAAAGGGGTGAAGGCTCACTGGCGGTTGCGGAAACCACAATGGTGTAATCCATGGCCCCATGCTTTTCAAAAGTATCCACCACCCCGGCCACGGTAGATGCCTTTTGGCCGATGGCAACGTAAATGCAGATAACGTCGCCGCCCTTTTGATTCAGGATCGTATCTACTGCAATGGCAGTTTTCCCCGTTTGCCGGTCGCCGATGATTAACTCCCGCTGCCCCCTGCCGATGGGGATCAGCGAGTCAATTGACTTTAACCCCGTCTGCAGCGGTTCAGACACGCTGACTCTTTCCACAACCCCCGGGGCCCGGGTTTCAATGGGCCTGCTGTTTTTTGTGTTAATGGGCCCTTTCCCGTCAATGGGCTGGCCCAGGGGATTAACGATACGCCCAATTAGGGCATCGCCTACAGGCACCTGCACGACCCGCCTGGTTCGTTTGACGGGATCTCCTTCTTTCAAATGCTCGTAAGGGCCTAAAATTACAACCCCGATATTAT
Organism: Candidatus Darwinibacter acetoxidans; assembly: GCA_041936745.1. Taxonomy (GTDB): domain Bacteria; phylum Bacillota; class Limnochordia; order Darwinibacteriales; family Darwinibacteriaceae; genus Darwinibacter; species Darwinibacter acetoxidans_A. Next base: position 4,897 of record JBHGWS010000012.1, read on the forward strand.
CCTGCTCCAAGTTGAGAATCATGCCGTAAATTCCCCCGGGAAACTCTAAAAGCTCCCCGGCCAACGCCTTTTCCAAGCCGTAAACCCTTGCGATTCCGTCGCCCACCATTAAAACGGAACCGAGCTCTTCTACCTCCGGCCCGGATTCAAACTCCTCAATCTGACGCCGTAGAATGGCTACGATTTCATCTGGTCTCATTGTCATAGCTATTCTCCCTTAATTTATATTCTTTTTCTATTATTCTGCGGATCTGCTTGGCCGCCGTGCCATCCCCATAGGGATTTTGCGCCTTGGACATCTCATCATAGAGCTTTTCATCCCGCAGCAGCCGATTCACAGTTTCTATTATCTTCTCCTTTTTGGTGCCCACTAACTTAACCGTCCCCGCTTCGATGCCTTCGGGGCGTTCCGTAACTTCCCGCATGACTAAAACGGGCTTACCCAAAGCGGGTGCTTCTTCCTGTAAGCCGCCGGAATCTGTCAAAAGAAGTGTGCACTTGTTTAAAAGGTTGGCAAATTCCCGGTACGCCGGAGCCTCGATGAGGTAAATGTTGGGTTTGTCAGCCAAATATTTCTGCATTACCCGCTGCAGAGCGGGATTACGGTGCATTGCCACAACTATCTCACAGTCATTGGCAGCGCTGATTTCTAAAAGGGCCTCACAGATATTCTGCAGGGGTTTGCCCCAGTTTTCCCGCCTGTGGGCCGTAACCACCATCAGGGGCTTTTTTCCATACTCTAGGCTCCGCAGGAGGGTATCTTCAAATTTGTAGTCCTCTTCCATAACGGACAATAAAGCATCAATCACCGTATTACCCGTCACGAAGATGCGGCTTTCGGCCACCCCTTCGTTTCTGAGATTCTGCGCAGCCTTTTCCGTCGGCGCGAAATAAGTAGTTGTAAAGACATCAATTAAACGGCGGTTCGCCTCTTCCGGAAACGGATTGGCAACAGTTGGCGTGCGCAGCCCCGCTTCTACGTGTGCCACGGGGATCCGCTCATAAAAAGAAGCCAAAGCCGCGGCGAAGGCGGTAGTGGTATCCCCGTGGACTAAAACCAAATCGGGCCTCCACTCTTTAAAAATCCCACTAATGCCTTCTAGGACCCGCACGGTAATGGCGCTTAAACTTTGGCCGTGCCGCATGATATTTAGGTCGAAATCAGGTTTAATGCCAAAGATCCCCAAAACTTGATCGAGCATTTCCCTGTGCTGGCCGGTGACAATTACTTTTGCCTCCCAGCCGGTTACGTTTTGAAATTCTTTTACCACAGGAGCCATTTTGATGGCCTCCGGCCTGGTCCCAAAAACCAGTGCAATTTTAAGCATCCCTGCCCTCCTCTTTACGAGATATATTTAACGGCTGAACCATTCCCACCCTACTGGAGGCGTAGGCAAAGACAAAGCCCAAGACTAAAGCAACAAGCCAGGGCGCTCGGCTGAAATGTGCCGTAATTACGGCAATCGTGGCGGATAGGCCCGTTAAAGAATAGGCCAGAAAAACAACCTGGCGTTGGGAAAGCCCCAGTGCCAAGAGGCGGTGGTGGAAATGATCCCGGTCCGCCTGATAAAAAGGCAAACCCTGCTGCAAACGGCGCACTACGGCGCAGAGCAGGTCCGTGACAGGGACCGCCAAAATCAAAACGGGGACGGAAAGGCCGATGGTTGCCGCGCCTTTCAGGGCCCCTTCGGTGGAAACGGCGGCAAGCAAGAAACCTAAAAGCAGAGCCCCTCCGTCACCTAAATAGACTTTGGCGGGATTAAAATTATAAGGTAAAAAGCCCAAAGAAACGCCAACTACAATAATAGATAAAAGTGCCGCATCATATCTCTGCAAACTCCAGGCAAGCACCGCCAGAGCAATGGCGGAAATCATTGAAATGCCCACCGCCAAGCCATCTAAACCATCGATAAAATTCATTATATTGATCAATGTCAAGACCCAGAGCATCGTTAAGGGTAAGGACAGCTTGCCTAGATAAAGCATGCCCCCAAAGGGGTTGCTCATAAACTCGATGCGCGGCCCCCACAAAACATAGATTAAAACAGCCGCGAATTGGCCGGCAAATTTTACGCCGGCGGCAAGCTCCAGCCGGTCATCAAGCAGGCCGACGATGAGGATTAAAAGCCCCGCCAGGGCCGTAACCCCAAAGTGGGGCACGTCCACTGTCAAGGCAGCCAGCAAAAAGCCTGCGAAAATTGCGATACCGCCTCCTGTAGGCATCGGTACTTTGTTGAGCCGCCGGGGATTAGGATCATCTACTAAACCAAGCCGCGGGGCCAAGCGCCAAATTACCGGGGTTAAAAGCGCTGTTGTGCCGGCAGCCAAAAACAAAGCGGGCAGCATTTTGCTTAAGCTCACTTGATCACGTCCTTCTTTTCCCACTTAACGATCTGCAGGCCGGCTTCATTCATGAGTTCCAGGGCTAGTTCATCGGGGTATTCTCCTTGGAAGAGCACTTTCTCCACGCCCGCGTTGATTAACATTTTGGCACATAAAATACAGGGCTGATGGGTGCAGTAAAGTGTAGCGCCGAGCGTACTCACCCCGTGCAGCGCTGCCTGGATAATGGCATTTTGTTCCGCATGGGTACCCCGGCAGATTTCATGCCTTTCACCCGACGGGATATTCATCTTTTCCCTCAGGCAGCCGATATCCAAACAATGGGTAACGCCGCGGGGCGCCCCATTATAGCCGGTGGCAATGATGTGCTTGTCCCGTACCAAAACGGCACCTACCTGCCGCCTGAGGCAGGTGGAGCGGCTCGCCACCAGGCTCGCTATGTCCATAAAATATTCATCCCAAGAGGGCCTCTGCCGCATCTTCACTTAAATTCTCCTATTTAGTGCCGAAGAGGCGATCCCCTGCATCGCCCAATCCGGGCACAATATAACCGTCGCTGTTTAATTTTTCGTCGACGGCTGCCGTAAAAATGTTCACATCAGGGTGTTCTCGGCGGATTAGTTCGATTCCTTCCGGTGCCGCAACTAAACACATCAATTTAATGGACTTGACGCCCCGCTTTTTCAGATAAGTCAGGGCCGCTGCCGCAGAGCCCCCCGTTGCCAACATGGGGTCAACGACGATCAGGCTCCTCTCTTCCGCATCGATGGGCAGCTTACAGTAGTATTCTACGGGTAAAAGCGTTTCCGGATCCCGATAAAGGCCGATGTGGCCAACTTTTGCCGTGGGGATCAAGCGCAAAATACCGCCGACCATGCCCAACCCCGCTCTTAAAATAGGGATAATGCCGATCTTTTTACCCGAGATGGTTTTCCCTTTCGTCATTCCAATGGGCGTTTCCACTTCTGCTTCTTCCAGCGGCAGATCTCTTGTTACTTCATAGGCCATTAAAAGGGAGACTTCTTCCACCAAGTCCCGGAAATCCTTCGGCCCTGTATTTTTATCTCTAATCATGGTCAGTTTATGCTGAACTAAGGGGTGCGTAATTGTATGCACTGTGCCCACAGAATCATCTCCTCGTTACTCGTTTACTTGTTCGATCTTTGCTACCCGCCGGGCGTGCCTGCCGCCCTCAAAACTTTCCCTGCAAAATGCATCCACAATGTCCAACATAAGCCCCAAGCCGATCACTCTGGCCCCCAGGCACAATACATTGGCGTTATTATGGGCTTTAGCCATCCTGGCGGAATAAGTATCATGGGCTAAAGCAGCCCGCACGTTAGGTGTTTTATTGGCAGCTAAAGACATGCCGATGCCGGTGCCGCAGATTAAAATGCCTTGCTCAAACTCGCCCGCGGCAACTGCCTGTGCCACCGCGTGAGCTATATCGGGATAGTCGCACGATTCTTCGCTGTAGGTACCTTTATCTTCTATTTGATAGCCCTGCTTTTTTAAAAATTCAATGACCGCCTCTTTGGCCGCAAAGCCGCCGTGATCCGCGCCTATTACTATTTTCATGCTTGTTCCCCTTCCCTGCGCCAGGCATTGATTATCGCCTTAAGAACCCTGCTTATTTCTTGCCGCGTCTGCCTGTAAATCTCTTTCGACTGGCCGAAAGGATCTGAAACTTCATAGTCTTTCTCGTTAGACCCGGTGAGTTCCTCCCTAGGGCCCTGCATTCGCTCGGGAAATTCCTTTAATAAGAAGATTTTGTCACTGACAGCGGGATTTATTGCCCGCAGCCTGTCTTGTTGAGCTTTGGTCATTGCTAAAATCAGATCAAACTCCGCTAAAAGCCCCGCGTCAACTGCCCGAGCCTTGTGGCGCTTGGCGGAAATGCCTTTTTCCTCCAGGACCGCTACGGTGTTTGCCGCGGCAGGTGAACCTGCAAATGCCCCTAAACCGGCCGAAGCCACTTTTATTGCCAAACCGGCCTCCGCGGCATAATGGCGCAAAAGATGTTCCGCCATGACACTCCGGCATGTATTCCCCGTACAGACAAACAAAACTGATTTAACCATTGGCCCTCCTTATTATCTTCAGGTTTGGATTACTCTGCCGCGAGCAGCCTGCCGCAAGCGGTTCATAATCGTTAAGCCCATCTGTTCTTCTTCAATCCCTTCCACAAACAACACGTCAATTCCCTGCTTATCGGCGCGGCGCAGTAAATGATAGAGATTTGCGGCCACAGCCTGCAGGTTACCCTTTGGCCCCATGGGAAAGATATTCTGCCCGGGATAGAGCCGGGCCCGCTCATCCCATGTCATGACAGCGGTTTTTTTGCCTTCCCTCCGATAATGTTCGCTTAACTCCTCGATTTTAGCCGGGGTACCCACGCCTAAGATCAGATAAACATCGGCATTGGGCGTGTAATGCTCATATTTCAACCCCGGCCCGGGCGGGGCTTGGCCCTCGCCGGCCTCAACAGGTGTAATCTGCCGCAAGTCTTCCAAAAGGGCACTGCCCGGCCGCAGCAGGCGAAAAGGTTCCGCGGTGCAGTCGAGCACAGTGGATTCCAAGCCGTAAACCGCTTCGCCCCCATCTAATACCGCGGGTATCCTACCGCCTAGATCGGTTAGGACATGTTCCAAGTGAGTTGGGCTGGGCCTGCCGGAAATATTGGCGCTCGGTGCGGCCAGGGGAAAACCCGTTTTTTGCAAAAGCCGTAAGGCTAAAGGATGGTTGGGGATCCGGATCCCCACAGTCGCCAGGCCGGCAGTGACAATACTGGGCACGGCCTCCTGCTTAGGCAGAACTAAAGTAAGAGGCCCGGGCCAAAATCTGTCCATCAAAGCTCGGGCTTTTTTCGGGACCGCCGTAACTAAATCTCTCAACTGCTCTTGGCTGTGGATGTGCACTATCAAGGGATTATCCGCCGGCCGCCCCTTGGCGCGAAAAATCTTCTCGACCGCCGCGGAGTCGAAAGCATTGGCTCCCAGGCCGTAAACTGTTTCTGTGGGAAAAGCGACAACTTGGCCCGCCTTAAGCAGGCGGACAGCTGTAGCAAGGTCTTTTTCTTTTAAGACTTTTGTTTTTTGGGCCATTTAAAAACCACCACCCTCTCCACGCCCCCGTAATCCCGCATCGTTTCCTGCCAAACAAGCCCGGCCTTTTCCCCAAGCTTTTTCACCCGGCAGGCCTGCCCCCAACCGATTTCCAAGACTACAAAACCAGGCTCTGCCAAAAAATCGGCTGCCTGGTTGAAAATACGCCTGTAAAAATCTAAACCGTCAACGCCACCGTCCAAAGCGGCGGCAGGCTCCCGGCCTACTTCCGGCTCTAACTCGGCTAACTCGTCTTTTGGGATGTAAGGAGGGTTAGAGCAAATTAAGTTGAATCTGCCTTCCACCTTGGCAAACAGATCGCTTTCGATAAAATCAATCTGCGCGGACAATTCCAATTTAGAGGCATTCAGCTTGGCCACTTCCAAGGCGGCCGGCGAAACATCGGTAGCGGTCAGGCGAATATTCGGATCCTGGCTGGCCAAAGCAAGCGCAATGGCCCCGCTGCCCGTGCCCAATTCCAAAATTTCAACTGGCTTAGCGGGATCAATCAACTCCAAGGCTTTATCAACCACAAGCTCCGTTTCGGGCCTGGGTATTAAAACCTCTGGCGATACCTGAAGCGGCAGGGAATAAAATTCCCGCCGGCCCGTGAGGTAGGCAACCGGTATTCTTTGGCCTCTTTGGCCGATTAAAACCCGGTATTCGCCCACTTCCCGTTCGTTAAGCGGTTTTGCGGCGTTTAAATAAAGATCCAGCCGCTCCAGGCCTAAAACATGCCCCAACAGGAGCTCCGCATCTAAGCGAGGTGAACTGCAGCCTTTTTCTTCCAGATATTGAGCACTGAGATTAATCAAATCCAAAATAGAGTACTGCCTTTTAGCCATGGTTAACTTCAACGGTCTCCTTTAACTGCTCTACTTGATTTGCCGTGACAAGGGCATCGATAATTTCATCTAAGTCACCGTCAACTACCAAGTCCAGTTTATAAAGCGAGAGGCCGATTCGATGATCGGTAACGCGGCCTTGAGGAAAATTATATGTCCTAATCCGCTCACTGCGGTCTCCCGTGCCGACTTGGCTGCGGCGGGCTTCCGCTTCCTCCCGTTGAGCTTCTGCCTGCAGTTGGTCAAAAAGCCTGGCCCGCAGGATTTTCAAAGCCTTTTCCCTGTTTTTGTGCTGCGATTTTTCATCTTGGCAGGAGACAACCAAACCCGTTGGCAGGTGCGTAATCCGCACGGCTGAGTCAGTCGTATTAACATGCTGGCCGCCGGGGCCGGAAGCCCTATAAACATCAAATTTAAGATCGCTTTGTTCTATATTAAGCTCAACCTCTTCCGCCTCGGGCAAAACAGCAACAGTTGCGGTGGAGGTATGAATCCTGCCCCCCGATTCCGTCGTGGGGATGCGCTGCACCCTGTGCACGCCGCTTTCAAACTTGAGCCGGCTGTAGGCGCCTTGGCCTTCAATCATGAAAATTACTTCTTTAAAGCCCCCCAGTTCCGTGGGGCTGCTGCTTAAAATTTCCACCCCCCACCGCTCTGCCTCCGCATAGCGGGAATACATGCGAAAAAGCGTGCCGGCAAAAAGCGCCGCTTCATCGCCGCCCGCCCCGGCCCTGATTTCCACGATGACGTTTTTCTCATCGTTGGGATCTTTGGGCAGCAAGAGCCGCTGAAGTTCTCCTTCCAACTTGCCCCGCCGGGCTTCCAGTTGGGTTATTTCCTCTTTTAAAAGGGCTTCGAATTCCGGATCCTCGCCTTCGGAAAGCATTGTTTCCGCCTCGCCCAGATCACTCAAAACCCTCTCATATTCTCTGTATTTGGTTACAACAATTTCTAATTCTGCATGGGCTTTCGCCAGTTCTTGGTAAGCCCCCTGATCGCTGAAGATGTCCGGGTCGCTCATTTCCCGGTTCAACTGTTCGTACCTTTCTTCCAACACTTTTAATTTATCTAACATGAACTAGCCTCCTAAGCGTTCCTGCCGCCCCGCGGAAACTCAAGCACCTTTACACTTTCAGGATGCCCCGCATCCTTTTCAACAACCGATGTTAAAGCCTTAATGGCTACTTCCAATTGACCCTCATCGGGCTCTTTCGTCGTTAAATACTGCAAAAGCATGCCCGGTTTGGCAAGCCATTTGAAAATTGGGTGGGCAGCTTGCCTGCCCGCTTGGCGGATCAACTCATAGGCCAAACCGGCCACTAAAGGCATGATCGCTAAGTGAATGAGGATCCGGGTTAAAAAGGGCGGCCTGCCAAAAAAAGAAAAGACAAAGATGCTGGTGAAGAGCACGATTAAAAGAAAATTGGTGCCGCAGCGGGCATGAATCCTGCTGTACTTGGCCACATTGGCACATGTCAGCTTTTCACCCGCTTCATAACAGTTGATTGCTTTATGCTCCGCACCGTGGTACTGAAACACCCGCTTAATATCATCCATCCAGGAAATGCCTAAGATATAAAGTAAAAAGAAAGAGATTTTAATTAAACCCTCAATTAAATTCAGCAGTACATTGGATGAAATGGCCCCCTGCACCAGCTTAATGATATAAGCGGGCAGGGCTATAAATAAAACTACCGTAAGAAGCAGGGCAAAACCCATGGTGAATATTATTTCCTTAGTGGTCAGCTGCTCTTCTTCTCCGCCGTATTCGCTGGCAGAATAGTTCAGGCTCTTAATCCCGATAATCATCGTTTCAATTAAGGTTACTGCACCTCTTAAAATCGGCTTTCTTAAAATGGGAAAACGTTCAGACCAGGGGTGCAGTTGTTCTTCCAAAACAGATATGGTTTGATCCATTTTGCGCACCGCAATGGCGGAGTGGTACTGGCCGCGCATCATAACCCCTTCAATGACCGCTTGGCCGCCATAGTTAAATTTGCTCATCTTTTACGCGTCCTTTCGTCAGCTCGATCATGGTTTTGGTTTGAGCGGCAGGCAAGACCACTACCAGTTGATCCAACGGTAAAATTACATCAGCGCCCCGGGGCGAAATCACCTCATCGGCGGAGCGGATAATTGATAAAACCTGGACTCCCAATTCACTGCCCAAACCGGTTTCCGCCAGGCTGTGGTAAGCTAAAGGGGAGTCGTCACCTATTTCCACCTGCAAAAGCACCCGATCGTCCCCCAGATGCACTACATCGCTGAAAGAGCGCATCCAAAGCGGCTGGCTGTAGGCTGCGCTTTTCAAGTAGCGGTAGCCCCTGGGTAAAAACAGGCGTGTCACAATACCCACAACAACGCCCACAACCCAGCCTAAAAGCAGGGCAAAAAAGGTGCCGTAAAAAAGGCGGCCGGCCGGCCCGGCAATATCCTGCAGCCATTCCTGTCCTAAAAACTCCAGCCTGACCATTTGGTCAAACATCTCGATACCGGAAATCATCCCCACATAGCTGGAGATATTGCCTTTAACCACAGCCGCCACATTATAAGCTAAACCTAATGTAAAAACAGCGCCCACGAAAATGGGTAAACCCACTTTGGTTAAAACACCGAAAAAAATGCCCAGAATAAGGCCTGAACCTAAAGTTAAAGCCGTACCGCTGATGTGGGGCAAAACTAAAAGCAGTAAATCCTTCCAATGTTTGGGCCGCAGAGAAAATTTAGGCATGGCCACAATTAAATCAAAGGCCAGAAAACCCACAAACACAGAGACAAAAGACGATGTTAAGCCGGGTACGCCCCTGACTAAATAATAAGCGGTGCCCACGACGACTGCCCGCATGATTAAAATAAAGACGATTGTGGGCGATTTGTGTTTACGAGCCATAATCATCGCCCGTTGGCTGATCTAAAACCACGTGGCAGCGGTTACAGCGGGCCTCGTAGTTTTCGGTGGCCCCGATCAACACGGTAGGATCGTGGTAGCTTGCCGGCTCCCCGTTAATGAGGCGCTGGGTGCGGCTTGCCGTCCGCCCGCAGACAACGCAGATGGCATTCAGCTTAGTAACCTGATCTGCCAGGGCCATCAAATTCGGGACCGGGCCGAAAGGTTCGCCGCGAAAATTTAAATCCAAGCCTGCGGCAATTACCCTTTTGCCCTGCTGCACTAGCTGTTGGCAGACATTGATAATTGAATCCGCAAAGAACTGGGCTTCATCTATAGCTACGACTTCCGTAGCTGCATCAACATGTTTTAAAATATCTTCCGGTGCTGTCACCGATATACAGGCAACGGCCCTGCCGTTATGGGCCACTATTTTTTCTTCTTCATAGCGATTATCGACAGCCGGTTTAAAAACCTGCACATTTTGCTTAGCAATTGTGGCCCGTTTGATCCGGCGGATTAATTCTTCCGTTTTGCCGGAAAACATGGAGCCCACTATTACCTCCAACCAAGACGCTTTCCGCATCACCGCAAGCCTCACCTCGATTATATCTACTTTTGACAATTATAAGTTCTCTAAGGCCTAAAGTAAATCCTCCCCCTATTTTACTTCTCAAAAGCACTCATGATGGAGGCCGTTTGTTCATCTACTTCTGCCTTAATAACCACACCCCGGGCGGTAAATTCTTCCGCCAAAACATGTGCCCGCTCCCGTAATTGATGTGCTTCACCCAATTCGGGGAAGGGGAAAAAGTAGTCACGGATGGTATATTCCGCGGCAAAGAAATTATAAACCGCTTCTGTCAGCCGCGCCAAATTAGCACCGGTCCTAGCGGAAACGGCCTGATCCGGGCTGCGTACTTCCAAACGGTGCGGCACCAAATCACTTTTATTATACACTGAAATTACCGGCTGCGTGGCACCAATTTCTGCGAGGACCTTGTGCACTGCCTCTATCTGCTCATCGCTGTGCGGATGGCTGGCATCAATTACATGCAGCAGCAGATCGGCATAGGTTACCTCTTCTAAGGTAGCTTGGAAGGCAGCAACTAGGGTGTGAGGCAGCTTGCGGATAAAACCTACCGTATCGCTGAGGTAAACCCAGCGGCCTTCTTTCAGCTCCCAGCGGCGGATGGTGGTATCCAAGGTGGCAAAAAGGCGGTCGGCCACGTACACATCCGTGTTCGTTAAGGCATTTAAAAGCGTTGATTTGCCCGCGTTGGTGTAGCCCACCAAAGCAACGATGGGGATGGCGTTTCTTTCTCTGCCCCGCCGCTGCAAAGCCCTGCTTTTACGCACTTTTTCCAAGTCTGCTTTCAAATCCCGAATCCGCCTTCTGATGCGGCGCCGATCAGTCTCCAATTTGGTTTCCCCGGGCCCTCTGGTGCCGATTCCCCCGCCCAGCCTTGATAAAGCTGTACCTCTGCCCGTCAGGCGCGGTAAGAGGTAGTTTAACTGAGCCAGTTCCACTTGGATCTTACCTTCGTTGCTCTGCGCCCTTTGGGCAAAGATATCGAGGATTAGCTGAGTCCGATCAATGACGGGAGCCTCAATTAAATCCGATAAATTGCCCTGCTGAGCCGGTGAGAGCTCGTCATCGAAAATCACTAAATCGCCTTCTTCAACAACTTCCGCCAGCTCCAAAGCCTTGCCTTTGCCGATGAAAGTGCCGGGATCGGGGTAGTTGCGTTTTTGCACAAAAGAATCTACCACATGCAGGCCCGCATCGGCAGCCAATTCTGCCAATTCCGCCAGGTTGGATTCGATTTCCCAGTCCTTTGCCATTCCCTGCTGCAGGGCAACCAGATAAGTATTTTGAGCTACATTAGCATTTGCCATTAAATCACTACTTTCGCAGGAATCTTTGAATCATTCCAGAAAATTAGAGGGGGAGGATCCAAAATGAGAACGATCATGCACGTCGATATGGATGCGTTTTTTGCGTCTGTTGAAATTTTAGATAATCCCAAGTACGCGGGTAAACCAGTTATTGTAGGCGGCCGCAGAAATTCGCGCCGCGGGGTTGTTTCCGCCGCTTCTTACGAAGCCCGCAAATTTGGGGTGCACAGTGCCATGCCTATAGCTAAGGCAGCAATCTTGTGTCCCAAGGGCATCTTTTTGCCTACCCGCATGAGCCGCTACCAAGAAGTTTCACACCAAATCCAGGCCTTGTTCCCCCGCTTCTCCCCTTTGGTGGAGCCTTTATCCATTGATGAAGCTTTTTTGGATATGAGCGGCTGCGAGCATTTTTATCCAAGCTTGGAAGCTATGGGTAAAGAGCTCAAGACAGCCATTTTGGAACAGACCGGCTTAACCGCCTCTGTGGGCATTGCGCCTAATAAATTTCTGGCCAAGCTCGCCTCAGATTGGCAAAAACCCGACGGGTTGTTTGTTCTCCGCCCGGGCCAAGTCCAGGCATTCTTAAATGATTTACCTGTCAATAAACTTTGGGGTGTGGGGAAAAAATCCGAACAGAGGCTGCATGAGTTAAACATTTTTAAGGTAGGCGATATCCTTAAGTATTCTAAGCCTTGGCTGATGGAGAGGCTCGGTTCTTCCTTCGGAGCCCATATCTTTCATTTAGCCCGGGGCTTTGACGAGCGCCCGGTTGAGCCTGGTCAACAGGCAAAGTCTATCGGCCACGAAGTGACCTTCTCCCACGATCAAACAAATGCGGCCTTTTTACGCAGCCAATTGGCACAGATGAGTGAAAAGGTCGGCTGGCGTTTGCGGGAGAAAAAGTTTTATGCCCGCACTGTTTCCATCAAAGTCCGCTTTGAGGACTTTGAAACGATCACCAGATCACAAACCCACGCTACACCCTTTAATGATGATGATACCATTTTTTCGCAGGCTTTACACCTTTTAGAAAGTGTCAAGCCAAAGCCGGTACGCCTTCTGGGGGTTACGGTCAGCAATCTCTCCGTCGGTGCCCAGCTGTCTTTGTTCGAAACAGATGAACACGGCGCCAGCAAGGTGAATGAAGTGATAGATTCGATCAACCGGCGCTTTTCCCCGGGCACTATTACTAAAGGCCGCACTTTACCTGAAAAGTAAGAGTAAAAAGACCTATGTAGTCTAGTACATAGGCCGGCCAACCAAACCCTTTTGTTGGAAAAATTACGAGTGAGGGTACCACTGCTTTTCAAACTCTTTACGAATTTCGGAGTTAAGAATGCGTAAATAGGTGCCCTTCATCCCCAAAGAACGGGACTCAATCACATTGGCCGAAGCTAATTTGCGCAGTGCATTAACGATTACGGAGCGCGTAATATCCGCTTCGTCAGCAATGCGGCTGGCGATCAGCAGGCCTTCGTCGCCATCGAGCTCTTCAAAGATTTTCTGCATCGCCACGATCTCAGAATAGGAGAGGCTGTTAATTGCAGACCTCGCGGCCCGCGTTTCCGCGGCTTTATCTTCCTGCCTTGCCCTGATCACCCGGGAGATAATCATTCCCAAGGCCACTCCGGCAATCCTAGCGATGTCCTGGTCTTCTTGGGTAAAATCAGCGGAACGGACAAAAATCATGGAGCCTACACGTTCGTCGCCGCCGATGATAGGGGTAATCATGACGGTTTCGCCTTCAGCGCCTTCTGAGAGGCTGATGTCTGCGACGCGATTAGCCAGGCGTTGGATACTTTCCGGAGCCTGCCCGTTAAACAACCAGTCCGCATCAAAAGGTGTGCTGTCATAACCTTCTTCCAGAGCGTAGCCAAGTAGTTTGCCGCGTCTGCCCAACACGTAAATATTGGTGTTTTCCATCCCCTCTTGCAAAGCCTCACAGAGTTCGTTAAAATCCGCACTAGTGGTGATGCGTTGAAGCGACTGCAAAAATTGATTCATCCTCGATAACATCTTTTGTCCACCTTTCTAAGCATACTGAAAAAATGCTCTGTGTCATATCAATTATATATATTCTAAAAATTAATGTCAATGCTGTCCGCCGCCTGGAACTGGAACTTTTAAAAATAAGTACTTTTTGGTAAAAGGGAAGTAAACATTAGATTATGTTGCATCGGCAGACAGCCTATTCCAATTTTCAGAATAATAAAAAGGCCCCTTTTCTCTGGTTTTCCCTGACTGGTATTTTTTAATCGGAAAATTAATTGACTTTTAGCCCAACCCGTGCTAAATTAGTATCTGGATGCGGGCCGAAGTGGCGGAACGGCAGACGCGCTGCGTTCAGGGCGCAGTGAGCACAAGCTCGTGTGGGTTCAAATCCCACCTTCGGCACCATATAGAAATTGACCCCAGTTTAGCTGGGGTTTTGTTTATTTTCGGGGAGAGTTGCCCATCAAATGACCATCAGGCATAATCTTCTTCTACCGGAATATGATGGTTTAAAAGAACATCATGTTCGTACGTATCGTCAAAGCGAAAGACAAGAAGTATGCTCAAGTCGTAGAGTCTTTC
>JBHGWS010000013.1:0-17189 GCA_041936745.1 Candidatus Darwinibacter acetoxidans
CCGCAACCAAAAGACGCCCCTGCGAATCTTTTGCCGCCTGGGGAAACTCTTGGGCCTTTTTAATATCTTTAATTGTGATCAACCCTTTGAGGACGAAATTTTCATCCACTAAGGGGAGTTTTTCGATGCGGTGTTTATGGAGAATCGCCTTAGCATCGTCTAAGGTCGTATTCACGGGGCCGGTAATTAAGTTTTCCTTAGTCATGACGTTTTCAATGGGCTGAGCCGCATTTTCTTCGAAAACTAAGTCCCTGTTGGTTAAAATGCCCACAAGCCGTTTCTCCTTGTCCACAATCGGGACGCCGGAAATCCGGTAACGGGCCATTAAAGCCAGGGCATCGCTGACTAGATGCTGCGGGCTTAAATAAAAGGGGTTGACGATTACACCGCTTTCCGACCGCTTCACGCGATCCACTTCATCTGCCTGTTTTTCAATGGACAGGTTCTTATGAATAACCCCAATGCCCCCTTCCCTGGCCATGGCGATCGCCATGCGAAATTCTGTGACCGTATCCATTCCCGCACTGCTTAAAGGTATATTTAAACGGACATTTTTCGTAAACTGCGTTTTAAGGTCAACGTCCGCGGGTAAAACTTCCGACTGCCCGGGGACAAGCAAAACATCATCGAAGGTAATGCCTTCTTTCCCGAACTTTTTATTGAAATCCACTGATTTAGCCCCCTTTTCAAACTGCGCTCTTCATTTTGTGGATATTTTATCATATTTAAGTTAAATAGCAACCAAAAATTCAAAATAAGGCAGGAAACGGGAACATTGTTTTAGAATTAGCAATGGAAACCTTGTCGGCGGTCTACATTAAATCTAATCAAGCCTAGGGCGCATAATAGAAGGACTAGCGTTTGGAAAACTTGAAAAACGAAAGACAGCTGATCGTTTCCTAGGGTATACTGAACATAGGAGGTATGTGGTATGGAAATACGCAGAATTGCGGTACTGGGGGCGGGCCGGTTAGGAAGGGGCATAGCCGAATGTGCCGCCAGCAGAGGATATGACGTAGTACTGTTTTCACAGGGAGCGGGCGGGCAGGATGCGCTGAGGCGCATCGAGAAGAGCCTGGACCGCAAACTGACGAAGTGGGCCATTACCAAATCGGAAAAAAGGCTTATCCTAAGCCGCATTTTTTACACCTTGGATCTTAAAGAGTTGGCTAATGTCGATCTTTTGGTAGAAGCCACACTCGATCATTTTTACACCAAACAAGAATTGCTGCGCACAGCGGATCACCTCTGCCGGCCGGAAGTCGTTTTTATTTCCACCAGTTCAACACTGGAGATTACCGATTTAGCACGCAATATTACCCGCAGTGATTCATTAGTCGGCCTTCATTTTATCCCACCTGTCCCGGACGTACCGGTTGCGGAACTTACCGTCACGGAATACACCTCGGCGGAGGCCGTAGAAATAGCGCTGCAGTTTGCCAACCGGTTGGAGAAAAAGGTGCTGCGCATTGAGGAAAGCCCCGGGTTGATCAACCCCCGCGCTTTAGTCAGTTTAATCAACGAAGCCGCTTATATGCTTGATGAAGGTATTGGGGATGCGCCAACTATTGAGACCATCTTGAAGAAAAGCTGGGGCATGACGCAGGGGCCCTTCGAAATGGCCGATCGCCTCGGTTTGGATTTGGTACTCAACTGGATGGAGCAAATGCAGCAGAAATTCGGGGATCGCTACGCCCCCTGCCCTTTAATCAGGCGTTACGTTCGGCAGCGCCGTTTGGGCGTCAAAACCCGCCTCGGCTTTCTAGCTTATACTGAGAACGATGCGCTGATTTTAACAGATGAACGAGAAGGGGAGGACTAGAGAATGAAAGTATTTGTCTTAAACTGCGGTTCATCCTCAGTAAAATATAAGTTGTATGAAATGGAAACCGAAACCGTACTGGCGGAAGGCCAAGTTGAACGCATCGGCCAAGACAATGCTGTCATCACGCATAAATCCAAGGATAAAGAAGAAGTTTCCAAAACCATGACTATTTTAGAACACACCATGGCCATTAGGGAAAGCGTCAATTTTTTGACCCACCCCGAGCACGGCATTATCAAAAGTGTGGACGAAATCGAAGCGGTTGGCCACCGCGTTGTACACGGCGGTGAATCTTTTTCCGATTCCGTCCTCATCACAGAGCGGACTAAACAAATTTTGGATTCTTTAGCAGGCTTGGCACCGCTGCATAATCCCGCTAACGTTACGGGTATTAGGGCGGCGGAGAAAATCCTGCCTCAAATACCGCAGGTAGCGGTCTTTGATACCGCTTTCCACTCTACGATACCCCCACACGGTTATTTATACGCACTGCCGTATAGCGTCTATCAGCGTCATAAAGTGCGCCGCTACGGTTTCCACGGCACGAGCCATAAATATGTCAGCCAAAGAGTGGCGGAACTGATGGGCAGGGATATCGAGGAACTGAAAATAATATCGTCTCACTTAGGCAACGGCGGCAGCATTACCGCTGTGAAAAACGGCAAATCAGTGGACACTTCCATGGGTTTCACGCCGTTAGAAGGCTTAGTTATGGGCACGCGCAGCGGCGATATCGACCCCGGCGCCATCTTTTATATCATGAAGCAGGAAGATTTAACCTTGGCTCAAATAGATTCCATGCTGAACAAACACTCCGGCCTCTACGGCATTGCCGGTGTCAGCGATATGCGCGATATAGAAAAAGGAATCAACGAAGGAGACAAACTCTGCCAAATCGCCTTTGATGTCTATACCTATAAAATCATTAAATACGTCGGCGCTTACTGCGCAGCCATGAACGGCGTCGATGCCATCGTCTTTACTGCGGGGATTGGTGAAAATTCACCAACCCTAAGAAAGGCAGTCTGCTCCAGGTTGGGTTATCTTGGCATCAAGCTCGATGAAGAGCTCAATAAAATAAGGGGCGAAGATTTAGAAATCTCCTCCCCCGATTCGAAAGTCAGAGTATTCGTGGTGCGCACTGACGAAGAGTTAGTCATCGCCAGAGATACGGCAGCAGTTGTTTAAGCCTCAAGGCACGCTGTGCAGGCAGTCGCCTGCACAGTTTTTTTTATCTCGTAAACCGGTGGCGCCCAATAGTCAGCACGGCTTGGCGGCTGTGCATGAAGCGGTCCGTTGAAAGGCGGGGGTTGAAAAAATACAAAGCCCCGCCGGTGGGGTCGTGTCCGCTTAAGGCTTCTAAAGCCGCCCTTCTGGCAGTTTCATCGGGCCTTTGGTGGAAGCTGCCGTTTCGCATGGGCTGGAAAGCATTGTTCTGCAAAAGAACCCCCCGCAGCGTGTTGGGAAAAAGCGGGCTTAAAATACGGTTAATGATGACGGAGCCCACGGCTACCTGCCCCAAATAGGGTTCCCCCCTGGCCTCCGCATAAATCATTTGTGCCAGCCATTCCACTTCTTGGTGGGAAAGGTTTAAGCCCACGGGGTATCTTTTTAAAAAGTCCAAGGGTACCGATAACCACTGGCCCGGTTGGATCAAATCATCTTTCAGCCCATTTATTTCCCGCAATTGTGCCACTGAGATGCCGTAACTTCCCGCAATCCAATACAAGCTGTCGCCCGGTTGGACTCGGTAAGCGGCAAGACGCCTGTACCTTTTTTGGACATTCGGCTTATGCTCGGCCTGCAAGTTTGCGGCCCGGACAGCCTCCGGTTCAGCGAGTGTTGTCCTTGAAGAATACTCGGGCAGTGAAAAAAGCGTATAAATCGCCAAGGCAGTCAACGAAAAAATTATCAGCCTTTTCAGCTTTGTTTGCTTATGGAGCATCATCTTTAAACCACCCCTGCAAGTTGTCCATTGAATCATACTAAGAAAAGTATGAAATGTCAATTTAAGGCAAGATTAAGAAGGCAAGTTATTGCAAACAGGCGGTAATCATAATATACTTGATATACTCAAGTTGGCGAAAGGGGAGCGGGCGTGAAATTACTGCGGGAGTTTTTGACACCGAAACGAATTATCCTTTTTCTTGCGGTTGTACTTTTTTTAATCTTTTTTTCCAGGCAGCTCATCACAACCACCCTGCCGTTTCTCATCGGTTTGGGCTTTGCGATCCTTTTGGAACCTTTGATTGGCCTGTTAGAAAAACATCTGCGCCTGCCTCGGGGTATTGCGGTTTTAGCCACTTTAGTGGCTGTAGCACTTTTAACTTGGTATACCCTGTTTTTAGTGGTGGGCAAAATCATTTCCGAGCTGATGGATTTAGCGGCGCTGCTGCCTTTGTACAGAGAGACAATCACGGATTTAACCAATGAATTTCTGGGGCAGCTGGAAAGGCTTAACGAGAGCCTGCCGCCTGTGGTCAGTTTGAATATCCAGCACAGCGTCAAAGAATTCCTGCTCACTTTGGAGCAGGGTACTAAAGATTTAATCAGCAAAGTTTTGGCGGCTTTCACAAGCCTGCCCGTCTTCCTTCTGGTAAGTTTAATCAGCTTGGTTTCTACGTTTTTTATCGCCAAGGACAAAGAACTGATCGTGGCCGCGCTGATGCGCTTTGTCCCCCCCGCTCTCAGGGAGCAGGTTACCCAGACCAGGCAGCGGGTGGTCATCGATCTTTTTGGCTTTATTAAAGGCCGCCTTTTAATGCTGATCATCGCCGTGCTTATCTCGGGGGTAGGGCTTTTTTTCATCGGCACTCGTTATTGGCTGTTGATGGCCTTAGCCATCGGTATTTTAGACAACATCCCCATTGTGGGCCCGGGCATTATCTTCACGCCCTGGATCGCCGTCAGCGTCCTTTTGGGGAACTTCAACCGGGCAGCTTACCTCACTTTCCTTTATTTACTTATCTTTTCGGTCCGCCAGCTTTCTGAGCCGAAAATTATGGGTGATTCAGTCGGCATCCACCCTTTAATTATGCTCCTGGCCATTTACGGCGGCGTTGTTTTCTTCGGCTTTTTAGGCATTTTCATCGGCCCCATCATCGCCATCTTAATTCGGGCAGCCAGCCTGACGGGGCTGTTTAAACTCCCCCCTTATTCAAAATAGAAGTGCGGCCCCCCTGCATAGAAGGGGGGCTTTTATTGTAGACTAAGAGTAGTTTGGCAAGGAGGAATCGGAATTGATCCCAACTTCTCTTAGCGTTTTACTCTTAAGCCTGCTTTCTCTGGTGGTTTTTTTTGGCTGGGGCCAAAGAGTCCTTGATCGCATGCGTTTAAAAAACTCTACCGCCCTAATTCTTTTACTGGCCATGCTGTTCGGCCATTTCCTACCCACCATTAAATTTACTTCCCGTTTTGCCCTGAATTTGGGAGCAGCCGCCCCTTTGGGTGTAGCAATTTACTTACTTGCAACTACTTCTGCCCACGAAGGCCAAAGAGCTGCTTTAATCAGCGTTCTGACCGCTTTTTTCCTTCTTTTGACTGATAAGCTGCTGCCGCCTGATCCGGGCCTTCTGGACCCTATTTTGGCCGCCGGAGTTTTTGCAGGGCTTTTAAGCTATATTTGGAGCCGGTCTCGCCGCAGTGCTTTCAGCGGCGCAATTTTCGGTGTTCTTTTAGCCGACTTGTTTGCCGGCCTGCAGCTTTTTTTCATGGGCATTCCCCAAACCATTACGCTGGGCAGCGGCGGCATGTTATCAAGCCTTGTCGCCAGTGCCTTCCTGGCAGTTTTAATCGCCGAAGTAATCGGCGAAATCAGAGAAAGGCTCATGCGAGGGCCCGCTCTCAAGCAGGGAGGCAGCGACGATGACTAAGCGCCTTTTCATTTTTATCCTTTTAAGCCTGATCTTTGCTTCATTAACCGCGGCATATGCCGCGGATCTTTGGGGCGAAGTCTTAAAAGACGGCCGCTACTATCGTCTGCTTGACCCCGAGGGCAATGTCCTTTTGGAGACCGCCCGCCGCATCTTCCCCCGGGATCAGTACTTAACGGCGGAAAACCGACTCTATGAAGTAACAAAGGTAGACGATGAAAACCTTACGGCCAGCGCCGTATTAAAAGAAGAAGTTGAGTTAAAGGTTTTTCCCTGGACAGAATTGAAGCGGGAATTGGCGGCCTCCCTCGCCGAAGCTGAGGAGGGTAAAAAAGGAAAGATCTCTCTTTACCACACGCATAATGCGGAAAGCTACGTACCCACTGACGGGGCGGACAGCATAAACGGCAGAGGGGGCATCCACAAGGTAGGCATGGCCTTTGCCAATGCCCTGTCAGCTTTAGGCATTGACGTGGATTATTCGGAGAAAATGCATCTGCCCCACGACCGGGGTGCCTACCGCCGCTCCCGGGAAACGGTTTTGGAACTTTTAGCAAAAAAACCCGATGCCATCTTTGATGTGCACCGCGATGCCGCACCCCAATCAGCTTACGCACTGCAGCTGGGGAGTGAATGGATTACCCGCATCCAATTCGTTGTGGGCAGGCAGAATCAAAATTTAGGGATTAACCGCAAGTACGCCCAGTCTATGAAAAAGATCGCGGATGAGCTGTACCCCGGTTTAGTTAAAGGAATTTTTTTTGGCCGGGGCAACTACAACCAAGATTTAAGCCCCCTCAGCCTGCTTTTGGAAGTAGGTGCCCACACCAACAGCCGCGACGCCGCGGAGCGGGGCATCGGCCTTTTTAGCGAAGTAGTCGATCTTTACTTTTACGGCCCTGCGGCAGAAGCCGCTTCCGGCCAGGATAAAACTGCCCGCCGCAGCATCACCAGCCTATTATTTTTTGTCGGCCTAGGCCTGGCTATCTTTTACATAATTAACGCCGGTGGCTTTCAACCAGCCTGGGCGGGCTTAAAAGACCTTTTCAGAAAAAGGTTGAGATGAGCCTCCTTTTAGAGGCTTGCGATAGCTTTTTTGAAAACGGCCGTTGCTTCAAAAATACTTGCCGCGCTGCTGCCCGTGACCACGGCGCCGATCATAAACGCATCAACTCCAGTGGCTTTTAAGGCCCTCATATCCACAGGTGACCATTTAAGCTGGCTCGGCACCACAATCGGTAGATCCGTTTGAGCCCTGAAAAATCTGTAGAGGGCCAAATCGGCCGCCGTTGGGGGCTGGCCGTAACGCGTATGAGGCATGACAGAAGCCTCGATGGCGAAAACCCCCTCCCGGGCCAAAAAGGGGACTAACTCCCGGGGAAATTCATGATTGGGGGCCAAACCCAAAGGCAGCGACAGCTCACTGAGCCAGCGGGCGGGGCAGTGGTTGGCATAGATGAAAGCGAAAGCAAGGCCCAGCTTGCTGAGTTCGAAAAGCGTTTCGGGGGCCGCCTCCACGGAGCCGCCCGGCACAATACCAACGGGGATTCCCTGCGCCGCTTCAATTATCGCCGCAATATTTTCTTTTTCTTCTGCCAAAGAACCAAAACGCGTCCCGGAGGCGAAATGTTCCACGGAACTGTGCACCTTAAGGGCATCCGCGCCCGCCTCCACGGCGGCTTTGGCTAATTTCGCATCATTCTTGGGCAGGCTTACCCAAAGATTGAAATCGCGTTTAAACACCGTCTTTCACCTCAGATTATAAGTTTACTGACGCTTCCTTTAACAGATCCTGCAGTTCAGCTATATCTATGGCACGCGGCCCGCAGCCGTTTTTCACGGCTAAAGCAGCCGCGGTGCCGGCCGCTTGGCCCATTGCCATTACCGAAGGCTGGGTCCGCACCGCGGCCAAAGTTTCGTGAGTGCAGGAAATACACCGGCCCACGACTAAAAGCCCCTCAATGCCCTTAGGCAAAAAACAGCGGTAAGGAATGGTGTAAGAGCCCGCCTCAATGTCAATGGTTTCCACGCCGACGCCATCAGGATCATGGATGTCGATGGGATAAGCGTTCCGCAAAACTCGGTCCGCAAATTCCACCCCCGCTGTGATGTCAGCGGCCGTCAGCACATAATCACCTATAATTCGCCTGCTTTCCCGCACGCCGGCCTGTGGACCCGATGCGACTATATAAGTGTTTTCAAACCCCGGTATATGGTTTTTAAAGAATTCCAAAAGCTGCCTCATCTGCCTGCGCAGGAGGATTTCCGCCTCTGTACTCTGCCAAGGGTCCACGCCACTGGCCCGAACCGCCCTGGTCATATTCACCGTAATTTGATCAGGCCGGGCGGTCTGGAAGAAAAGGACCATATTTCTGTCCAGATCAATTTCTTGCCTCTCTTGGGCCTTTTTTAATTTACTATAAAACCCGTTGACGGAAAGATGCGAGGCATCCTTTAGGTAAGAAAATTTAGTGTCTTCGTAAAACTCCTCGGGATGATCCTGCATATAGGTTTTGACTTTGCTTAGATCCACATCACCTAAAACAAACATTAAAGACATCGGCTGCGTTAGGTTATCGCCTGCCCGCCCCATCTCATATTCCGCGCCTGCAAAAACGGCTACATCCCCATCACCCGTCGCATCGATAACTACATCGGCAAAGAGAGTGCTGCGCCCTGATTTATTGACAATTTCCACACCCCTAACTTTACTGCCCCGCACCTTCGTATCAATGACCCAGGTGTGGAAAAGGAGCGTTACACCGCTTTCCAGACAGAGGTCAAGGTAAGCCAGTTTAAGCAGTTCCGCATCGAAGGGGGTTACGGTTGCGACATACCCCGTCGTATCGGGAACATGGCCCGGGCTTCCCCCCATCATAATCAGCCGCTGCACGATTTCTTCCGGGATACCCCGGATAACCTGGCTGCCCTGCCTATCGTGAAACGTCATCCACGGCCCCACAAGCGCCGCTGTACCCATGCCGCCCAAAAACCCATACCGCTCTATTAAAAGGGTCTTCATCCCCTGCCTGGCTGCGGCAATAGCCGCGGTCACCCCTGAGGGGCCCCCTCCCGCAACGATTACATCGAATTTTTCTTTCACGTTGCCACTCCTATCCTTTTAATTCCGTTTTTTTAGAAGTACTACAATTTTTTCGCCCGGCGGGAAAGATTTCAGCTCCGCCTCCGCCAATAGTGCGGCTTGAGCGGGGGAAATAAGGCCGGAAAGATCTATAATCCTGCCGCCGCTCAAAAGAAAAGGTGCGGGCATTTCGATTCCCCCATCACCGTATTTCGCATGTTTTTCTAAAATCAGCTTTAGATCCCTTCTTATAGTCCCGGCGGAGCTTTCCCTAACCAACCCGTCTGCCAGCTGCAGCCTGATGACACCTTCCCTGTCGATGACTATAAGTGGGCAGAGCTCCCTGCTTACCAGGCCCCAAAATTTTTTCTCTACCCGCCTGCCTAAAAAGACGTGCAGCAGCTTGGTGCTGGCCTTAAGCTCCACCTTTTCCACAGGGCCCATCTGTTTTGCCGCCACCTTTAAAAGCTTATCTAAAGGCAGCGCCGCTCCCCGCTCCTTGGTCCTTAAGCTCGTTGCCCCGGTGGCAACTGCCCTGACTAAATTCCTTTGGGCATCAATTTCAACTTGGACATCGACTGTCGCAGGGTCAGCGCCGGATTGGATCACCAATTCTTCTGCTTCCCCTCGGATCTTTAAAATGTCATCTTGGCCGGGGCGGGCGATGGTTCTTTCCACCACGTCACGCACTAAAGCCAAAGCAACACCGATGGGAGAGATAACTTCGGCGTTTTTTGCCGTGCGGTAGGGCATGGCAAGGGCCTTTCCTAAATAGGTGCCGATTACGGAAGCGCCCCCGCCCCCGCCGATCAAAACAGCCTGCTTGGGCTCTATTTCATAAGCCAAAAGAAGGCTTTGAACCACCGGGATTACTTTCGCTCCGGCCAACCGCATAATTTCTTCTGCCGCTTCTTGAGCCGTGCAGCCCAATTCTCTGCCCAAAGCTGTCAAGGCCAATTTGGCCGATTCGATGCTGCCGGCCGCGTAGTCTTCCCCAGCCACATAGCCCAGGAAGTTGGCCGCGCAGGCCAATGTTATCGCAAATTTTTCACCCGCGCCGTTTTCCACGGCTGCATAATCCGCCGGATCTTCGCTGGTGGGGCTGATTGTAATCAGCTTAAGATCGCTTAGCTTTTCCGGCCTTTGGTAAACAGCATAAGGCAGGCCGGCGATATGAGCGCTGCGCGGGCCCACGTCTTTTAATTTGCCCCCGCTTATTCTCAGCAAAGAGCCGCCGGCAATGCCAACTGTGCGCACATCTAAGGAATTGACGTAAGTTTTGTGGCCGCCCACTTCCGCGTAATCCACCATCACCCTGCCGTTAACTATGGCGGAGATATCGGTGGAGGTCCCCCCTACTTCCAAAAACAAGCCGTGGGAAGCCTTTTCATACATCAAAGCACCCGCGACACCCGCGGCAGGCCCTGATAGCATCGTCAAAATGGGCCTTTTTTTAACCTCGTTAATGCCCATAACTCCTCCGTCACAGCGCATCACCATCAAAGGTGCTTCGATCCCGGATATTCTGACGGATGTATCGGTCATGGCAGCCGCTTCCATCATTTTCGGCAGGATGCTCGCATTGATCACCGCGGTTTTTGTCCTGGTCTTCAAACCATATAATTTAGAAATCTCATGAGTGCCCACCGCGGGCAATTGGGCGGCGAGGGCCTCTGCCATGATGGATTTTTCGTCTTGGGGATCATCGACGGAAAAAGGGGCGGCGGCAACTATAACCTCGGCTCCCGCTTCCTGCAGTGAATTAAGAGCGGTAGGTACAAATTTGAAATCTTCCACAAACTGTTGGGTGCTGGTCAAAAATCGCCCGGGGGCAAGCTCAATTTTTTCAATCTGTGTATCCAGCTTTGTTTTTTTGCCTTCCCAGCCCCGGCCGTAGCTTAAGATCCCCACTTTGACCACATCACCTTCCAAAAGGGCATTAGTCGCCTGTGTGGTCCCGTGTGCTATAAATTCCACATCTCCGGGGTCAATTTTATGCTCCTCAATTATTTTATGCAGGACTTCCACGATTCCTTTGGCGACACCTTCCGGCGCTGAATGCGTTGTGGGGACCTTCATTTTACCAATCAGTTCGTATGTCTCATTATCTAAAATGACGGCGTCGGTAAAGGTCCCCCCTACGTCAATCCCTATTCTCACCTTCACTGCCAAAACACTCCTATCTTTGATTTCGCCCCTGCCAAAAGAGGGCGGGCGGTGCCCGCCCGCAATTTTAAATGAACATTATTGTGGCCACTAACACACCCGCGGCTACCAGCAGCCAAACATAAGGCAGAAGTTTCACCGTTATTTGGTTCACGTCCACCTCAGCATACCCCGCCAGCCACACGTTGTGAGTATTGGTGGGATCGCCAATTGCCTGCATTCTTTCGACTGCCAAAAGCCCGCTCATTACTGCAGGTGCAGGCAAGAGTTTTAAGCCGATCATAAGCCCTGCCACACCGCTGCCCAAACCGAAGAGGTTGAGCGGTCCCCTGTATAGTGCCAACGGCGCCAGGATGGTGAAAAAGAGGAAATAAGAGACGGGGCTTTTAGGAACTATTTTTTCCAAAAGGGGCCCGATGGTTGCAGAAACTTGCGGATGAAACACCGCATTTAAAACCATACCTATACCGATCATCAGTATTACCGCGGGCCCGCCGTCCCGCACGCCTTCAAATGCGGATTTCGTCAAGATGTTAATGAAGCTGTTCCAGCTTTTTTGAGTCACAGCCAGCCCGTAAACAATGCCGACTAACAAAGATGGTATAATCGGCCAGTTGAAGATGGTGATTAAAACCAGCGGCAGAAGGGGAGTGATAAGGGCAAAGAAACCCACCTCTTTGCCGGGTAAATCGTCCGCGGCCCGATCGGCCCAATAGGCTTTAGCTTTGGCGCGGCTGAGTTCAATTAAAAGAAAGATCACCGCCGCTACTAAAGTCAATGCCATGATAATAAAAGCAAAGGTCCTGATTGTCTCCAGGGGGACACCCGTCGTTTCTTGGAAAAATGCCCAGTTACTGACATTCACCGATAAACCCCCGGCCATGCCAAAGAGAAATACTCCCGTTGAAACCAGAGGCGAGATCCCAACAGAGATTAAGATGGGCAGAACTATCGACCCCAGCATGATAACCGCTCCCAACCCGCCCATGGAGGTGAAAAGAATCGTCAAAGCGATTAAAATGGCGAAGGCGATCCAAAAGGGCCGATCCCCGCCCAGTTCAGCAGCTAATTTAATGATTCTTTGGGCAATTCCTGTTTGTTCCATGACCTGGCCCAGCCAGGCCCCGAAAATAACAGCGGTAAACGCCGCTGCGAGGCGAGTTGAGCCCGCTTCAATAATATTGGTGAGTAACCCTATGTCGTTACCGTCCCCATCAACACCTTTTAGGGGTACGCCGCCGATTAAAGCGATCCCTATTGCCAGTAAAGGAAGAGCAATCAAACTTGGCAGCTTGCGAGTAAACATTAGGAACGCAATCACTAAGAAGAACAACACCATCAAGACTGCTTGAAACATCAATATTCTCCTTTCCTTTTTTCCCTGCCCGGAAAATCGTTCATCCTTTGTTCCCTACTGATGCTTTTCGCTTCTCCCCCCCTTGGATAAAAATTGTTGGACAACTACGGAAGCCGCCCCTAAAACCCCCGCCTTGGAGCCCAACACAGATGTCTTTATGGTCACATCCACCGGTTCGAACTGCAAAAGGGCTTCTTTGAAATTAGCCTGCAAAGGTTTGAGCAGTAAGTCTCCCGCTTCGGTTAAATCTCCGCCTAAAACAACCGTGTTGATATCCAAAAGATTGATTAAACTTGCAATTGCCTGCCCAATATAATTACCGGCGGTATTTAAGAATTTCCGGCAGGCCGGATCGCCTTTTTTGGCAGCCTCGATTACTTTCAAACAGGTCAGCTCAGAACGGTGGAAAGCCCGCTGCAGGGCGGGACATTTCCCTTCTGCCGCTAAGTCTTGGGCCTGTTTAACAAGAGCTCGGCCCGAGGCTACCGCCTCCAAACAGCCTCTGTTGCCGCACAAGCATAAAGGCCCGTGCGGGTCAACTATGTTATGGCCGATCTCTCCCGCCCGGCCGCTCCTGCCCGAATAAATCCGGCCGTCGAAGATGATACCGGCACCAATCCCGTCGCCTAAGTGTATGTAAAGTAGTTCCGGCAGAAGTTCGTCGGAACCGAAAAACGACTCTGCCAGAGCGGCTGCATTCCCGTTTCGCTGCACACTGACAGGGACGCCTAAAATATTCTCTAGGTCTTCTCCCAAATGGACTTGGCGCCAATCCAGCACTGTGCTTAAGCGCACTAGCCCTTTCTTGTCGTCAACAATACCGGGTACGGCCACGCCGATGCCTACGAGTTCATTAAGATCTGTTGAAAACTTGTCACAGATTTCCCGTACCGCCGCGGCTATGCATTCTGTAACAACTTCAGGCGATTGGGAAGGTAAGGTCCTTTCTAAAAGCCCATGCGCTTCGCCCCCCAAATTCACCAAAGCCGCCTGCAGTTTGGTGCGGGAAAGCCCCACACCGATAACTCTGCCTGCATCGGGGTTGAATTCTAATAAAATGGGCGGCCTGCCGCCGACCGATTCCAGGCGGTCGGTTTCTTTAACCAGGCCTAAACCAATTAGTTCCCTGGTAAGATTGGTCACCGCTGCCGGGCTCAACCCGGTTATTTTGGCCAACTCTCTTCTGGTAGAAGGGGTTTTCCCTAAAATCCGCAATATTTTGCTTTGGTTTGTCACTCGCACTTGGTCGTAATGCGAGACGCGTCGAGATCGCAACTAGATGCCCTCCTATTTTTACAAACTAAATTTAGTATGTTAATTAAGTCCCTATAATTGTTTCGACGGAACGATAGATTCTCCTTCTTAAACTTATTTTTTTCGAAATGTTTTCCAAACATCCGATAGATTATTGTAAAGCTGCCGGTGGGATTTGGGATTTTCGGCACAAAAGATGAGCCAATCGAAGGCATTTGGCAGGCAGGGAAGCTGGCTGAGTTCCTTGGCGAAGCGGTGTGCGGCAATTTCCCGTAAAGCACGCACCCGAAAACGCCGGGAGAACAGCCTCCCCAGTTTAATTACGGGAGGAAAGCATTGGTCAACGTAGCCCCACTTTACCTCTTCCAGGTGGTGGAAAAGTTCGTGGGCAATGGTGGCTTTTTTGAATTGATACAGGGAAAAAGGGAGGTAGGAAAGTTTAGCGGCCATTTCTTCCAAAGCTCGGCTGTTGATAAAAATGACGCGGCGGGAATAATAGGCACGGACTTTCTGACCCAATTCTTCACAGCGGATTGTCACACCCAGGTCCGCAGCAAGCCTTGATATCTCCTTACCGAGATAAGGCTGCACTCGATCACGGCTGAATTTTAAGGCACCGTCAATATACCCCGCTATTTCTTCCCTGCTCATGTACGGAAAAGCGGGGTCGTTTTTTAATTCAAGATAGGCCCAAAAGCGATCATATTTCAGCTGCGCCAGTACCAGGTCTTTAGCTTTCCTTGCCATCCTGCTCCCACCTCCGTTATTAATTACTTCTTTGGCGGATCAGGAAAGCCTTTTACTTTTTTATAACAAGAAAAGACACCCTTGCGGGTATCTAAAAGGTTGCAGGTTTGACTCTCCAGCCTTCTCTGCCCTTGAACTGCAAAGAACGAAAAATCTCCCGTGCGGCACCGAATTTAATAAAAGGTACTGCACAGGAGATAATTTATTTATCTTGGCAGCATGTGGGATATTCGCGAATTATTCCGCTGAGGGCCTTAATTATTCGGGACGGGTTGTAAGCGGTTTCCCCAGATTGCCACTTGATTTCGCGTGTAGGCCCGCAAAAATCTTTAGCCACCATTTTATCTTATTGATTAAAGCCTGAACCTGCTCATTTGCCGTGTAACCTCTTCCGCCGCCTCAGAGACTTCTACAGCCGAGGCCGCCATTTGTTCTGTTGAGGCAGACTGTTCCTCAGTTGTAGCCCCCATCTCTTGAGCACCAGCGGCTAATCTTTGAGTCTCTGACGTCACTTCGTCAATTTCTCGCACAACCACTTCTATAATATCAGCGATGCTTCTAAACATCTCCCCGCTTTGGGTTACTACGTCCATACCTACTTGTACTTTCTCTGCTGCGACATCAGCCCGCTCTACAGAGTTTAGTGCTGAAGCACCAATTTGTTGTAATAAGTGAGTGATTTCCCCCGCCGCTTGCGCAGATTGCTCAGCAAGTTTTCGTACTTCTTCGGCCACAACTGCGAAACCCCTACCTTGTTCCCCGGCTCGAGCTGCCTCGATAGCTGCATTCAGGGCTAACAGATTGGTTTGATCCGCAATTCCCGTAATTAAAGTGACAATTTGGCCGATTTCTTCTGACTGCCGGCCCAAATCCCTAATCTCGGCTGCCAAAAGATTGACCTCTTCGTTGATATCATTCATGGTCTGAACTGTTCTTTCGATCTGGTGAGCACCTTCGACGGATAAATCACTGGTTTTAAGCGCCGAATCTGCCATATCTTGGGCATTGCCGCTTAAGCGGTCAACGGCGCCGGCAAAGTGATTCGCAGTACTGGCTAATTCCTCCACGGAGGCACTAGTTTGTTGTGCTCCCGCGGACATTTCCTGCG
The DNA here is from genome assembly GCA_041936745.1 of Candidatus Darwinibacter acetoxidans. Classification (GTDB taxonomy): domain Bacteria; phylum Bacillota; class Limnochordia; order Darwinibacteriales; family Darwinibacteriaceae; genus Darwinibacter; species Darwinibacter acetoxidans_A. The sequence continues at coordinate 15,412 of JBHGWS010000013.1, forward strand.
CCGATCGGCTTACAATGTTCACGGCTTCAATCACACCCGCGGCCATCTCCCGAAGCCCGATGCGCATCCCATTCAAAGCTTCGGTTAAAAGCCCTATTTCATCCCGGCTTTTGTAATCCACATCGTCCACAGCCAGATTCCCTTGGCTAATTTCCTGGGCAAAAGAAAGCAAACGGTTCACAGGCCTTGTGATACCCCTGGTAATCACATACACTACCGCGATGGCTACAACATAAGACAAACCTAGAAGAATCAAGACTAGGTTGCGAGCCTCACCTGCATCGCGGCTGGCGGCCTCGTTAAAATCTGCCGCCGAAGCCTGGGCGGCACGTACAATTTCTTGAATATGGCCTTCGATTAATTCAATATGCGGCGCGTTCTCTTCCACATCAGAGTTAAAGGCTAAATCCCTTAAACCGATTTCCCGATACCGGATGATCTCATCTCTGATCTCTTTCCAATCTAAGATTGCAGTTAACGCAGTATCCAATAGTTCGTGTTCGCCCAAAGCTAGTTCCTTGATAACGTCGAAAGTAGCAATAATATCCTGCTCAAGCTCATCTATGGTCGCCACGTTTTCCGCCAGTAGTTCTACATCCGTGGCTACCAGAATCCTGGCTAAAGTCCGATCAATGTCGATAACATTCCCTTGAACCCTTAGAATTTCGGTATGTACTGCGTAAGGATGTTCATACATCTGCCTTGTGGAATCAGCAATTTGATTCATATAACCTATGCCCACTACAGTCACTACGGTACTTATTAAAAGCACAAGGGCAAAACCAACCGTCAATTTCATCGATAGCTTCAGGTTACGGAACATTTGATCCCCTCCCAGGATTTTTTCACTTCTTCTGTATGGCTCCGGGCAACGCCGGGATTTCCTTGGTCCCTAACTTAAACGATTCCTAGTTTAACCACCAATTCTTCTTAAACAACAATTCTCCAACTTTTACCGAATTTTAGATGTGGATTGTTCGTAAACGAAGCACCCTACCGGTAAAAAAGTATTTTGCATTAGAGCCCTCCGTTGCTCTTGCCGGACAATTTTCCGTTTAATATAAAAAGCCTCTTCCAAAAATTGAAAAAGGCGGCACAGCTCATCCCGGCGTACACTCTAGATCCGTTACTCACCCTTTCGGGATTTTTGGATTTTTCTGTTGCAATAATTGTCTCACAAACTGCTTTCATTGTCAAAATAAAAAGCCCACTTAAGCCGCCCGCCTCTTTAGTGCTACTGCGAGTAATAAATATGGGTACTAAAAAAGACACCTTGCTTTTCACTTATCAGGTGTCTTAATTAATAATGGCTCCCCGGGTTGGACTCGAACCAACAACCCTTCGGTTAACAGCCGAATGCTCTGCCATTGAGCTACCGAGGAGCGAAAAGTCTCCAGTGCGGCACCGAATTTGAATTAGCAGCACCGCACAAGAGGAAAAATAATCTTGGCAGCGAGTTACTCTCCCACTACGAGATGTTAGCAGTACCATCACCGCTGAAGGGCTTAACTACTGTGTTCGGGATGGGAACAGGTGGACCCCCTTCGCTTTTGCCACCAAGAAGAATTGATCTTGAGACTTGATCTTGAGACCACATTTTCTTATTCAATTAAGTTATCCAGCCTTGTCTCAAGCTCCTGGAGTATTTGCTTCGCAAAACTCCACTCAAAGCTGAGACATCAAAGATGAACATTCAAAACTGCACAACGTAAACTTATTCCTCAAAGCTTGAATCCTTAAGTCATTGTAGTAGGTCAAGCCCTCGACCAATTAGTACC
>JBHGWS010000014.1:0-6781 GCA_041936745.1 Candidatus Darwinibacter acetoxidans
GGTAAAGAGGGGCAAAATGCCCGCCTGGCAGCCAGATTGACTGGCTGGAAGATCGATATTAAAAGCTTGGAACAGGCAGAAGACTTCTTTGCCGCCCAACCGGAGCCGGTTGAAGAAGAGGCGGAAGTTGAAAAACCGGCAGAAATGGAAGAGCCGGCGGAAGTGGAAGAGCCGATCACAGCTGCCGAGGCAGAAAAAGTTGAATCGCCGGAACCTGCCCTCGCTGAAATCAGCGAAGCGGACTTGGCCGGCCTGACGAATATAGCTAAGCGTAAGAGTTGGCAGGAGCGCTTCGGCGCCATCGCCACCGAAAGCGAATCGGAGGCGGCGGAAGAAGCCGCTCAAAATAAACAGGAAACCGAAAAGGAGAAGGAGAAGAAGAAAGAGAAAGTTATTACCGATTTATCCCAACTTGATTCCATAGATTTTAAATTCGAGGAGAAAAAATAGGTGATTTGATGCGGAGAAAACATATCCCTATGCGTAGATGCGTCGGCTGTCGCACTTCTCGGCCTAAGAATGAACTGATCCGCGTTGTGCGCAGCCCCGACGGGGAAGTCACTATAGACCCAACAGGCAAGAAATCCGGCAGGGGTGCTTATATCTGCCCTTTACAGGACTGCTTGGAAAAAAGTGTGCAGGGGCGCCAGCTGGAGCGGGCTTTAAAGGTTAAGATCAGCCCGGAAGTTTTGGTCGATCTTAAGAGGGTTTTAGATGAAGAAAATTTATAGTTATTTCGGTTTGGCCCAACGGGCCGGCAGAGTAGCTTCCGGCGAAGGGGGGACACAAGCGGCGCTGGGCAGAAACAAAGTCAGCCTGCTTGTTATCGCCGCCGATGCTTCTGCAAATACGCTGTCTAAGTTTAGATCACTGGCTCAAAAAAATAATGTTAAATACTGCGTTTTCGGAAGGAAAGACGAATTAGGCCAAGCTATTGGCAAATCACCCCGATCAGTCTTAGGTATTTTAGATCAAAATTTTGCCAACGTGATTCAAACCCGCATTAGGGAGTCAGTGCAGGAGAAAAATTAGGAGTGATGCTGATGAAAAAAATAAGAATCTACCAGTTGGCGAAAGAACTGGATTTAGCCAGCAAGGAATTAGTTGAATTTTTAAACGATTTAGGAGCCGACGTAGGCAATCATATGAGTTCTATTGAACACGACATCGCCGAGATGGTGCGGGAGCATTTCGCGCCGGCGGAAGAAGATTTCGCCAATGATCGAGTGGAGACTCTGCGGCCGGAAAAAATCAAAAAACGAGATAAGAAAGAAAGGGCCGAGAAAACCACTGCACCGAAGAAAAAAAGCAGGCCCAAAGCGGCAAAAAAGCCTAAAGCGGCGCCTGAAAGATTCATCAGCATCCCTGAAAATATTTCTGTCCGCGATTTAGCCCAAAAACTCGATGTGGCCGGTACAGAAGTAATTAAAGGGCTGATGAAAATCGGCGTCATGGCTTCTTTAGGCCAGAGTGTCGATTACGACATCGCCGCCTTGATCGCGGCCGAATTCGGCGCGCAAGCAAGGCCGGAGCGGGATTTAGCGGAGCAAATTTTTGAAGAGGAGATCTGCGATGATCCGGCGCTGCAGAAACCGAGGCCGCCCGTTGTGACGATTATGGGGCATGTAGATCACGGTAAAACAACTCTTTTGGATTCCATCAGGGAAACTAAAGTCACGGCAAGCGAAGCAGGCGGCATCACGCAGCATATCGGTGCTTACCAGGTTGAATACAATGAAAAACTTATTACTTTCTTAGACACACCGGGCCACGAAGCATTCACCGCCATGCGCTCTAGGGGCGCAGGCGTCACCGATATAGCGGTATTAGTCGTGGCAGCCAATGATGGGGTTATGCCCCAGACGGTCGAGGCGATCAACCATGCCAAAGCGGCCGGGGTACCCATAATTGTGGCCATTAACAAAATAGATTTAGAGGCCGCCAACCCTGAGCGGGTCAAGCAAGAATTAACGGAATATGAATTGGTCGTGGAAGAATGGGGCGGCGATACCATCGCTGTCAACGTTTCCGCTCTGCGCGGCGAGGGAATCGATGAGCTGTTGGAGATGATTCTGCTGGTCGCCGAAGTTGAAGAACTGCAGGCGAATCCGGACTGCCCGGCGCGCGGCACAGTCATTGACGCCCAATTGGATAAAGGCCGCGGCGCGGTCGCCACTGTTTTGATCTCCCAAGGGACCTTAAGGGTGGGAGATGCTTTTGCTGTGGGCAACGTCTGCGGAAAAGTCAGGGCAATGATCAATGATAAAGGCAATAACGTCCAGGAGGCGGGACCCGCTTCACCTGTGGAGGTACTGGGAATCAGCGGGGTGCCCGAAGCAGGCGATCCCTTTGTGGTCGTTAAAGACGAACAGACCGCCCGGCAGGTTGCTGCCATTCAACAGGAAAAGCAGAGGGAGCGCGATTTAAGCAGATTCAGCCGCGTCACCTTGGACGATCTTTTTGAAAGAATCCAGGAAGGTGAAGTAAAAGAGCTGAACTTGGTCATTAAAGCTGACGTCCACGGCTCGGCGGAAGCGGTACGCTCTTCTTTAGAGAAATTGTCCACAGATGAGGTACGCGTCAAAGTAATCCACCAGGCAGTAGGCGCCATTTCCGAATCGGACATCTTATTGGCTTCTGCTTCCAATGCCATTATTATCGGTTTCAACGTCCGGCCCGAACCGAACGCCAGGAAGGCGGCGGAAAGAGACGGAGTTGATATTCGCGTCTATCGAATTATTTATAATTTACTGGATGATGTGAAAGCGGCAATGGCAGGCCTGCTCGATCCGGAATACAAAGAAGAGCTTTTGGGCCGAGCCGAAATCCGGGAAATTTTCAAAATACCGGGGGGCGTTGTGGCCGGCTGCTATGTGACGGAAGGGAAAGTCACGCGGGTTTCGCAAGTGCGCCTTCTGCGGGATAATGTGATAGTGCATGAGGGTAAAATTGCCTCTTTGAAGCGTTTTAAAGACGATGTGAGGGAAGTGGTCCACGGCTACGAATGCGGGATCGGCATTGAGCGTTTCAATGATATCAAAGAAGGGGACGTCATCGAGGCCTTTATTATGAAAAAAGTGGCCCGTACCCTTTAGGGCCTGCTCCAGGCAGACTGGAAATATCAGCCGTTAAAAACGGAAATTGATGGTGATAAAAATGAATGAACGTCATCTTAGAGTGGCCGAAGAAATCAGAAGAGAAGTCAGCTTTATTATTACAGAGGATGTCAAAGATCCCAGGCTGGGCATGATCAGCATTACCGATGTTGAAGTCTCAGGCGATTTGTCTTTTGCTAAAATATATTTCAGTATGTTGGGAGATGAAAAACAAAAAGAAACCAATTTGCAGGCCTTAGACAGGGCAAAAGGGTTTATCCGTTCCGAATTGGCCAAAAGAATCAGGGTGCGTCACGTACCGGAAATCAGCTTTCACTTCGATCCTTCCCTGGAGCAGGGGGCCAGAATCAGTGCCCTGTTAAAAACGATAAATAAATCAAATCCCGAAGGCGGCGAGACTGAATAATGAATACGTTAGGCGAGGTGGCGGAGTTTTTAGCGCAAAACGATAATTATATTATATGCGGCCATGAAAACCCCGATCCCGACAGCCTAGGCTCTATGCTGGGCCTTTATTTCGGCCTGTCTAAAATCGGCAAAACATGCCGCATGGTCAGCGGCGATCCCATCCCGGCCAATCTCAGCTGGCCCGGCTTGGAATTGATTGAGCGTGTCAGTGACGGAACCCTCTTTGACCCGGGCGAAGCCTGCGTAATCGTGCTCGACTGCGAGCCGCACCGCACAGGGGCTATTGCCCCGGGTGTTAAAAAAGCGGGCTGTTTGATCAACATTGATCACCACGAAAGAGGGCGCGGCCAAGGCAGCGTAGTTTATGTTGACCCTAAAGAAGCCGCCACCAGCATTATCGTCTACCGCATTTTACATTCTTTAGGCGTTGATTTTAATTTAAACATTGCGACCGCCCTGTATGGTGGAATTGTGGGAGATACGGGCGGTTTTCGCCATGCCAACACCACTGGGGAAGTCTTGCAAATTGCGGCCGAACTTTTAGGTTACGGCGTTAAACCGGCACCTCTGGCCAGGGAAATCTTTTCTTCCCTGCCGTTCAGTTTTTTGCAGTTGTTGGGTTTTACCCTCACCAACTTAAAGCTTGCCGCAAAAGGGCGCCTGGTTTGGGCCGCCTTAAGTTATGCCGATTTTAAAAAATTCGGCGCTGACCCACAGGCAAGTGATCAGCTGATTAATTATGCCCGCATGGTCGATTCGGCGGAAATAACCATGGTGCTGCGGGAAACTGCCCCGGGGAAAATCCGGTTAAGCTTAAGGGCAAACGAGGTAGATGTGGGCCGTTTAGCCCGCCATTTTGGGGGCGGGGGGCATAAACTTGCCGCAGGAGCGGCTTTTGCAGGCGACCTTGCAGAAATTGCCCCTCAAGTTGTGGAACAGGCGGAAGAATATTTGCTTACAGGAGAGATCAATGAACGGAATTGTTAACGTACTCAAACCGCCGGGAATGAGTTCTCACCAGGTTGTAAGTTTTCTCCGGCGCCAATTGGGCATCAGGCGCATTGGGCATACTGGCACTTTGGATCCCGGTGCCGGCGGCGTGCTGCCGTTGGTTGTGGGCAGTGCCACAAGGCTTTCCCAGTTTTTAGTGGAGTACGAGAAAACTTATGTCGCTGAACTAACTTTAGGTATCGCAACCGCAAGCCAAGATGCCGCGGGGAAAACGATCGAGCTGAACACGGATTTCGAGATCACGCCGCAGCAGTTTGCGGAAGCGGCCGCCGCTTTTCAAGGCAGCATAGAACAGGTGCCGCCCATGGCCTCCGCCGTGCGCCACGGCGGGAAAAAACTCTACGAGCTTGACCGCAAAGGGATTGAAGTTGCCAGAAAAGCAAGGCAGGTTCAAATCTATTCCTTGAATATCCAACGAATTTGGAATGAAGAGCGGGAAAATCTAGCCTTCGGCAGCCGGGTGCTTTTAAAGATAGTCTGTTCCAAGGGCACTTATATTCGGACACTGTGCCACGATATCGGCAGAGCTTTGGGCGTTGGCGCCCATATGTCTTTTTTAAGCCGGACAGCCAGCGGGCCTTTTTCCAGCAGAGAAGCCTTCACGCTGGAAGAAATCGCCGCCTTGGCCGGGCAAGGCGACCTCCGATTCTTGCTGCCCCTGGAAGCGGGACTACCCGGTTGGACACAAGTGAAAGTAAACCCTTTAGTAGAACCCCGCATTAAACACGGCAATTACATTTTGGCCGCTGATCTTTTGGACGTGCCTTCGCCTTTAACGGTAGGTGACGATGTAATTTTAATGAGCATTGACGGCCAAGTTCTCGCTTTAGCTGAAATAAAAAAACATGAGCAGTTGATCTGCCAACCTTTCCGGGTTTTTATGGAGGGATAGGCTTTGGATATAAATTGGGTTAATAAACAAAAAAGTACGGCACGCAGCGTTGCCATCGGCACTTTCGACGGTGTCCATTTGGGGCACCGCCAGCTTTTAAAAAATGCCGTCGCCCTCAAACCGAAAGGCGGCACCAGTGCTGCCTTGACTTTCGATGTACCGCCGCAGCAGTATTTCCGAGGCGAAAAGCGCCTTCTAATTTCCTTTCAGCAAAAGATGGCTTTAATCCGCCGCTGCGGTATCGATGAGATCGCTTGGCTCCGTTTTGACCACAAACTCAGCTCCCTTGCCGCTGAAGATTTTGTTGCGGGAATCCTCCTGCAAGAGCTGCGGACAGAACACGTTATCTGCGGTTTGGATTTTCGCTTCGGCAAAAAACGTGCCGGGAACCCCCAACTGCTGAAAAAGATGGGGGAACGGCTGGGATTTCAAGTTACCATAGTCGACCCCGTTAAATCTAACGGCCAAGAGATGATCAGCAGCACGGCAATTAGGCAGTTAATCAGCCGCGGTGAAATTGAAAAAGCCGCCGCGCTGCTCGGTTATTACCCCTGCTACCTGGGAAAAGTGGTCCACGGCGCCGGCAGGGGCCGCCGCTTGGGTTTTCCCACCGCTAATTTAGAAATCGAGCCGGGAATATTACTGCCTAAAGAAGGAGTCTACCTCACGATAGGCATCTTACCCGGGGGCGAGAGTTCTCCCGCGGTCACTTCCATCGGTAAAAACCCTACCTTCCGAGGCAAGGTCCAAACGATAGAAACATTTCTTTTGGATTTTACAGGCGATCTGTACGGACAGAAAATGGAGCTGCAATTCCTAAAAAGGCTGCGGGCTATAGAAAGCTTCCCCACCGCGGCAAAACTGCAGAAACAAATTGAAGCTGATGTGAGCCTGGCCCGCACACTGTTAACCGAATTTCATTTACAAGGTTCCAAAGTTGTGTTAAGATAACACCTAGAAGCCCTTTTCTAGGAGATACGTTTCTCCAGCGTTTCTCTTGGGAAGCGGTGTTTTTAATAAAATGGAGGTGAAGTCTTGATTTCACAAGATTCAAAAGCGGAAATCATTGAACAGTTCAGCCGGCATGAAAGTGATACCGGGTCCCCCGAGGTTCAGGTTGCCATTCTTACTAAACGCATCCAGGAGCTGACCGAACATCTTAAGGTACACAAAAATGACCATCATTCCAGAAGGGGCCTTTATAAGATGATCGGGCAGAGGCGCGGCCTGTTAAATTATCTTTCCAAAAAAGATATTGAGCGTTACCGCAGCCTAATCAACGAACTCGGCCTACGTAGGTAATACTTCGAGCGGGGAATCCCCGCTCTTTTTTGAGTACGCTTGACAAATGATA
>JBHGWS010000015.1:0-35990 GCA_041936745.1 Candidatus Darwinibacter acetoxidans
CTGAAATGTACTGCCGTCTCGCCACAGCAGGTTTAATTCCAATCCTGTCTGATTCCAGCGCAAAAGGTGGCGGATCAAGACTGTACCGCTTTCCACAGGCAGTGCAGCAAGTTCGGGCAGAGTCAATTCCCGGGCCTGAAAAAGCCTTAAGGGCGCCTCCTGCTTTAACACGCTGCTTACAGCTCCGGCGAGCTTTTCCAGCCAAGTTTGGCTTAAGATTAAAACCGCGGCGCCGGCACTTCTGCCAATTTCTTCTGAAAATCTTTTGGCATCCGCCCGGGAGATGAACGCGAATAATTCACCTTGGCCCAGGTCAGCCGGGACGACATAGCTTTCTTCGCTGATGACCTGATCTAAGGTGTGCTCCAGGCTTTCCACATAGGGGCCTTCAATTTTAACGGGCCGTTTGATCATTTCCTGCAGGGGCCCTACCATCCCTTGGGCACTAATTGTCAAAACCTGAAGCAGGCCCTGCTGGGATGCTTCAGGCCTGCCGGCCCGCAGTAGTGCATCGATTTCATCAGGTGATAAAATATGGCTGCCCATAGCGGCTCCTTTCTCCACTTCCTATTGGATAATAAAATCCACGAAAAACACGTTGGTGACTTCGCCCTTCAGCAGTAAATCATTGAGTGAATTTTTAATATCCAAACGCAAGAGTTCCTGCCCCGCTGCGTTGTTCAGCTCCTCCCCCGTTTTAGAGCGGATCAAAGTGATAATTCTATCGCGGATTTGCGGTTCTCTTTTTTCCAATTCACTGATTGTCCTTCTGTCTTTAGTTTCTAAGACGATATCGGTTTTAATAAAGCGGGGTTGTCCACTTTTTGATGACAAATTAAGGATGAATTCCCCAATTTCACTGGTGGGACCGATCTCCCTTTTAGCAGCCGTGTCAGCCGCCGGAGAATCCTGCCTTGCCTCCGCCCCGCTGCGCACCATAAGAACCGTTACAAAGGCGCTGCCCACGGCTGCCAAAATCAAAAATGCTGCGGCAACTATTAAAAGCCTTAGATCTACTTCAACTTTTCTTGCCATGAAAGTCCCTCCTTGTCAGTTAATTGGGTTCATGATCCCAAAGGTCTATGCTCATAATTACTATATCGACGCGGCGGTTTAAAGCCCGGTTTTCCGCCGTATCATTAGGTTTAATCGGCCTGTATTCAGAATAACCTGCCGCTGATAATTTCTTGGCGTCCAATCCTTGTTCCTCGATCAGGTACCTAACGACATTGGTTGCCCTATGTAAGCTTAATTCCCAGTTAGATGGAAACCTGGCAGTTTGGATGGGCCAATCATCGGTGTGGCCTTCCACTCTTAAAGGATTGGGCAGGTCAGCTAAAATGGGAGTAATGTTTTTCAAAATCTGAACCGCTTCCGGTTTAAGGACCGCTTCTCCAAGATCGAAGAAGACCTGATCAGCAAAGCGGATCGTTAACCCCCGTTCTTCCAATTCCAGGTGAACGCCGCCCAACCCCTCCCCCTCTATAAATTCTGTCAGCTCTTCATACAGCTGCATCAGCTGCTGCCTGGCCAGTTCCGAGCTTTCAAAGGGTAAAGGTACAGGCTGTTCTTCCCGTAAAATTAACCCTCCCTCCAAGACGCCGAAGTAACCTTGGAAGGCGGAAATGATGGCGGCAAAGCGCGCCGTATCCACTGATGAAAAGGAGAATAACAGGACGAAAAACGTTAAAAGCAAAGTGACCATATCGGCATAAGTTGTAAGCCAACCACCGGTCATGGAAGGCTCTTCGCGCTTTCTTCTATGCATCCGCCGTCACCCCTTCGATAGAGGTGCCCCTTTCTGCCGCATCTCGGCCGGAGAACTCTCTTTCATAAGGCGACAAGAAAGATTTAAGCTTTTCTTCCACGATGCGCGGATTTTCACCCGCTTGAATAGAAAGGATACCTTCGATCATGACCTGCTTGATTAACACTTCTTCTTCACTTTTAATTCTCAGTTTGCCGGCTATCGGCAGGAAAATCAGGTTGGCGGCTACGGCTCCGTATAAAGTGGTGATCAGTGCTACTGCCATGCCTACGCCGATTTGATCCGGATCGCTTAAATCGCCTAACATTTGAATCAAGCCGATTAAAGTACCAATCATACCGAAAGCGGGTGCTAAAGCGCCCATTTGCTGAAAAACACTTTGGCCCAAACGATGGCGCTCTTCCAGGAAGGCAAGTTCAATCTCCAGGATGCTCCGCACCAACTCTGCGTCCGTTCCGTCAACAACCAATTGGATCCCTTTTTCTAAAAATGGCTCGTTAAGGGCCTGGGCTTTTTCCTCCAGTGCCAATAACCCTTCTCGGCGGGAACTTTCTGCAAACTCCACTAAAGTATTGATCACCTGGACACTATCGATCTTTTTTTGTGAAAAAGCCACTCTTAACAGGGGAAACACGCTGAGAACCTGGCTCATGGAAAAGTTGATCATGATCGAGGCAAAGGTACCGCCGAAGACGATTAAGACACTGGAGAAGCTCCAGAACATGGAGACGTCCCCTTCCATAATAATCGCCCCTAGCAAAAGCACTGTACCCAGGATTATTCCCAATAGTGTTGCTAGATCCATTTCCTTGCACTCCGTTTCCATTTGTAGACTAGGGGGCCGCTGGACGGCCCCTTTAGTTTATCGCTTCAAGTTCACCAATTCCTGCAGCATTTCGTCAGAAGATGTAATAATTCTGGAGTTAGCCTGAAACCCTCTTTGAGTGACAATCATATCGGTAAACTCCTCACTTAAATCAACATTGGACATCTCAAGGGCGCTGGGTGAAATTACTCCGTAGCCGGAGGTGCCCGGTGCACCTATTTGAGCGGTTCCCGAGTTCGCCGTTTCCACAAACATGGTGGATCCGGATCTTTCCAGCCCCGCGGGGTTTGTAAACCTGGCTAAGGCCACTTGGCCTAAAGCCCTGGTCAAACCGTTGGAGAAACTGCCGACGATGGTCCCTCTTTGATCAATCGCATAGCTTTCCAACGCCCCGTTGGCATAGCCGTTTTGATACATAAACTTACCCGTAAAAGCATCAGCGTACTGAGTAAACCCGCTGAAATCGAGGGTTATCGTCATTTGTTCGGCGTTTTCTGGGGCAAGGCTTACCATGTTATGTTCTACACCGCTGTAACTGCCGTCTCGGTTGAATCTAATAAGCCTATTAGCCGCCTGATCGGTTAAAGAATACTCACTGGTCAAAAAGATTTCGCCTTCGCTGACAGAAGCAAGCAGTTCAGCGCCGTCTTTCAGTGCAGTTTCAAATTCAAATCTAAATTTATCTTCATCGGTGGGATCAGTCCAAATGCGGTTATCATTGCTTTGGGCAACGATGTTGGCGCCTGACTTTGGCAGCCAGTTATCATTATTCATCTCCATGTCTTCTTTTTTATAAATTTTTCCATTGTATACCATATATTCTATATTATTCTCAAACGGCGAAGCATCCAACGGTAAGCCGTTGCTGATTAAAAGCCAATTGGCATCCCATCGCCAGTTATTGCCTTCCTCTTTTTCAAAGTCGACGACAATGGTTTGTTCACGGCCGCGGGAGTCAAAAAGCTGGACTGAGCGGCGGACTTCATCGCCTATGGCGAAACGGTTGTCCAAGTTACCGGCGAAGATGACTTCGCTGGTAGCCCGGGGGCTGATGGTGTCAGCCGCGGAAATGTAGAGCGGTTCCAAAGAAGCGTGGGGATCGATCTTGCCGTCCCTATCAGCTTTGTAACCTAAGACCCGCTCCCCGTTGACTAAAGAGACAAAGTTGCCTTCTGTACCGTTGTCCAAGCCAAATATGCCGGCCCTGGTGTACTGCCTGTTGGCGCCGTGGCCTAAAACGAAGAATCCATCGCCTTCAATGGCCAAATCCGTAACGTAACCTGTCGATTGGGTGTTGCCCTGCGTGTGTTTGATATCAATGGAGCCTAACGAAACACCTAAACCTACTTGGTGCGGGTTAGTCCCCCCTCTGGTTTCGGTGGGGGCAGAAGCCGCCCTGATCGTTTGGCTGAGCATTTCTTGGAACGTGGCGCGGGATGATTTGTAACCCGCGGTGTTGACATTCGCAATATTGTTGCCGATGATATCCATCCTGGTTTGGTGGGTTTTTAAACCCGAAACACCGGCGAACATAGAGCGCATCATAATCTAATTCCTCCTTTGATTCCCACATCAATCATTCAGTGGGTGGAGGGCCTCCTAAAAGGTCCGGCCCCGTAATTTAGGTAATCACTGCGCTGTCAATTTGGGTAAAGACGTTATCCTTCAACATCTCGCCGTTGATAGCCGTAATTACGGTTCGATTAGCGACACTGACGACTAAAGCTATGTCATCGAGCAGAATCAAAGATTCTCTACCGCCTTTGGCTCGAACTTTTTCGACAGCTTCTTCCAGTACGTTGAGCTGCTCTTTGCTTAAATTGATCTTTCTGGCCTGCAGGCGCCTTGTGGCGTGGGCAGAAAACTTTAAAGAACTTTCCTGCAGTTTAGCATCTAAAACTTCTGCAAATTGCGCCCGCTTTGTGCGTTGGGGAGTTGGGGTGCGCCGCGGTTCAACAGGCCTAATGGGCAGCCCCCGTGGAATTTTAAACTGTTCACTCATCTTTCTTTCCCTCCCTTATGGCGACAACTTCGCTGAAGTCAAATAACTTGCCGTCAACTATAATTTGCGGCCAGCCGTCTTTGAATTGAACTCCTGTAACGTTACCAAAGAGTTGTTCTCCTTTTTTGGTCTGCAGTTCAACTTGTTGGCCGATCATCTGAGTTGCCTGGCCTAAAGCAGTTAGCTTTTGCTGAGCAAGCATCATGTCATTTAAATTGGTGTTTAGATTCTGCATCTGTTCTAAACTGCTGAACTGGGCCAGCTGGGCAATAAATTCTTTATCTTCCACAGGATTAATTGGATCTTGGTGCTTCAGCTGTGTAATCAAAAGTTTCAAAAATTGATCTTTTCCCAAAGCACTGGGGTCTCTTGTTTTTTCCCCCGTTTCCCGCCCGTGGATTATATCCTGGACAGTGCCAACAGGATTAAAATACATTAAGTCACCTCCCTACGCTCGTAAATCTACTTGATGCCAAGGGCTTGTTTTAGCTTGGGCTTTTGAATTTTTGCCGCCAAATTGAACCTTGCCCGCAGAAGTTATCCTGTGGGGATTGGCAGCTTGGGGTTGAGGCGAGTTATCACGTAAATGCTCCTGCCCCACATCCACATTGACTGCCATCTGAGCAACATTGCCGCCTTGGCTCTGCAGTGCTGTCCGTAAATGAGGTAAGTTGGCAGCGATGATCTCCCGCACACGCTCATTTTCCACAACAAATTCTGCAGTCATCAGACCTCTTTCAAGAGCTATTTTGATTTTCATCTCGCCCAGGTAGTCGGGTTTCAGCTGAATGCGGACCTCACTCCGTTCGTCTTTGACCAAAGATTCAATCTGCTTAACAATTTTCGGGAAAAACTCCTGTGTCTCCCTGGGGTCTAACTTCTCTGGCGGTGCGTTCGTTTCGTGTGTAAATTCAGGAGCCGCTGTTTCATCTTCAACTTTGTAGTTTACGGCATGCTGTTCATCAGCGGCCGTCCTAGGCGCTTTAGCCGTAAGCCCCCTCGGTTTTTCAACTCCGCCTGAGGTTTCATTGCCTGACTCGCCTGCTTCTTTTTTCTGCTTCGGTATCTCAAAACTGTGCTTTTTTAGAGGCGGCGCTGTTTTTAAATCCCGCGGCTGATCTTCGGCTTGAGTTACCTCCTCTTCTTGGGCGGGGTTTTCAACCGCAGTATCGTAAGTGCTTTCAATGTTCTTTAAAACTCTTTTTTCGGAGATGTCTGCCGGGTTAAAAGGTTTATCAGCTTCTTCCCAGGTTTTAAACTGCCCCGCCAGCGGCGTATCCAAAGTCTTTAACTCTAAATCCGGCGGAACTTCTTCTACTGCGGCATCTGGCCCTAAGGCAGACTCTGGCAGTTTCTGGTGTACCGTTTTGAATCCTTTAGCTGTGCTCTTAAGGAACGGCCTTTCTGCTGCCGCATTTTCCTCCCTGAGCCTGAAAGTTTCTTTACCGCCAACCGGCTGCCAAAACTTTGGGTTTAAGGTAGTTGATTCGACCGAGGCGTGCTTTACGCCCTCCGGGCCCTGTTCCGGAAGTTTAGCGGGTTGTGCTGCTGCAACCCCATCCTTTTTACGTGCTGGTTTGCTTGAATCTTCGTTAAAAAGCGCAGCCGAAACCTCATATTCCCCCCGGTCCTGCTGCCCATCCTGCCGGATCTTAGCTGGTAGGTGGAGTAAAGTATCACTTTTTGCTGCACTGCTCGTTGCTCCAGCCTTTGTGTTAGGCTCCGCCTCTTTAAATTGAGGTAGGCCGGCAAGGCTAATTTCTTGGCTAATTACTGCATCTGTTTCTGCTCCCTCTGCTTTTTCCTTTTCTTCTTCTACCCGCTCCGTTAATTCCGTTTTTATTTCGCTTTTCTTGGGCAGATCAATTTTCCCGTTTAACTGAGTTGTCTCTTTTCTTGCGGGCAGTTGGCCCAAAAAGGCCTTTAAAAGCAGTTCAAATTCTGTACCCTGGGTACCGCAGCCATCTTGGTTTACCTGTTGTTCGGGAAATACCTCTTCACTTGGCCTGTTTGGCAGCGGCATTAAAAATCCGATTATTTCCATCACCCCCTTTCACTGATCTTTTCTATTCTGCCTCCTCGCCAAGCCGTTTGCTTAACGAGACTGCGAGGTTTGTAGGAAGCTCGCTTAAGATATTGGCGGCATCGCGTTCGTCCAGCCATGATAAAATATCCAGTGCCAAATTCAACTCCGCTTCCTTTAAAATGCCGGCGGCTTTTTCCACGGGCATTTCTCTGTAAATCTCGGCTAAACGCTGGACATTGCGCCTTTCGCTCAACTCAGCGGCAAAGGCCGCCTTTTCCAGGCGCAGCTGCTCTTCTTTCTTAGCCAACTCCAGTGCTTCTTGTTCCAGCTGCTCCTGTTTTGTTTTCAATTCACTTTCAAAAACTGCTAACTCTTCTTTTTCAGCGTCCAGTTCTTGATATTTTCCTGCTATCCATTCTTCCGCCTCGCGGCCTTTGGAGTAGGTTTCTAGATGCGGCTGCAGCCGGCTGCTTTTTAAGCCCAGCTGCCAGAAAAGTTTTGGCGCATCGATAACGCCGGAAACCGATAATATGATAAAGGCGATTAAAACCGCCGCCGTCAACAGCCCGAAAGCCAAAAACCATCTGCCCACAGCATTTCCTCCTAGCCACTTTTCAAATGCGAGCGCATGTCATCCAAAACTTTCTGTTGGCGGCGCTCCTTTTCTTTGACGTATTCTGCCTGATGCTTTTCTTTCAACGTTGTTATCTTTTTTTCTTCTTGGCGGGCCTCAAGCCAGGCCTTTTTCGCCTCGGCCGCCCGCTTTTCACACAGTTTAATTTTTTGGTTTTGAGCCTCAATCCTTCTTTCTAAAGCACTTAAATAGCTGTACATGGAAGCGCGAATCTTAAAATCGGCATGGCCATAGCCGAATTGGATGATCTCGCTTTTATGCTGCAAGAGCTGGGCAAGTTGGGCCCGCGCTTTTTGGGCGCTGCTTTCCAGAAAGGCCCATTCGTGTTTGCTTTTTTCCTCCCTGATTTCATGCACCCGCAGCACCTTTTCCAAGCGGAACTTGAACATTGTCTTCTCCCCTATGTATTAGAAGTCAAGGCTTGTTCCAAGCCTGCCAACGTCTTTGACAGATCGCTTTCCTCGTTGATGCCCTGCCGGAGAAATTCTGTGATGCCTGAATACAGAGTGATGGCCTCATCTATTTCCGAGTTGGAACCTTCTGCATAAGCACCGATGTTGATTAAATCTTCCGCATCGCGGTAAGCCGCCAAGATGGAGCGGAACTTACCGGCCAGCTTTCGGTGTTTTTCGGAACTTACTTCGATCATTAAGCGGCTGACACTTGCTAAAATGTCAATTGCCGGGTAGTGCTGCTTCTCGGCTAAGCTGCGGGCCAAAACTATATGGCCGTCCAAAGTACCCCGGACGGTATCCGCAACCGGTTCATTCATATCATCACCTTCGACCAAGACCGTGTAAAACCCGGTGATGGTACCTTTCTTACCCGGCCCGGTCCGCTCCAGCAGGCGGGGTAAAAGGGCAAATACCGAGGGGGTGTAACCGCGGGTTGCCGGCGGTTCTCCGATTGCCAAGCCCACTTCTCTTTGGGCTATGGCAAAGCGGGTCACAGAATCCATAAGAAACAGGACATCGAGGCCTTGATCGCGGAAATATTCCGCTATAGTTGTGGCCACCATGGCGCCTTTAATGCGCACAAGTGCCGGTTGATCCGAAGTAGCAACGACTACAACGGAGCGCTTTAAACCTTTGGGCCCTAAATCCCTTTCTAGAAATTCCCGGACCTCCCGGCCCCTTTCGCCAATCAGGGCAATCACGTTTATGTCAGCTTCCGTGTTGCGGGCCATCATGCCCAAAAGAGTACTTTTTCCCACGCCGCTGCCGGAGAAAACCCCGATGCGCTGGCCTTTCCCGCAGGTAAGCAGGCCGTCAATGGCCCTAACGCCAACCTGCAGAGGCTCGGTGATTCTCTGCCGTTCCAAGGGTTTGGGCACCCTGCCGTTGATCGAGTAGTGCTTTTTGGCATGTATCGGTCCTTTTTCGTCCATGGGTTTGCCTAAACCGTCTAGAACCCGACCCAATAAATTGGGTCCCACGGGAATTTTAAGAGGCTGCCCCGTAGCATTGACATAACTACCGGGCCCAACACCCGTCAGTTCGCCTAAAGGCATTAAAAGAACCCTATTATCCCTAAAGCCGACAACTTCCGCGGGGAGTGGTGGCCCTTGCCGCGGTTGGATTAAGCATAAATCCCCAATATTTGTGATGGGGCCGATTGATTCTATTGTCAGACCGACAATTTGCACGACCCGGCCGCTGGGGATAATTTCATCAAAATGCTCAAGCTGGTTTAGATAATGTGCCAATCTGGGATTGGCCGCTTTATTCTTCGCCATTGTACAACACTTCCAAAAGATGGCCTGCTAATTTACCCAACCTTTTTTCCAAGCGGCCGTCGATGGCACCTTTTTCTGATTCGATAACACAGCCGCCCCTTGTAACGGTGGGGTCTACTTCAAACTGCAGATCAGCCCTTTTGGCTAATTGAAATTCCCGCTGCCGCTCTTGGGTCATGGCATAATCCTCCGGGTGAAGGCGGACAATAATTTGTTGGACAGTGCCTAAACGGGCCAAGCCTTCATCTAACAGGGGCTGCAGCCAACTAACGTCTTCGCTGACAGCTTTCTTCACTATTTTATCGGCAAGAATGAGGCTGAACTTTAAAAAGTCTTCTTCCAGCATAGCCAATGCTTTTGCCCTTTCTTCGGCGGCTGAATGGACAGTTTGTTCCAAAAGGCTCAAAAAGGACTCCGCTTTGGCATTCACTTCTTTTCTGCCGGCGTCGAAACCCTCCTTTTGGCCTGCCCGAAAACCTTCTTCTTGAGCAACCCGCCTTAGATCTTCCGCCTCCGCCGCCACTTTTTTCAAAATCTTCTTGGCTTCTTCCTTGGCCTCCGCCACTATCTTCTCCGCTTTTTCCTGGGCGTCGCTCATTAAATTCGCCGCATCCAAAACAGTGCCCCCTGTATTTTTCTTTTTCAGATCTTTGGCTTTGGGCGCGGGAATAACGGTTTGGGATTCGTTGGGAATCAAAATCTTCAGCTCTGCGGCTTTGATGATTTTAGACAATCACCTCATCCTCCCCACCGCGGGCTATAATTATCTCGCCGGATTCTTCTAAGCGGCGGATAATAGCCACGATCTGTTGTTGGGTCTCCTCAATATCGCGCAGGCGCGCCGGCCCCATGTATTCGATGTCTTCGCGCAGCATTTCTCCTGCCCGTTTGGACATGTTGCGGTAAATCCTTTCGGCAACTTCCTCGCTGGCGGTTTTCAGCGCTAACGCTAAATCCTGGGAGTCCACTTCGCGCAAAACTTTTTGGATGGACCTGTCGTCCAAAGTGATGATATCTTCGAAGACAAACATCCGCTTGCGGATTTCCTCCGCCAATTCCGGATCTTCTTCTTCTAAAGTGTCGATAATAGTTTTTTCCGTTGCCCGATCCACCATGTTTAATACATCCACGGCCGATTCTATGCCGCCCGCCATGGTGTAATCGTCAACGGCAAACGCAGAAAGGCGCTCTTCTAAGGTACTTTCTATTTCCTGCAAGACTTCCGGCGTGGTCCGATCCAGTTGAGCCAAGCGCTTAGCTACATTCACCTGCAGTTCCGGTGGGAGCGATGATAGAATCATTCCCGCTTGTTCAGGATGTAAGTAGGCCAAAATCAAAGCGATAGTTTGAGGGTGTTCGTTTTGGATGAAATTCAGAAGCTGGCTTGGATCGGTTTTACGGGCGAAATCAAACGGCCGAACCTGGAGCGATGCGGTCAAGCGTTCAATAATTTCTCGGGCTCTCGCGGGCCCCAAAGCTTTCTCCAAAAGCTCTCGGGCGTATTCAATACCCCCGTGCTCCAAATATTCTCTGGCCATCATTAAATCGTGGAATTCTTCCATGACCCTGTTGCTTAACTCAGGTTGGACCCGGCGGAGGCTGGCAATTTCCAGGGTCAATTCTTCTATTTCATCTTCCCTGAGATGCTTAAATATTTCTGAGGATAAATCGGGGCCTAAAGATACCAATAGCACGGCGGCTTTTTGTTTTCCGGTCATACTGTGCAATTTCATCCGAATTTCCTCCTACTCATCGGCCAACCAAGTTTTCACCAAGAGAGCCACTTCTTCCGGTTTTTCTTTCGCCAGTGTTTGAATGTCTTGGCGTAAAGTCCGCCGCTCTTTTTCTTCCGGTGTCAAAACGGGTGTTTCTTCGTCTGCTGCCACTTCCATATCGGCGAGGAAAGTCATTTCTTCCACTGCCGCACGGCGCCTTCTACCGTAGAGATAAATTATTATGCCGGCAATCATTATCAACATAGCTGCCGCGGCAAACCACAGCGCCGCCCCGTCCGCTATAGCTTCCTCCACTGCCACCTCAGTGAGAAATGGGCTTGTCTCAAAGGGCACGCCTGCAACATAGATGCTGTCGCCCCGCTCGGTTTGAAAGCCTACTGCCCGCCTGATAGATTCTTCCACCGCGGCCAACTGTGCCGCCGTGTATTCCCCATTCAGCCAAACAGAGGCGCTGAGGCTAGTAACCTGCCCGGGCGTGACGCGCAGGCGGGTTTCTGTCCGGTTCAGCTCGTAGTTTATAGTTTCTTCAAAGCGCTCGTATTCCGAACTCCCCGCTTCTTGATCAGCAAAGACATAGCCCGGTACATTGGAATCAACCCCCGGTACTCCGCCTGCCGTAGCGGTCGTGCCTCGAAAGCTTTCTTCAAAGCGTTGTTCACTGCGCGGTAAGCCCGTATCCCGGGTAACGGGCGAGAAGACCTCGCTGTATTCTTCAAAATGGTCGAAATCAAGGCTGGCGCTGACCCTTACTACTACATTGCCAAAACCGTAAATCCTCTCCAACATGGCGGTGATACTGTCTTCCAGCTGTTTTTCATACATCCATTCCGTTTCAAAGCGATCAGAAAGGAAGCCGCCGCTTAAATCGCCCACTGCGGGGGCATTCAGCACATTGCCTCGCGTATCGACTATGGTCACGTTCTCCGGTGTTAAACCTTCCACACTTGTGGAAACCAGGTTGGCGATAGCGTGCACTTGCCCTTTTGTCAGCTTGACACCTGGTTTGATCTGCAGCAGGACCGTGGCCGTCGAAGCTTGGCTTTCTTGGATAAAAAGCGATCTTTTTGGTAAAACGATATGTATGCGGGCATCCATGATCTCATCCATTTGGCGGACGGTGCGGGTTAACTCCCCCTGCAGCGCCCTTTGATAGCGCAGGTTGCGATCGGCTTCCGTTTCCCCCAGGCGGGTGGCGTTGAAAATCTCAAAACCGACCACTCCCCCTGTGGGCATGCCCGCCGTGGCAAGGGCAATGCGTGTTTCAAACACCTCGTTTTGCGGTACCAAGACGGTCGTGCCGCTTTCGGTAAGGCGGTAAGGCACGCCACGCTCTTGCAGGGCATTGACGACTGACCCCGCATCTTCAGGGCTTAAATCGGCAAAAAGTACACTGTAATCCGTTTTATTAAAAAAGACAAGAAGTAATAAAGATATAAAAACACCTAGGACAAAGACGGCCACACCGATCTGCATTGGGCGCGACAATTTCCCCCAGGTTTCCTTGATAGACTCCAAAATATTAGTCATGGTTTCACCCGCCCACTAAACTTGCATCCGCATAATTTCCTGATACGCTTCCAGTAATTTGGTACGAACAGCCATTGTCAGTTGCAGTGCTAGATTTGCTTTTTCGGCGATAATCATGGCATCATGAAATTCGATGTCGCCGTCCAGCAGTTTCTCAAAGGCGATATCGCTCTCGGCCTGCAGCTTATTCACATCCTGCAGGGCCTCTTTCAAAAAAGCCTGGAAGCTTTTCCCGGCTGCCGGCCCACTTTTGGCCTTCGGTGTGAGCGGAGCCTGTAGAGGTGTACCAAAGTTAACTCTCATTGCCAAATCCCTCTTTCAAATTTAAACTAACGCCCGATTTCCAAAGCCTTCTGGGCCATGGACCTGGCCGCATTCAATGCTTCGACATTGGCCTCATAAGCCCGCGTTGCGGTAATTAAATCAACCATTTCTTTCACCACATGCACGTTCGGCATGGCCACATAGCCGTCTGCATCGGCATCGGGATGCTGCGGATCGTAAACCATCCGGGGCGGCGCAGGATCGCTGATGATCCCCAAAACCTGCACGCCCTGCGTTTGTGCCCCTTTCCTTAGGGGATGCACGGCTGCCCGCAGCGAGCGGTCTAAAAGAGGTGCAAAGACGGGCACCTGCCTGCGGTAGGGCCCACCATCCAAAGAACGGGTAGTATTGGCGTTGGCCAAATTGTTCGCAATGGTATCCATGCGTAAACGCTCCGCTGTTAAGCCGGATGCGGAAATGCGGAAAGCTTTAAAGACGTTCATAACCTAGCGCCTCCCTTCAGTTATAACCGAGCGCAGTTGGCCTAACTTACGGCTCACCGCATCGATTAAAGACTCGTAATACATTTGGTTTTCCAAAAGAAGGACTCTTTCCCGGTCGGGATCGACGTTGTTGCCGTCATTTCTCATACTTGTGCTTAAATCTTGTACGACAGAAAACCGGGCAGTCTTTGCTCCCAGGGCGGATCGGGCGGTTAAGTGCCGGGGATGGGTTACCGCCAAGCGCCCCGTAGCTCTTTGTAGTTCGCCGGCAAACTTAGTATGGGATTGGACATCCGAACGTTTAAAACCGGGCGTGTTAAAGTTCGCCAAATTGCTGCTCAGCACGGAATGGCGCAGAGTAGACTTGTCCAAGCCCACATTTAACTTATTGACAGTTTTAAACATTACCGCTGCCACCTCCTTGGCATTTATTGGCGTTTTCGCTATATTTCTCCAAATACCCTTAAAATCCTGCAGATAGCAAGGCAAAAGAGGGGAGTGGCCCCTTTGCCCGCTCCCCTTTCCTCTTTAACAAGTTCTCTATCAGGCACTATATTTCCTTTATTTAGCTCGTAATTTCTCGAAAAAAATAGAATAATTAATCGTGACTTTCCAAAATCACTAAAACTTGCTTACAAAATGTATTTCGATAGATCGCTGTCTTGTGAAATTTCACGCAACCTTTCCTGCACATAAGCTTCATCGATTACCAAAGGGCCCGCCATTTCCCTGCCGGCAAAGCTGGCTTCTTCTAAGAGCCGCTCTAAGATTGTGTGCAGCCTTCGGGCCCCAATGTTTTCCGCCGTTTTGTTGACTTCTTCGGCAATTTTAGCAATAGCAGCAATGCCTTCCGGCCTGAAATCGAGTTCAATGCCCTCCGTGGCTAAAAGCGCCGTATATTGCTTGGTCAGGGAATTTTGCGGCTCGGTTAAAATCTTGGCAAAATCCTCTGCCAGCAGTGTTTTAAGGTTAACCCTGATGGGAAAACGACCCTGCAGCTCAGGAATTAAATCCGCCGGCTTGGACAGATGAAAGGCACCGGCAGCTATGAAGAGAATGTGGTCAGTGCGCACCGGGCCCGCCTTGGTAAGCACCGTGGAACCTTCGATGATTGGCAGGATATCGCGCTGGACGCCTTCTCGGGAAACGTCCGGCCCGCCGCCCCCGGTACCGCCGGCAATTTTATCGATTTCATCGATAAAAACAAGCCCGGACTCTTCTGCTAAGGCTGCGGCTTCGGCTAAAACAGCCTCCATATCCAAAAGCTTGGCTGCCTCTTTTTGCAGAAGGACTTCTCTTGCCTGGCGCACGGGCATCTTCTTTTTCTGCATCTTTTTTGGCAGAAAACCGCCGAGGATTTCCCGGAAATTTATGCCCAGATCCTCCATGCCCATCCCGGGCACATTCTCTAAAAGGGGCGAATGCTGTTTTTCCACCATGACCTCGACGATCTGATCTTCTAATTCCCCCAGCTGCAAAAGCTTCTTAATCCGCTGCCGCTTAGCAGCCAGCTCTTGGCCGGAGGCAGCTTTTGTTTCCCGGCTTTCGGGCCCGGCCAGGCCGAATAATGCCTCCATGGGATTGATGCTTTTTTGGGCCGGATCCGGTGCCAATAATTCAACTAACCTTTCTTCCACCTGGACCTTGGCCTGTTCTTCTACTTCTTCTAGTTTTTGCGCCTGGATAATGCGGATGGCTCCATCGACCAACTCCCGGATTATGGAATCCACATCGCGGCCCACGTAACCTACCTCGGTGAATTTGGTCGCCTCCACTTTGACAAAAGGCGCCTTGGCCAAGCGGGCCAGCCGCCTGGCAATCTCGGTTTTCCCCACGCCTGTAGGCCCGATCATAAGGATGTTTTTCGGTAAGATTTCATCTCGCAGCTCCGGTGCCACCAGCCTGCGCCGATAGCGGTTGCGCAGCGCTATGGCGACGGCCCGTTTTGCTTCTTCTTGGCCGATGATATAACGATCGAGTTCAGCGACAATCTCCTGCGGTGTCAGCTCCACGGTTACCACCTCTTTCTGGCTATTTCAATTCTACCACGGAAATTTTATCATTAGTGAAAATACAGACGGATGCGGCCAACTTCAAGGCTTCGCGAGCTATCTCCCCGGCTGTAAGGGGGGAATGATTTAATAAAGCCAAACCTGCCGTTAAAGCATAAGGCCCGCCGGAGCCAACGGCAATAACTCCTGAGTCCGGCTCGATGATATCGCCGGAACCGGAAACAACTAGAGTTGTTTCTAAGTCTGCCACTAAAAGAAGCGCCTCTAATTGGCGCAGGTAGCGGTCTTTCCGCCACTCTTTAGCGAGTTCCACGGCGGCCCGGACCAACTGTTGGGAATGATCTCTGAGTTTCTGCTCGAATTTTTCAAATAAAGTAAGGGCGTCCGCCGTGGAGCCGGCAAACCCGGCTAAAATTTTACCGTCGGAAAGAGTCCTTACTTTTCTGGCCCCGTGTTTGATGATAGTCTTCTCACCCAAGGTAATTTGACCGTCACCCGCTAAGGCAACTTGGCCGTCTCTGCGGACGGCGATAATGGTAGTACCTTTAAATTCCATAAAACCACTCCCATCTAAGCCCGAGGATGGGCTTTGTTATAGACAGACTTAAGGCGGCTTTGACTGACTTTCGTGTAAATTTGCGTTGTGGCTAAGCTTTCATGGCCTAAAAGTTCCTGCACGGAGCGAAGATCGGCCCCATTATCTAAAAGGTGAGTGGCAAAAGTGTGCCGGAAGGTATGCGGCGAGATGTTTTTTTGGATCTGGAAATACAAAACGTACTGCTCCAAAATATATTGGATGCCGCGGGCAGTTAGGCGCCTTCCCCTGGCATTAACAAAAAGGGCTTTTTCACCGGCGGCAAGAAGCTTCGGCCTGCTTTTTTCGCAGTAAAGCTCAAGGCGGTTTACAGCATATTCCCCTAACGGCACAATGCGCTCTTTCCGCCCCTTGCCCAACACTAAAAGGTATTCGTTGGCCCGGTCCCAATCACCGAGGTTTAAGCCCACTAATTCGCCAACCCGCAGCCCGCAGCCGTAAAGCACCTCAAAAATAGCCCTGTTCCTCATCTGCAGAGCAGCTGAACTGCCCGGGGCATCATCGCCTAAAAGCTTGTGGATTTCCGCCATCGACAGCGTTTGGGGGATGGGCTGGCCTTTCTTGGGAGCCTGCAGGCGGGAACTAAAATCAGCCCGGCATAAACCCCTTTGGCAAAGGTAGCGGGCAAATCCCTTGATCGCAGCTAAATTGCGGGCAATGCTGCTGCGGGCGTAACCCTCAACTGTTAGGAAAGCCAAATAGTCCCGGACGGCGTACTTATCTAAGGAGTCAAGTTCCCATGGTTTTTCCAGGATCTCACATTGATTTTTGAAAAACTCTAAGAAACGCTCTAGATCGGCGCGATAGGCCCTAATCGTGGCGGGTGAAAGATTGGATTGAGTTTCTAAATGGCGTAGATAATCCGCAGCCGCAAACATACTTTTCTCCTCCAGTTTCACTCCTGCCAAAACTCCTCCAAGCTTTTTATAGCTCTGGCGGCATAAGCCTCCCGGCGGGCCCGTTTACCCCTGACAGGCGGCTCTAAGGGAGGCAGCAGGCCGAAATTGGCGTTCATAGGCTGAAAACTTGTAGGCAGGGCCGTTGAAATATAGTGAGCGAGCCCGCCCAGCATTGTTTCTTGCGGCAGAGTCAAAGTGTTCTTGCCCTGCGCAAGCCTGGCTGCGTTAATTCCCGCCAAAAGACCGGCTGCGGTGCTTTCCACGTAGCCTTCCACCCCGCAGATTTGGCCCGCCAAGAAAAGATCGGGCCGCTTGCGGAATTGAAAAGTCGCCTTTAAAACCCGCGGCGAATTGATAAATGTGTTGCGGTGCATAACCCCGTAGCGGACAAATTCCGCCTCTGCTAACGCGGGGATCATCCGAAAGACTCTCTTTTGCTCTCCCCATTTCAACCTGGTTTGGCAGCCCACTAAATTAAACAAAGTCGCCTCCGTGTTTTCCAAACGGAGCTGTAAAACAGCATAAGGGCGGTTTCCCGCCTCATCCACAAGCCCTACCGGCCGCAAGGCACCGTAGCGTAAGGCATCTTTACCCCGTTTTGCCAAAACCTCAAGGGGGATGCAGCCTTCAAAAACAGGCATATCTTTTAAATGGGCTTCACTTTCGTGCAGCGGCGCCAATTCAGCCGAAACTAAGGCTGCATGGAATCGCTCGTATTCATCTTTTGTTAAGGGGCAGTTGAAATAATCGGCCGTCCCTTGGCCGTAGCGGGCGGCCCAAAAACCTTTGCTGAAATCAACGCTCTCCCCTGTGACAATGGGTGCAGCCGCATCATAAAAATAGAGGTTGTCGCTTTCAGTAATTTCCCGCAGGGCATCGGCCAGAGCCGGGCTTGTTAAGGGCCCGCTGGCAATGATGGCCGGGCCGCCGGGCACAGAAGTATATTCCTCTCTAATCAGTTCAATCAGGGGATTGTCTGCGATTTTTTTTGTAACCGCCGCCGCAAACTTATTGCGATCCACCGCTAAGGCACCGCCGGCGGGCACACTGGTGGCGTAGGCCGCCTTGATAATCAGTGAATCGAAAAGTTCCAGCTCTTTTTTCAAAAGCCCGCCTGCCGTAGTCGGCAGTTTGGATCCTAAGGAATTGGAGCAGACTAATTCAGCGCAGTACTTCGTTTCGTGCGCCGGTGTATTCATATGCGGCCTCATTTCATATAAACGGACGGGAATTCCCCTTTTAGCAATCTGCCAGGCAGCTTCGCTGCCTGCCAAGCCTGCTCCGATAACTTGGATTGCGCCCATAATTTACCCTCCCGGACATTCTTTATTGACGCAAACCGGCGGTTCACCTTCTTTGCGCAAAGCTAAATTCTGCCCACAGTGGGGGCAGAGCTCTTTTGTAGGCCGCTGCCACATGGTAAATGTGCAGTCGGGATAATTGCTGCAGCCGAAAAAATACCTGCCCCGCCTGGTGCGGCGCCTGACGATCTGGCCGCCTTGGCGGCCTTCATTTTTACAGACCTGGCATTCAACGCCGATTTCATCTAAGATGGGCTTTGTGTTTTTACATTCCGGGTAGCCCGGGCAGGCTAAAAACCTGCCAAACCTCCCCATTTTATAGACCATGCGGCGCCCGCATTTTTCGCAGATGACATCGCTTTCCTGGTCCTGCACTTCAATTTTTTCCAAAACTTCGTGTGCCCGTTTTAAATCTCTAGCAAATGGTTCGTAAAACTCCCTGACTACGTCCTGCCAAATTAAATCGCCCTCTTCGATTAAGTCTAAGCGCTCTTCCAGGTTGGCGGTAAAATCTATATCTAAAAGATCGGGAAAATTCTCCTGTAAGAGATCGTTGACAATGATTCCCAGTTCAGTGGGCTTAAAACGCCTTTCTTCACTTTCCACGTAGCCGCGGCGCACGATCGTATCAATAGTCGGGGCATAGGTGCTGGGCCGGCCGATCCCTTGTTCCTCCAAAGTCTTAACGAGCATTGCCTCGGTAAAGCGCGGTGGCGGCTGGGTGAAATGCTGATTTAAATCGAGTTTTTTTAAATCTACCTCTTCGCCTTTTTTCAAAGGCGGCAGGAGGCGGTCTTCCACAATTTGCGCACCGTTCGGTTCATCGCTTCCCTCTTGGTAGAGGCGCAAGAAGCCGGGAAATTTCAACTGAGAGCCCGTGGCTCGAAAGCCGTATTCGCCAACTTTAAGATCAACCCGCAGGGAATCAAAGAGCGCCGAACTCATCTGGCTGGCTACAAAGCGTTCCCAAATCAGTGTATATAATTTGTACTGATCTCTGGAAAGAAATTCTTTAATGTCCCCGGGGCTGCGGCGGGCAGAAGTAGGCCTGATCGCCTCATGGGCTTCTTGGGCGCCTTTTTTGGCCGCATAGTGCCTCGCTTTTGCCGGAATATAATCGGCGCCGAATTTTTCCTTAATTAAACTGCGCACTTCCCGCACCGCTTCTTGACTCACTCTGGTTGCATCCGTCCTCATGTAAGTAATAAGGCCTAAGGTACCAGCTTTACCCAGCCGTAAACCTTCGTAGAGCTGTTGGGCCACAACCATGGTCTTCTTCGCGCTGAACCTCAGCTTGCGGGCCGCTTCTTGCTGCAGTGTGCTGGTGGTAAAAGGCGGCGCCGGATTGCGGCGCCGTTTCCTTGTCTGAACTTCGCTGACTTTCCAAGGCCTGCCTGCCACGGCTTTTTCAACTTCACGGGCCGCTTCTTCGTTGGGCAGCTCTATTTTTTTGCCGTTTTTATTCTGGAGTTTTGCTTCGAAGGCCGCTTTATCTTTCGTGTTTAATAAAGCGTTGATGCTCCAGTATTCCACCGGTTCAAAGGCATCGATCTCCCGTTCCCGATCGACAATCAACTTTACGGCAACGGACTGCACTCTGCCCGCACTGAGCCCCGGTTTCACCTTTGCCCACAAAAGCGGGGACAGTTCATAACCGACGACTCGATCCAAAATCCGCCGGGCCTGCTGCGCATCAACAAGAGGGCCCGCAATTTCTCTTGGGTTCTGCACAGCCTGCCGCACGGCTTCTTTAGTCACTTCTCTAAAATCAATACGGTGTTCGCCGTCGGGGAGCTTTAGAGCGTGGGCCAAATGCCAAGC
This sequence comes from Candidatus Darwinibacter acetoxidans, assembly GCA_041936745.1. Lineage (GTDB taxonomy): Bacteria > Bacillota > Limnochordia > Darwinibacteriales > Darwinibacteriaceae > Darwinibacter > Darwinibacter acetoxidans_A. Next base: position 19,650 of record JBHGWS010000015.1, read on the forward strand.
AATGGCTTCCCCTTCCCGGTCAGGGTCAGTGGCCAATAGTACTTGGTCCGCTTTTTTGGCCGCCTCCCTTAACTCTTTTAAAACAGGGCCTTTACCGCGGATAGTAATGTATTTTGGTTCGAAGTTGTTGTCCGTATCAACTCCAAACTGGCTGCGGGGCAGGTCCCGGACATGCCCTTTCGAAGCCTTGACACTATAATTCTTGCTGAGAAAACCGCTGATGGTGCGGGCTTTCGCAGGCGATTCCACAATAATTAACGATTTAGCCAATCAGGCACCTCCGTGCAATTTGAAAAAGAAAGTTTCCTTCCTTCCGTATTTGAACGACAATTTCAATTCCAATTGACAGGCCAACTCAGCCTGTTTCCACCCGTAGAAAGCACTTTCGCTTTAAGGGAGAATCAAGATCATTATAGTAGTTTTGGCAGTATTATGCAAGAGACGGGCCTTTTTTGGGGCTGCCCGCTACTGCAGACTGGAAAAATTTATCTAGACCCCAAGGTTTTTCATGAGATCGGCAGCACTCTCGGCTAAAAAAGCCCCCTGTTTAATTAAATTATTTGTTCCCCGCCGCCGAGGATCGCTAATTTCGCCGGGGATGGCCCAGATGTCAAGGCCCAACTCCAACCCCCAATTCGCCGTGTTGACCGCACCGGATCTCTCACCTGCCTGGACGACTAAAACCGCCCTTGCCAGCCCGGCGATAATTCTGTTGCGCCTGAGAAAATTACCCGGCATGATCCGGCAGCGGCTGGAAAATTCGCTGATCACCGCGCCCCTTTGGGCAATTTTATCTGCCAAAGCGCGGTGCTCAGGGGGATAGATATCCCCTATATTGGAACCCAAAACGGCTGCAGTAATGCCGCCGGCGGCCAAAGCGCCCCGGTGGGCATAGGAGTCGATACCCCGAGCAAGCCCGCTGATAATCGGCAGGTTGTTTTTTGCCAGGGCGCTGCTGAAGTCATAGGCCTGCCTGATCCCCGCTTGGGACGGCTTTCTTGTGCCCACTACGGCAATACCGGCTCTCCTTGGCAGGCTGCCTCTGCAGTAGAGGACGGGCGGAGGCACGAAAAGCCTTTCCAAAAATTTAGGGTAGCCCGCTTCCCCAATCGTAATGATCCGCGCTCCCTCCCTTTTAGCCCAGGCTTCTTCCGCTGTGGGGCAGATCTTTCCCCTCGTTTTGCAGAAATGCGCCGCGGTTTTCCTACCGATGCCCGGGACTTTCAAAAGAGCCGGCAGGGGTGCGCGCCAGGCCTTTTCTAAGGAACCGAAATGTTTTTTTAAAGAAAAAAGCCGGCGGCCCCCGATGCCCGAAACCATATTAAAAGCAATTAAATATTCCCGCGAACTCCTTTTCATGCTTCCCCTCCAGGTTGGTTTATTCCTCATCGCCAAACGGCTGTTCCAAAAGGCTGTCTAAAATCGCCTGCAGCTCCTCTTCCCACTTCAGCTGGTAGATGCGCAGGTCCAGATCACTGACTACTGCCCCACCGGCACAATTAGTGCAGACAATGCCGTACATTTCGCCCCGCCGTGCCTTGACCAAATGCGGTGTGTCCACTGCACAGCCCGGGCAGTGAAAGATACGTGTGGAGCCCACATCAAATTGCAACATTTAACCCCCTTGACTGCTTGATCACTATTAGCATGCCGTGGCGGGTGCGGTTCTATGTTCAACTGCACTATTCCCACTTGCCCTAATTATAGCAATATTCGCACATATCAGTCAAGGTTTTTCCTTCCCGGACGGCGCAGAGGTGCGCTGTTGCGTATGCGCGCCAAAAAGCCAGGCAGCAAAGCCTGGCAGGCCCGGTAAAATTATCTTAAAAAGCGGGCAGGGCCCGCTTGTTTTGGCAGAGGATAAAATATAAGGCGGAAATGATCAAATATCCCAGGCTAAATCCTGTTTGGCGACTTTCAAAACGATGGAGGTGCCTGTGTTATTGACTCCCGAAACGCCTCCCAGAGTTTCCACTAAAAAGGTTAAGAGCTCATCATTGTTGGCGACAACTACCTCTACAACCAGATCATAGTTCCCTGTCGACAAAGCAACGTAGCGGACCTCCGGCAGGCGGCTCAGTTTTTTGGCAATTTCATCTATTTTCGCCCGTTCCACTTTCATGCCCACAACCGCCACCGTATTTAAGCCGACCTTGAAAGGATCGGGAATACCCACAATGCGGATTAAACCTTCGTCCAAAAGCTTAGCAACCCGGCGGCGGACTGTGCCTTCCGCCAGCCCCAATTCTTTGGCAATGGTCAAAAACGGCATGCGCCCATCAGTCTGTAAAAGCCGGATAATTTCCCGGTCCAGTTCATCCAAAACATGTGTACTCATCAGCTGTCCCCCCCATCCTGCTCTGCCAGAAGAAAAGGGGACCAGTCATGGATTTGTTTGTGGATGTGTAAAACGATGGAAGTTTCCGTACTGACGATACCTTCAATCTGGGCCAGTTTTTCGTTTAAAAGCGTAATCAGATGCTGCCGGTCGGGCAGGACGACCATTGCCACCAAATCATGGCTGCCGGTGGTCACCACAAGGTAGCGGACGGCCTGCAAGTTCCGGAGTTTCTCAATCACTGATGCCATATGCAGCCGATCAATTTTAAACCAGATAAAGGCGACGGTATCCAAACCCATTTTCAAAGGATCGGTGACGCCCATGGTGTTTACTACCCCGGTTTCTTCCAAACGCTTCACTCTTTTTCGGATTGTTCCCTCTGAGACCCCCAGCCGGGCGGCTAGATCAACAAAAGTGATCCGGCCGTCTTTTTGCAAATAAGCCAGAATGTTTTGATCCAAAGTATCCAACACCGCTGGTTTCATCTGCCTCACCTCTTCCCTATCTCCTAAAATCAATGGCACATTGAATACTTTCTACGAATTGCGTACAAATCCTTGTTAAATAATATTTTTTCGCACAAAAAAGACGCGCTTCAGCGGAAGCGGCCCTGCCGGGTGGAACTAACGATGTTTTTTAATTAATTCTTTGAAAAATAAGACCAGTGAGTCCCAGGCCACCCGCAAAAACCCGCCGCGCGCTACATCTTCACCGGCCAGTAGGGGGGTTTCTTTAATTACTTTATCCTGGAGCAGTATCTTAAAAATCCCTACTTCCTGGCCTTTTTTAACCGGTGCCTCCACGTCTTTCGCCTGGATTGAGGCACTGACACCCTCATTTGTGCCCGCGGGCAGAGTTACGTACGGTTCAGCCACCGTTAGGGCAACTTTTCTCTGCCGGCCTTTGTAGACAGTGATTTCCTTGTTTTCCAAAAAACGGGAAATATTCAGCAAATCGAAACTACGAAAACCATAAGAGAGCAGTTTCGCCGTTTCCTCTTCCCGGCGCCGTTCACTTTCCGCACCTAAAATCACGCTGACCAGGCGCCTGTTGTTTTGAACGGCCGTGCCCACAAGATTATAGCCCGCCGCTTGTAGATGGCCTGTTTTTAAGCCGTCCGCCCCCTCAAAAGTTTTGAGAAGGCCGTTTCGATTGCCCTGTTTGATCGGGGATTTGGCCGAGCGGGGCTGATAGGCAAAAAAAGGCTCCCGGTGGTAGGCTAAAGCCTCGGGATGTTCTTTCAAATAGGAGCGGACCAATAAAGCCATATCCTCTGCCGTGATGCGGTTAGTGTCTGCTAAGCCGTGCACATCCGTGAAACTTAAATTGAGGCCCAAGGACTGCGCTTTTTCGTTCATCCACTTCACGTAAAGATTTTCAGAGCCGGCTAAAGCCTGGGCCAGCGCAACGCAGGCATCATTACCGGAAACAACCGCGATGCCGTAGAGGAGTTCTTCTAAAGTGACTATTTCCCCCGGTTCTAAAAACATGCGGGAGCCGATCATGCGCCAGGCATCTTCGGTGACGGTGGTTGTGTCATCTAAAGCTGCGCGGCCTTCCTTGATCAGATCGAAGGCTACGTACATGGTCATAACTTTGACTAAACTGGCGGGCACATGCTCTTTTTCTCCGTTTTGGGAAAACAAGATCTGCCCCGAATCGAAATCTAAAAGCACTGCTTTAGAAGCATCAATCTCAAAGGGTGCAGCGGCCGCGATTTGGGAAAAAATCAAGACAAAAATTAAGACAAGAGCGGATTTCAGCGATTTCATGGTAAAACTCCCTTCACCCACGTGGTTTCAAATTAGTATGCCCTTTTTACGAGCCAACACCGCGGAAAGTCGTGCGGTGTAAGGGGCAGCGGCCTTTTCTTAAAATTGCCTGCCTGTGTGCTTTTGTCCCATAGCCTTTGTTTTGTTCAAACCCGTAGCCCGGGTAAAGCCTGGCGTAATGGGCCATGATTTCGTCCCTTTTCACTTTGGCAACTATACTGGCGGCCGCGATGGATAAAGACAACCGGTCTCCTTTAATGATGGGCTTTTGAAGTGTTACGAGCCCGGGGATGGCGTGTGGGCCGTCCACTAAACAGAGATCGGGCCGGAAAGAAAGCATGTTGACTGCCCGCCGCATTGCTAAAAATGTAGCCTGCAGAATATTATAGTGATCGATTTCCCACACCAAAGCAGCACCGATACCCACAGTGCACGAGCTTAATATTTCTTCGTAAGCCGCTTGGCGTTTTTTTGGGGACAGCAGCTTAGAATCTGTGATTTTTGACTTAAACTGCGCAGAAGACAAAAAGACGGCAGCTGCTACAACCGGGCCCGCCAACGGGCCCCGCCCCGCTTCATCAATTCCGACGATTTTCGAAAAGCCTTTCTTTTTAAAGCTGTCTTCCAAGCTCTGCATTATTCTTCTCTCTCCAAAAAAGATGGGTGGTGATCCAGGGTAACCCGCCCCAGTTTGCCTGTGCGGAAATCTTTTAAAACTAAGGCCGCTGTTTGATTGTAATCTACGATGCCCCCTCTTAATAAACAGCCGCGCAGCCGGCCGATCTCTTCCAAGAGGTTCCGGGGATCCACCTCTCCATAGCGTTCCTTGATTCCGGCGGGATATTCCGCCTGCAGGAAATTTAAAAGCCAAAAAGCGATTTCCCCTTGGTCAAATATTTCATCCCTGATCGAAGCAACTGCGGCCAATTTTTTTGCTGTGTTTTGATCACCAAATTTAGGCCAGAGGATGCCGGGACTGTCTAAAAGCTGCATAGTGGCGGTATTCAGCCACTGTTTTCCCCTGGTTACACCGGGCCTTGCCCCAACCCTTGCTCCCCTGCGCCCGGCCAGCCGGTTGATCAGAGTGGATTTACCCACATTAGGGATGCCCACGACTAAAAGGCGCGGCTTGCGTTTCAGGTGGCCGAAGGCGTTTTGAATGGCTCGGTTCAGGCGATCTAAACCGGTTCCCTTCAGGAGGTCTGCTGCGATGACTTCGCTGCCTCCCGCCTGCCAATAGCCCATCCAAGCGGCCGTCAAAATAGGGTCGGCCAAATCCGTTTTGGTAAAAAGCAGGATCCTTGGTTTGGCAACCGACTCTTTAAAATCAGGGTTGCGGCTGGAAAAAGGAATCCGGGCATCAATCAGCTCTAGCACCCCGTCAACGAGCTTCAACTGCTTCTCGATCATCCGCCTGGCCCGGGCCATATGGCCGGGATACCACTGAATTGTCATTATTAATTTTCAGCCCCTTGGTAAATTGGGGGCGTTTTCGCCAGCCCTATTTTGCTCAAGGGCCAAAAAGTGAAAAGGGCCCTGCCGACAATTTCCTTCTTAGGGATAAATCCCACGTCAGGATAGCGGCTGTCATCGCTGTTTCGCCTGTTATCACCGAGAACAAAATAATGGCCCTCGGGGACAGTCACCGGCCCGAAGCTTGGCGCGCTATAAGTTCCGTAGGTTGGCCCGTTGATGAAATCTTCTTCGAAACGCACACCGTTAATGTGCAAAAAGCCGTTTTGGATCAATATCTCATCGCCAGGCAGGCCGACAATGCGTTTAATGAACTTCCTGCGCCGATCACCAGGGTACTTAAACACGACCACTTCGCCCCGCTCCGGCTGACTAAAGCGGTAAGAGACTTTTTCAACCATCAGCCTTTGGCCATGCTGCAGCGAAGGCTCCATGGAGCTCCCTTCCACTAAAAACGATTGGGCAATAAACGTGATGATAAATAAGGCCAAAATAACGGCAATGATTAAGGATTCAACATATTCGCGAACTTCTGATTTTGCCATTACCCATTTCACCCCACAGTCTTTTTTCAACGACCAAAAAAGAGGAGTGCAGCGCCACTCCCCTTAAGCCCCTAACGGCGTTCTTTAATGCGGGCAGCTCTGCCGGAGCGTTTTCTCAGATAATACAAGCGGGCTCGGCGTACTTTACCGCTGCGGACTACCTCTATTTTATCAATTCGTGGTGAATTAAGGGGAAAAGTCCTTTCAACACCAACACCTTGGGAAATTTTCCGCACGGTGAAATTTTCACTGATGCCGCTGCTGGCCTTTTTCAAAACAACACCTTCAAAAATTTGAATTCTTTCGTTAGAACCCTCCACGACCTTAACGTGAACCCTGACCGTATCACCCGCGTTAAACCGGGGCAGATCGGTGCGGAGCTGTTCTTTTTCTACAGCATTTATTAAATCCACGTCTATTACCTCCTCTCGCGGATATTTTCTTTTTTTAGCTCAGCTAAAATGTTTTTTTCTTCCTTTGATAACTTCTTTTTCTCCAAAAGATCCGGGCGCCGCAGCCAAGTCCGGCGCAGTGCCTCTTTTAACCGCCAGCGGCGGATCATTTCGTGGTGGCCGCTGAGCAGTACGCTTGGCACCGTCCTGCCCCGAAACTCAAAGGGGCGGGTGTAATGGGGATGATCGAGCAGGCCGTCTTGAAAAGATTCCTGCTTTAGTGAAGCCGCATCGCCCAAAACGCCCGGCAAAAGGCGGCTGATCGCATCCACAACTACCATGGCCGGCAGTTCGCCGCCTGTTAAGACGTAGTCGCCGATGGAAAGTTCTCGGTCTACCCAACCCTGGCGCACCCGTTCATCAATTTCTTCGTAGTGGCCGCAAAGTAGAATCAAATGCTTGGCACGGGCCAATTTTTGGGCCAGTTCTTGGTTAAAGAGTTCGCCCTGGGGCGAGAGATAAATTACAGGTGCCTCTGTTTCGCCTTTCACATCCTCAATGGCACGGACTAAGACGTCCGCCTTCAAAACCATTCCCGCGCCTCCCCCGTAAGGGGTATCGTCCACACTGCGGTGCTTATCCAAAGCATAATCACGGATATCCCTGACATCGATGGACAACAAGCCTTGGGATTTAGCCCTGGCTAAGATGCTGGTATCGAGCGGCCCCGCAAACATCTCGGGGAACAAGGTGAGTATATCAAAATGCACAATTTACACCACCATTATTATTCAACAAGGCCCGGCGGTAAATCCACCACAATCTTTCCCGCAGCCGGGCTGACTTCCCTAATCACGCTTTTCAGCGCTGGCAGGAGGATTTCCTTGGAATCAGTAATGCCCGGGCAGGGCTTTAAAACATAGACATCGTTGGCCCCCGTTTGTATGACTTCGACAACTTTGCCCAATTTCCGGCCATCGGTAGTTACGCATTCCAAACCGATTAAGTCGAAAATATAAAAGCTGTCCGCAGGCAGGGCCACCAGCTCCGCGGTGCTTATTTTAATTTGGAGATCTTTTAACCGCTCTGCCTCGGCGATGCTGTCAACGCCCTTCAATTTCAAGATCAAAACACCCTTATGAAACCATTGGTTTTCCAGCTCGTGCGCATACAAGGGGGTTTTTTCTCCCGGTGCATAAAAACGGATACTTGCCAATTGGGAAAAGCGCTCGGGGAAATCGGTGTGGAGAATAACTTTGATTTCGCCTTTATTGCCCCGGGTGCCCGCAACTTCGCCAATCAACACCAATTTATTTGTTCTCATTGATCTCCACATGCACTTGTTCGCCGGATTTGATGGCGGCAGCTTTAACAACTACCCGGATCGCCTTGGCAATCCTGCCCTGCTTGCCGATCATGCGGCCCATATCTTCCGGCGCCACATACAGCTCGTAGACCGTTTCATAACCTTTATCCACTTCTTCCACGCGGATTTGGTCAGGATGCTCCGCCAAGGATTGGCCGATGAATTCAACTAAGTTTTTCAAACAAACACCCCCTATTCTTTTTTACGGGATGCAGTAAATTTTTCCATTACCCCACTACGCTTAAGAAGCGATCTTGCAGTATCCGAGGGTTGAGCCCCTTTCTGCAGCCAATCTAAAGCTTTGTCTTCATCAATGGAGAGCTCCACTGGTTCCGTTGTGGGATTGTAATAGCCTAAGGTATCGATAAAACGGCCATCGGTAGCTTCCCTGGAATCAGCAACGACTAAACGGAAAAAGGGCCTTCTTTTTGCACCCATTCTTTTTAGACGAATTTTCACTGCCATACGCATTCACCTCCCATTTAAGATAAACTATAAGTCTCTATTGGAAAAAGGGAAACATCCCTTTCTTCCTGCGCCCTTTAGCGGGCCCGGTAAACTGTTTGATCATCTGTTTGGTTTGGCGAAACTGCTTTAAGAGCCGATTGACATCCTGCACCTTTGTGCCGGAGCCTTGGGCAATTCTCCGCCTGCGCGATCCCTTGATTATTTCCGGTTTGCGCCTTTCCAAAGGCGTCATGGAATTAATAATGGCCTCGATCCTTAACAGATGCGAATCATCGATCTCCAAGCCCTGCAGCTGTTTAATATTGGCTGCTCCGGGCAGTAAATTAAAGATCTGATCGATGGGGCCCATGCGTTTCATCTGCTCCAGCTGTTCTTGGAAGTCTTCCAAGGTAAATTCTGCTTCCTGGAGCCTGGCGGCCATTTCCTCCGCTTTTTCCTGGTCGACGGTTGATACGGCCTTCTCGATGAGGGTAAGCATATCACCCATACCTAAGATGCGTGAAGCCATGCGATCGGGATGAAATGGTTCTAAACCGTCCATTTTTTCGCTGACTCCGACAAATTTAATCGGTTTGCCTGTCACGGCTTTGACCGAAAGTGCGGCGCCGCCCCTGGCATCCCCATCCAATTTTGTTAAAATGATTCCTTCCAAACCGAGCTGCCGGTCGAAGCTTTCGGCCACGTTAACCGCATCTTGGCCTGTCATGGCATCGACTACCAAAAGCGTTTCAGTCGGTTTTACAGCTTCTTTAATCGCCACCAGCTCCGCCATTAACTCCCCGTCTACATGCAGCCGGCCTGCCGTGTCAATTAAGATCACATCATTATTATGCCTGTGAGCGTGGCTTACAGCCGCCTTACAGACATCCACGGGGTCGTTTTCCCCCATACTGAAAACGGGGGCACCGATCTGTTCGCCTAAAACCATCAATTGATCAATTGCCGCCGGCCGGTAAATATCGGCTGCGACTAAAAGAGGCCTGTGCCCTTTTCCTTTTAAATGCCGGGCCAATTTAGCCGCTGTTGTGGTTTTACCCGCGCCCTGCAGCCCAACGACCATCACTATCGTCGGCGGCTGGGAGGCAATAGTCAGTCTGGCCTGGGTTTGGCCCATCAAGCGCGTCAGCTCTTCGTTAACAATTCGAATGACCTGCTGGCCGGGAGTTAAACTGCTGAGTACCTCTGCTCCCGTGGCTCGCTCTTTAACATCTTTGATAAAACTGCGGACTACCCTAAAGTTTACGTCCGCCTCTAAAAGAGCTAAGCGAATTTCCCGCAGGCCTTCATCTACGTCTTTTTCACTTAAACGCCCTTTACCCCGCAGTTTTCGCATAACTTCCTGTAAGCGGGAAGATAAACTTTGAAAGGCCACAAGATCCCTCCTAGCCGATGTTTTTCATCTCTGATATGAGAGCTTCCATTCTCTCCAAATGTTCCTGCTTGCAGCCCAGAGCGCCAAGACTCTTTAAGCAGCCTGACATTTGGGCAAAAAGTTCCCGGCGCTTTCGGTGTTTAGCCAAAAGGCCCAATTTTTTTTCAAAATCCTCCATGATAATTTCTGATCTTTTTAAAATATCATAGACGGCCTGCCGACTTACTGTCAGCTGTTCGCCGGCTTCCGCCAAGGACAGATCTTCGTGGAAATACATTATAAACATTTCCTGCTGCCTCTTTGTCAAAAGAGGGCCGTAAAAATCAAAGAGCAGGCTCATGCGCACTGTTTTTTCCATAGATATCCCCTGTTAAGTAAGATCACTTTACACCCCTAAAGTATAATCCCCTTCAGCAGCGTTGTCAAGTGCTTTTTCTTTACACGGCAGCGCCCAAATCTTATCACAAGGTGAAATTTCAAAGAATATTGGCCCGTCCCAGGTCAATTAACCTACTTAAATTGCGCTAATAATTTTTTTGCCAATGCCCGGGCTACATCTTTGGGGCTGTCTGCAGGCACTGGGCATTTCTTTTGGATCTACTGTGCGTTTGGCTTAAACCATATTTGTGTAATAAATTTATGAAAGGCATGTAACCGGGCTAATAGCGGGTGCATTAAGGCAGTAAATACTCCTGGCGCTGGCAGCGCTATAGTTTTTGTGGCGAAACTGCTTGCTCTATTGAGGATTCATAGGCCCAAAGCCGCCGGGAATATAAACAAAACCCCGGAGCAGGGCAGAATACGGTCGGTTCTAATGAACGGCCGGCTGGTAAAACCTGGTCAAAGCGGGCGATGAACGGAATCCTCTGCCAGCGGTAAGCGGCCCGGTTTAATCCAAAGATACTATAATATAGCTTTCGTTAACTCCCAAAAACGCTGCCAAGGGCCGACAGCTTACCACCCACCGAACGGCGTTTCCAAATCAAGTTCTTTATTCCCCAAAAAGGGCTTTCACGAAGTCTTTCGGCTCGAAATCCTGCAGATCTTCGTAGTGCTCGCCGACGCCTACCAATTTTACGGCCAAGCCCAGTTCTTTCGCTAAAGCAAGGACGATACCGCCTTTTGCCGTGCCGTCTAACTTAGTCAAAACGATGCCGGTTAAAGCGACTGCCTCTTGGAAAAGTTTACCCTGGGAAAGGGCATTTTGGCCCGTGGTGGCGTCCACAACGAGCAGGATTTCATCTAACTCCCTGCCCAATTCCCTAGCCACAACCCGTTCAACTTTTCCCAGCTCCCGCATTAAATTAACCTTAGTCTGGAGGCGTCCCGCCGTATCTAAAATAAGGACATCGCTGCCCCTGGCAACAGCCGCGTTAACTGCATCGTAGGCAACGGCGGCGGGGTCAGCGCCTTCCTGGTGGGCAATAATTTCCGTACCCACGCGGTTTGCCCAAATCTGCAGCTGTTCAATGGCTCCTGCCCTAAAGGTATCGCCGGCACCTAATAAAACTTTTTTCCCCGCCTGTTTATAACGGTGGGCCAATTTAGCGATGCTAGTTGTTTTACCTGCTCCGTTGACGCCCACCATCATAATCACATAAGGTTTTTTCAAAGGTGCTTTTAACGAGGCGGCTTTATCTTCCAAGAGATTGATTATCTCTTCTATCAAAACTTCCCGTAGATCCGAAGCTTCTGTAATTTTTTCTGCCTCGGCCCGCCGGCGCAGCTGATCGACTAAATAAATGGTGGTCTCTACACCGCAGTCAGCTTGAATTAGAGCCTCTTCCAATTCTTCAAAAAGCTCTTCGTCAACGCGGCGCCCTGTGATGATTTCTTCCACTCTGCGGACAAAGCCCTCTTTTGTTTTTTCCAGGCCTTGCACTAACCTACTGAAAAAACCCACTTTTTTCCCCTCGGCAGGAGTACGATTATCTTTCTTTGTCATAACGCCTAAACCTCCTCAGCCAGAGCCACCGAAACAATTTGGGAGGTGGCCTCTTCGTTCATAGTTACTCCGTATAAAGTATGTGCTACTTCCATCGTCGCCTGGCGGTGGGTGATTACCAAAAATTGTGTATCGCTGGCAAACTCTTTCATCAGCTGAGCAAACCGGCCTAAATTGCTCTCATCTAAAGTAGCATCGATTTCATCCAACACACAAAAAGGTGTGGGGTTGACTTTACGGATGGCAAAAAGCAGGGCAATGGCAGTCAAAGCCCTCTCGCCTCCGGATAAAAGAAGTAAATTCTGCAGCTTTTTGCCGGGAGGCTGAGCTAAAACATCGATGCCTGCCGTTAAAACAGCTGCGGGATCGGTTAAAACCAGATCGGCCCGCCCGCCTTGAAAGAGCCGGGCAAAGAGCCGTTGAAATTCCTGCCTGACCTGTTCAAAAGCCTTAAGCAGTTTCGTTCTGCACAGCTTGTCCATTTCGTTGATTACATCTTCCAAATCCTGCCTGGCCTTCTTGAGATCACTTAACTGCGCTTCTAAAAACTCGCATCTTTCTTTCACCCTGTCGTATTCGTGGGCTGCTCTTGGGTTGACTAAACCCAAGTTATTGATTTTCCGGCGCAGCTGCTCCCGCTGTTTTTTTAAGGCTGCTTTTTTCTCTGTCACTTCGCGCTCGGTAACTTCCCGCAGCGTCAGCTTTTCATCGGCCAGAGTTTCCAAAAAGGCCGCTTCTTCTTTGGCCAGCTGTTCGCTTTCGATTTCTAATTTATATAAGGCGCGCTCTTTGCTGGTCTGGTTTTTGTTGGCCGCGCTTAAATTTTGCCGAGCAGCTTTCTGCTCCTCTTTGGCTTGAGCCAAATTTGACTGCAGGGCTGTCAATTTTTCGCGCAACTCGGCCCGGGCAGTTTCATTTTCAGCATTTGTTTTCTCAATGTCAGCAATTGCCCGGCAGTAAAACTGCCGGTTTTCGGCCAGTTCCGTAGTTTCTAATGCCGCCTCTTGCATAAACCTCTCAACTTCCGCTTTTCTAAAAGCGGTATTCTTTTTTTGGGCGGCTAAGTTTTCCCGCCTGCCGTTTAATTCAGCTAATTCAACTCTGTGGGCGCTGAGCTTGTCTCTGGCCGTTAAAAGCCCATCCTCTAATTCTGCAAGGGATTCTTCCATCGTTTGAATCTCCCCGCGGTGCTGTATTTCTTCTCCTTCCAACTCCAAAACCACGGCGGCGGCCTGCTTTTGTTCCGCGCCCAGCGATTCAAAGGCAGCCTCCAGATCTTCAATTTTTTCTTTCTGCGCCAGCAGCGCTTTCTTGCCGCGGGCAATTTCCTCTTTAAGTTGGTTTTCCCTTTCGGAAAGCCGCTGTTCTTTGAGTTTTTGAGCCAATAACTTTTCCTGCAGTTCGGCTTGGCACTCATTGTTCAAGGCAGTTTGTTTCTTTAAAGCACTGCTCTTTTTTTCACTCTGCAAAATCTCCTGCTTTAAATCGGCTGCTTCTGCCGCCAGTTTGTCAATTTCCGTTTTCCGCCGTAAAAGGCCGGCCCTGTTCGCCAGGCTGCCTCCCGTCATGGCACCGGTGGGGAAAACTACTGAACCGTCCCTGGCCACAAGCCTTGAAAAGCCCCGCAGGCGGTTTTTTAAAGCGAGAGCCGCATCTAAGTCTGCCGTGATCACTGTCAAACCTAAGAGGGAATTGATGGCCGGCCTAAATTTTTCCTGAAACTGCAGAAGTTCTTCGCCCGTTCCCAAGACGCCGGGCATGTTTAGTAAAGCGCGGTTTGCTTTGGAAAAATGTCTCTGCCTCATATTGGCGAGGGGCAGGAAGGTTACCCTGCCCGCTTGGGCGGATTTCAGCCAGTCAATCAGTTTTTTGGCATCTTCCTCCGTTTCCGTGATTACATTTTGTAAAGCCCCGCCTAAGGCAACTTCAAAAGCGGTTTCCAAGCCCTCAGGCACGGTGATGATCTCTGCCACCGTCCCCAGTATCAAGGGTGCTAACTGACGGTTTTGCATAAGCCTGCGCACACCTTGGCCGTACCCTTCGTAACCTGCCTCCAGCTCCTTAAGCGTCTTCAGGCGCGAATCCAATTGAGCAAAGCGGGCCTCTAATTTATTTTTCTCGCGGTTAATTTCCGCTAAAGCGGCTGTGCGTGCAGAGATTTCCTCCGCCAAGTTCTTTTGCTGTTGCAAAATCTCTTTGAGGGTATCTACCGCCGCTAGTTTTTCATTTTTTAAAGCGGCCCTTTCGCTTTCAAGCTGCTTTAGCGCCAGAGCTAATTCGGCACAGTTTTCCTCCGCTGCCCGCAGCTGCGCTAAATATGCCTTTTCCCTTTCCTGAAAGGTCCTTTGAAAGTTCCTTCTTTCCGTCAACCGGCGCATAAACTCAAAAAAATCATCTTTAAGTTGATTTACCCGTTTTTTAGTTTTCTCCAGGTTTAAGGCAAGTTCTTTCGTTAAAGCCTCGTTTTTAAGAACTTCCTTTTCCTTTGCGGCAATTTCTTGCTCTATTTCCGCAAGTTTCTGCTCCCAGCTGTCCGCTTCTTTTCCCAGCTTTGCCAATTCCAAGCTTTTTTCCTCGCTGAGCCGCAGCAGTTGGGTTGACCTTGCTTCATTGTTTTTCTGCCGCTCTTGGTAAAGCTGGATTTTATGTAAACCTTCGTTAAAGTCATCCCGCAGGCGGGCTTTTTCGCCCAGCTTTTCTTCTTTCTTTTCTTCTAAAGAAGAGATCCGCAGCTCCAGTTCAGCGGAGCTTGCCTCCAAGCTTAAGCAGTGGGCCTGCGCCGCCTCATAATCCTTTTTCGCCTGCCGACAGCCCGCTTCATTTTTCTCCTTTTTAGCCTGTAGAGCTCGCCAAGCAAGGCTGTGGCAGTCAAGCTCAACTCGGCGCAGATCGGCCGTTAGGTTTAAATAAAGGCGCGCTTTTTCCGCCTCTTTCTGCAGAGGGCCCAGTTGAGCCAAAAGCTCGCCATAAATGTCCGTTACCCTTAAAACATCCACGTTGGTGTCCTCTAATTTTTTCAGCGCTTCTTCTTTCCGCCGGCGGTATTTTACAATGCCCGCCGTCTCCTCCAAAAGAACCCTTCTGTCTTCGGAGCGGGCGCTTAACACCGTATCAACTTGGCCTTGGCCGATAATGGCACAGCCCTCGCGGCCCAGCCCCGTATCGGTAAAGAGCTCGTGGATGTCTTTTAAACGGCAGTTTTGTTTGTTGATCAAAAATTCGCTTTCACCGGAGCGGTAGAGGCGGCGGCTAACGGTTATTTCCGAATAATCGAGGGGTAAATGCCCCGAGCGGTTATCTAAAGTTAGGTGGACTTGAGCCATGCCTAAAGGCTTTCTGCCATCGGAACCGGCAAAAATTATATCTTCCATCCTCTGGCCCCTCAGGCTTTTGGCGCTTTGTTCGCCTAAAACCCAACGCATCGCATCGGCAATGTTACTTTTGCCGCTGCCGTTGGGCCCTACTATTGCCGTAACGCCGCTGCCAAATTCCAAAGAGACGGAATTGGCAAATGATTTAAACCCCTGCAGCTCCAAACGTTTCAAACGCATTATATTCCTCCGACATCAGACTCTAAGTGTTATTGTATCACACCTGCAGGGAAAAAAGAAACTCGCTTACCGCTGCAAGCTGGCATCGAAATATAAATCTTTGCGCTTTCTGACATCTGTGGGTACCTGGGGGCTTAAAAGCGAACCGTACTCCGCTACCAAGCGCTTCAACTTGCTCTTTACCCGCGTGCGGGCATTGTCGATTACTTTTAAGCCAACGCCCATCTCCTCCTCAATTTCCCCCGCCGTATAACCCTTTAACAGGCGGGTGATTACCGCGTGTTCTAAAAGGGATAAGTGGTTTTTCAGCACCCTGTTTAGAGCCTGCTGGCTGTATTTTTCCTCTAAAATCTTGAGCGGATCCAAATGGCGGCCGTTATCAGGCAGCAGATCAATGACTGTCCGGTTTGCATCGGGGCCCAGTGGTGCCTGCAGTGACGTTGCTTCATTGAGCAGGCGGTGTTTGTTGCCGCTCGTTTGTTTGATGATGTTGTAGACCCGGCGGATAATGCAGATGTAGGCAAAGGAACTGAACTTCACATCATATTTCTCCGGGTTGTACTGTTCAATGGCACTTAAAAGCCCAATCAAGCCTTCCTGCAGCAGATCTTCGAAATCCAGGAAACTAGAATAGTAATTGCGGATAATGTACTTCACCATTGGAATATATTTAGCCACCAAAGTATCCATTACCTCTGCCTCGCCGGCGCGGATTCTTTCGATGAGCTCCAGATCGATTTTCTGGTTATTATCGGCCATTACCCTGCCTCCTTGTCCTCTGGTCCAGGCTGTCTAGTCCATATATATGCCGGGGCGGAATTACTATTCCAGAAAGAAGGGTGGGCGTTTACCATAGTTTATGGATAATCTGCTCGTTTTTGCAGGATTAATGCTCAATTGTGCCAGAGTTTATGTAAAGGTTTTTAGTTTGGCGAGGTTAAGACTTGATATAAAGAGAATTGGGAGAGTGGGATTGGGGTGCAGTATACAAATTATCTGGCACAAATTGCAGCGCTTATCAGAAAAAACCCCAGTATCACCGTGCGCGAAATTGCGGCGGAACTTAAGTTTGCAGACAGTAAATCTGTTTATTACTGGCTGGAAAAAAGTGATATC
>JBHGWS010000016.1:0-10961 GCA_041936745.1 Candidatus Darwinibacter acetoxidans
GCCCCTAAAGATAAGAACAAAATTAAGATAAATAGTACAGCGTTGAATTTTTTCAAGTCTGTTCATCCTTTCTTATGCTTTCTTCTCTATTTCTCGCCGCCGCCGGCGATACCTCCCGTTGTTTAGGAAAGAGATGTGATATAATAATTACCAGCAAGATAGAATTTGGAGGAATGGGTATGTATGCAGTAGGGCAGATTCTCCGCCTGCGTAAAAAACACCCCTGCGGCGGCGACACTTGGGAGGTACTTAAATCCGGTGTGGATATGCGCCTCAAATGCGCCACCTGCGGCCGTGTAATTTTAATTGCCAGGGATAAATTAACCCGCCAAGTCAGGGGCGGTTAAACACCACCTCCTTTGGGTGAATATATTAAAGGGAGTTTTGAATTCCAAAGGAGGTCTTAAATATGGCCATGCGCCGCCGGCTGTTTGCCGGCAGTAATACCGGCCGCGGGTTTCATTCGTTCTTTGATCAAATCATTGGGGAAGATGCCAGGCGCCTTTATCTTTTAAAAGGCGGGCCGGGAACCGGCAAATCAAGGTTTATGAAAGAAGTGGCTTCAGCGCTTAAAAAAGAGGTTTCCGCCCAGGAACTTTTTTTCTGCAGTTCCGACGCCAACTCTTTGGACGCCGTTTCTTTCCCAAAACTGGGTGTTGCTTTAATGGACGCAACAGCACCTCACCAAAGGGATGCGGAGTGGCCGGGCTTGCGGGACGAGTTGATCTATTTGGGAAATTTCTGGTCGCAGGCAGGGTTAGCCGCCAGAAGGGAAGAAATTATAGCTGAGGGGCTTGCTAAAAACCGCTTTTTTGCCGGTGCTTTCCGCTATCTGCAGGCGGCCAGATTGATGGAGGAAAATATCGCCTCTCGCAGTAACAAAGCAGAAAACGGCAGATTGGGCAGGGAAGTATTTGAGCTGCTAAAAGAAAACAGGAGCCCGGGCAAAGGCTCGGTACGCCGTTTGTTTGCCTCAGCAATCACGCCTGCCGGTTATGTCAGCTATATTGCTGAGTTGGCCTCGAATTGTGAAAATGTCTTTATTTTAACCGGCCTGCCCGGGACCGGGAAGTCAGACTATCTCCAAAGTGTTGTGCGGCAGGCAGTTTTTATGGGGTTGGAAGCCGAGGCCTATTATTACCCCTTGGATCCCCGTAAAATACTGCATGTCTTAATACCAAAGCTGGAATTGGCGGTTCTTACGGCCGTCCCTTGGGATGACTTGACAGATATTTCCGGGCCCAGAATTGATTTTGGCGGCGGCTTGGACCTCAAGGCAGATGCTGACTTCCAACTTCTGCAGAATCTTTTCAACTGCGCCGTAAGATCGCTGCGGGAGGCGCAGAAAGTGCATTTGAAATTGGAACAGCACTACGCGGCCAATATGGATTGGGCCGCCTTGGATGTTTACCGAGGGGAAGTAATCAAACAAATTTTAAGTTACAAGAAGCGGTCTTTGTAGCGGCGGGCGAAACGTAAAAGGGGGATTCCCAGGCCTAAGATAACTACGCTCTGCCCGAAACCTATCGTTAGGACGATAAACCAATAGGATTGGGGCAGCTGGAAAACAAACCGCAGGTAGAGGCTGACTAAAAGGGCATTTAAGACAATAGGCGAGGCGTACGCCAGCCAAGTATCCCGGTACCTGTAAGTTAGGTAAGCGGCGATTAGGCTGACTAAGCTGCCGCCGAAAATATCCCAGGGGCCAAAGCCGCCCAAGATATTGGCCAGCATTACACCTACGTAAATACCGCCGATCGCCTCGGGAAAAACCATAGGCAGTAAGGTAAGGGCTTCGGCAACCCGGAATTGAATGGGCCCGAAGCTGGCAAATTGAAAAGCGAAAACTAACACAATGTAAAGGGCGGCGATTAATCCACCGTTGGCCCAGCGTTTCATGATAGTGCCTCCTCGTATACTTTTTGACTGTCTTTCAGTTTCTCCATATCCTTTAGTTTTCCTTGTGTAGGAGGGAAAATAAGTGGCATTACAAATCGGTATCATTGGTCTACCCAATGTAGGCAAATCCACTTTATTTAACGCTCTCACTAAAATGGAGGTGCCCGCGGCGAATTATCCTTTCTGTACGATCGAGCCAAATCAAGGGGTTGTGCTCGTGCCCGATCCCCGTTTGGAGATGATCGCTAAAGTCAGCAAACCTAAAATTTTGACGGGCGACACCATCGAATTTGTGGATATCGCCGGTTTGGTGCCCGGCGCCAGCAAAGGGGAAGGTTTAGGCAACCAATTCTTGGCGCATATCCGGGAGGTTGACGCCTTAGCCCACGTAGTGCGCCTTTTTTCCGATGATAAGGTGGTTAACCACCTGGGGGAGATTGATCCTATTCGGGATATTGAAGTTATCGATTTAGAACTTATTTTAGCCGATCTGGAGGTCATAAGCAGAAGGCGGGAGAGGACAACTAGGATGTTGAAGACGGGCAAGCCGTCTTACCGTAAAGAATTAGAGCTTCTGCAGGAATATGAAGATGCCTTACAGCAGGGCATTCCGCTCAGGCAGACGGCTCTTCCCCAATTAGGGGATTTACCGCTTTTATCATTTAAACCGGTAATGTACGTGGCCAACGTCAGTGAGGAAAACGCCGGGGCCGCTCAAGCCTTGATCGATTGGGCCAAAAAAGAAGGTGCGACGGTAATCCCCATCGCCGCAGAATTTGAAATGGAGTTAAGCCAGTTGGCTCCGGAGGAAGCATCCTTGTTTCGGGCCGAAATGGGCGAGGACAAGCCCGCCTTACACCGGTTAGTGGCTGCGGGATTAGAGCTATTGGATTTAATCACTTTTTATACAATTAAAGGGCCTGAAACCAGATCATGGATTATTTCCCGGGGAATACCAGCTCCTCAGGCCGCGGGGAAAATCCACACCGATATGGAAAGGGGCTTTATTCGGGCCGAAGTAATCCCTTGGGACATTTTGGTTCAAGAAGGATCGGTTGCGGCCTGCAGGGAAAAGGGGCTGCAGAGGATTGAAGGCAAAGATTATTTGGTCGCCGACGGAGATGTTATTTTCTTCCGTTTCAATGTTTGACTTCGTATAATCACGGTGATATAATTAACCTGCCCTTGCCCTAAGTGCGCTTAGGGCCATATGTCCAGAAGGGAGGTGGAGCTGCGGTGCGTGCATACGAATTAATGGTTATTTATGCCCCGGATTTGGATGAAGAGGGCCTGGAGGCCCAGATTGAAAGAACAACTCAACTGCTTACCAATGTGGGCGGTGAAGTTGAAAAAGTCGATCAGTGGGGCAAACGCCGTTTCGCATACGAAATTGAAGACAACACCGAAGGCTTCTATGTGGTGATCGATTTTCAAGCAGAAGGCGGGGCGACTTCCGAGGTCGAACGTATTCTCAAGATCACCCCTGAAGTCGTGCGTTATCTGCTCGTTCGAAGAGATCAAGAATGAGCTAAGGAGTGACTATAGGTGTTAAACAAAAGTATTCTGATTGGGCGACTCGTGGCTGATCCACAACTGCGTTATACCCAAACGGGTATCGCCGTAACGAATTTTACTCTCGCGGTGAACCGCTCTTTTGTTTCGCAGAGCGGGGAAAGAGAAGCTGATTTCATTGATATCGTAGTTTGGCGGAAACTGGCGGAAACCTGCGCCAATTATTTAAACAAAGGGCGTTTGGTGGCAGTCAGCGGCCGCCTGCAGATCCGTTCCTACGAAGATCAAAACGGTATCAGGAGAAAGGCTGCCGAAGTAGTGGCAGACGAGGTCCGGTTTTTGGACCGGGCGCGCGATAGTGATGGCCAACAGGAAGAAATAGATGGGCCGCCCGAACCAGAATTTGACGATGTTCCGTTCTAATTAGTGGTTTGGAGGCGAGATAATGGCTAGAGAAAGAGGTCGTAGAGGCAGAAGAAGGATTTGTTCGTTTTGCGTAGACAAAATCGAGCAGATCGATTATAAGGAAGTCGGCCGCCTGCGCCGGTACATGACAGACCGGGGCAAAATTCTACCGCGGCGGATCTCCGGCAACTGCGCTAAGCATCAACGACAGCTGACGACTGCAATCAAAAGAGCCCGTTATATGGCTTTAATGCCTTATACGATTGACTAAAGTCTTGGGAGGAGCAGCTTAGCTGCTCCTTTTTGAATACGAGTCCGGGAGTTGCAGATACATGAAAACAAAATCACTAACTGAAGGGGCTATGCTGGCGGTACTAACGGTTTTGCTGACCGTTGTCAGTGAATACTTTGTTTTTGTGGTTTTTATAGTACCTGTCCCTTTGGTGCTTTTGGTTTATCGCCATGGCTTAAAAATGGGGATTATTACTGCATTTGCCGCTGCGGCAGTAACGGGGCTTGTAACCGGCCAGATACTCTCGGGGATCAGCATTATTATTTTCGGCGTTCTGGGAGTAGCCTTAGGCATGGCTTTAAGGGAAAAATTTTCTTTCAGCAAGACACTCATTGCCGGTGTTTTGGCGAGCTTGGTGATTACCGGCCTCAGCGTTTTATTATACTTCCTTTTGTTCGGCCGCGGGTTGTTTTCCGAGATGTCGGAGGCTTTTGCTTTAGCCGGCGAACAAGCGAAGCAGGCTTGGGAAAGTTTGGGCGTTAGCGGGGATGCCCTGGTTAAGTATGAACAAGCATTGGAAATGGCGCCCGTCCTGCTGAATTGGGGGCTGCCCGCCTTTTTACTTATGTCTGCCGTAATTATGACTTACGTAAACATGGCTGCAGTCCGCTTAATACTGCGGCGCCTGGGGGAAGAGATTCCCTGGGTCCCGCCTTTTGTGCAGTGGCGGATCCCACCGTATTACAGCCTTTTTTTATTAGGGGGCCTTTTGTTGGCTAAAACGGCGGAAATATTTTTACTGCCCCCCTTTATTCAGGCTGTGAGTTTAAACCTTTATTTGATTTTCTTCCCCGTTTATTTAATTTTGGGCACCGCGGTGGTCTGGCATTATTTCAGGGAAAACAACGTGTCCCGATTTTTACGTATTTTGTTTGTGTTCCTCATTTTTTTCTTACAGCCTTTGGCTCTGATTTTAGTGTTCTTGGGCGTTTTAGACGGATTTCTTGACTTTCGTAAACTGCAAATTTAGCCGAAAGGAAACAAAGGGAGTGGGTGTGGCATGAAGGTGATTTTACAGCAGGATGTAAAAAACATCGGCAAAAAAGGAGAGGTTGTCAACGTAGCCGAAGGTTACGGCCGCAATTTTTTAATACCCAGGGGGTTGGCGGTAGAAGCCAGCGCGGGTAATTTACGACAGGTTGAACACCAAAGGCGGGCCGAAGAAAAGCGGGCCGAGCGGGAGTTAAAAGCCGCTCAAAAAGTTGCAGCGGAGCTGAAAGGCCGCTCACTCAAGCTGGAGGCGCGCGTTGGGGGGGCGGGGAAACTTTTCGGTTCCATCACATCACAGGAAATTGCGGATCAGCTCCGGAGCCAGTTCTCGGTAGAAATTGACAAGAGGAAAATTGAGTTGAGTGAGCCAATTAGGAGCCTAGGATCGTATTCTGTTTTAGTTAAAGTACATCCCCAAGTCCACGTTACCGTAAACGTGGAAGTTGTGGGGGAATAGTTAATATTTGGATGAAGGGGCAAACCTAATTGGATACTAATTCTTTGGAGCGGCAGGTCACCGCCTTATTATCAATTTTAGCGGAAGTGCACGGTGCAGATCAACTAACTTTAAAGGCAGGCAAACTGGATTCTTTGGAGCTTTTACAGTCGGAAGAACTGGCGGACAGGGTTTTGGCCTTAGAGCGGCTTGTTTTGGAAGATCCCACCATTGTGGAACAAAGAGAGCCGGCGGAAGCGGCTGAAGTACTCAGCGAACTGGAAGATCACGTTGCTGATCTGTTGGCCCGGCGCAGGGTGGAAGATGAGCTGGAGAAGAAAATAACGGCTAAAATGCAGGAGCGGCACAGGGAATATGTGGAGGAAATCAGGCAGCAGGTTATCAGAGAAGAAATCGGCCCTGATAATGCACAGACATTGAAAAAATATGCGGAATTAGAGCTCTTGGAGCAGAAGAATTTGGCGCGCTCGACGGCTGAACTGATGCGGCCGCAAACTTTGGAAGAGATTGTGGGCCAAGATTCAGCCATTAAGTCGCTGCTGACAAAGCTCAGCTCACCCTACCCGCAGCACATTTTAGTCTACGGTCCGCCGGGAGTGGGCAAGACTACGGTTGCCCGCTTAAGCCTGCAGTATGCCAAGGAGCGGGATTACACACCGTTCGCGGCGGATGCCCCTTTTATCGAAGTAGATGGGACAACCCTCCGTTGGGATCCGCGGGAGGTAACAAATCCCCTTTTAGGTTCTGTCCACGACCCAATTTACCAAGGAGCCAAAAGGGAATTAGCGGAAGGTTCCGTACCGGAGCCAAAGCTTGGTTTAGTTACAGATGCCCACGGCGGCGTTTTGTTCATCGACGAAATCGGCGAACTGGACTTAATTTTACAGAATAAGCTGTTGAAAGTACTGGAGGACAAAAGGGTCCTTTTTGAGTCGTCTTACTACGATCCCCATGATCCACAGATCCCTAAATACATTCACCAGCTTTTCACTAAAGGTGCACCGGCTGATTTTATATTAATTGGCGCAACCACAAAAGATCCATCAGAGATCAGTCCGGCCTTTCGCTCTCGCTGCGCGGAAATCTTTTTCAACCCCTTAACACCGCCCGATATAGTGGAGATAGTGGAGGCGGCGGCCGAAAGGCTTAAGATCAGGCTGGCAGAAGGTGTTGCCGCCTTGGTGGCGGAATACACTATCGAGGGGCGCCGGGCAACACGGCTTTTAGCGGACGCTTACGGCGTAGCTTTATACGGCCGTAAGGGTGAAACCAGAGATATCGTGGTCACGAAAGATCACATGCAGGAAGTAATCCAATCCGCCCGTTTAAGCTCTTACACTCCGACTAAGGCTTCGTCCAAGAAAGAAGTCGGCAGGATTTTAGGTTTAGGTGTCAGCGGTTACCTCGGCTCGGTCTTGGAAATTGAAGCGGTGGCTTTCCCCAGCCGGGAGGCGGGCAAAGGCATTGTCCGTTTCAACGACAGCGCGGGCAGCATGGCAAAAGACAGTGTTTTTAACGCAGCCTCAGTATTTAGAGCGCTGACGGGCCAAGATTTAAACAATTACGACGTCCACGTCAACGTAGTGGGCGGGGGCAATATCGACGGCCCCTCCGCCGGGGCTGCCATTCTTGCCGCCATCATCAGTGCGGTCCGCGGCTTACCCATCCCCCAGGATATTGCCGTCACGGGCGAAATATCCATTAGGGGAAAAGTAAAACCGGTCGGCGGGCTCCATCCTAAAATTTACGGGGCGAAACAAGCGGGCGTGCGGACTGTATTTATTCCGGCAGAAAATTGGGACGGGATTTCCGGATTCGCCGAAGATATGAATGTGGTGCCCATTGAGCATGTGAGTGAATTTCTAAACGCCATCTTTGCAGACGGCTCCCGGTTAAAACGGGAGAAAGCTAACTAAAAAATCCCCCCGGGCCGGGGGGATTTTAAGCGCGGGAAGCAATTTTTGCTGCCGCCGGCAGCTGTTACTAGGGAAAAAACGCCAAAGTATGGTTTCTCATTGCAAACTTCCGCAGCCGCACCGGCAAAGACAGATGAAAAGCCCGGGCGGCCAAGGCTAACAGGGCCGTTATTCCCCCCATCCCCAATCTTCATGCTAAACATCTTTTTAACCCCCTGCCGGACAGGGGGCCTTTTCTACCCGCCCGGCATTGGCTGTTATGGAAACTATCAAAATCATTGTCAGTTTAAAAAGCCGGTGCGGGAGCCGTCCGGTTTTTAATCGATCTTTTTGTTTTTAACCCTCCACCTAATTGCGCCTTTGGCCGTGTCATGTTAAACTTAAGCTAGTTCTAATAAAGGGGGAAAGGCGAGTGGCCGGTGACAGTTACAGTATAAAAGCGGACAAAAACGATGGGGAAAGTCGATTGTGGGACGAATCCTCGGCTCACTTCGTCTGCTTCCCTAAGTGCCATTTTTCTTAATTTAATATGCACGTGATCTTGTTCGTTTTTATGCTCCGAATTTAACTAAAGGAGGATAAAAACATGAAAACATTGGACCTGGCGAACTTAGAACAGCTGGTCAGGGAAAACGACTTTAAGACCCTGCGGCAGGAGCTGCCCGCTTTAAGAAATGCCGACATTGCAGTTTTTATGGAGGATTTGAGCAAAGAAGACGTTATAATTGTCTTTCGCTCGCTGCCTAAAGATCGGGCCGCAGAAATTTTCTCTTATTTATACGGTGAAATGCAGGAACACATTATCAGCGCCATTACAGATCAGGAAGTCGCGGCAATCATTAATCAGCTTTTTGTGGACGATGCCGCAGACTTTCTGGAAGAGCTGCCCGCCAATGTGGTGAAACGGGTTTTAAAAAACGCGGCGCCGGAGATGAGGGAATTAATCAACCAATTTTTACAATACCCGCCTGAATCCGCGGGCAGCATTATGACAGCCGAATTTGTTGATTTAAAAAAAAGCATGACCGTGGGGCAGGCTTTTAAGAGGATTCGCCGCACAGCCATAGACAAGGAAACAGTCTATACATGTTACGTAATCGATGCCAACAGGCATTTGGAAGGCGTTGTTTCCGTTAAAAAACTCTTTCTCACAGATGACGATGTGGTTTTGGAAGATATCATGGAAACGAATATTGTCTACGCTACTACCACCGATGACCGGGAGTGGGTTGCGCAGCTTTTTGCCAGATACGATTTATTATCCCTGCCGGTGGTCGATCATGAAAACCGTTTAGTGGGGATTGTTACCGTAGATGATATCGTTGAGGTAATCCACCAAGAGGCAACGGAGGACTTTCAAAAAATGGCCGCCATGGCCCCTTCCGAAAGGCCTTATTTAAAAACCAGCGTCTTTACCTTGGCCAAAAACCGTATCTTTTGGCTGATGATCCTCATGATTTCTGCCATGATCACAGGCGGTGTATTGGAGAAATATGAAAATGCCTTCATCACCTTGCCTCTTTTGGTCACCTTTATTCCCATGCTGACGGACACGGGGGGAAACGCAGGCTCCCAAAGCTCCACACTGGTTATCCGCGGTATGGCTTTAGCGGATATTACAACTAAAGATTTCTGGTCAGTATTGTGGCGGGAATTTCAGGTAAGCTTATTAGTAGGCCTGGCCCTTTCAGTGGTTAACTTCGGCCGCTTAATCTTAACCTATCCCGGCCGGTATATGATGGCCTTAACCGTTTCTTTGGCGCTTTATGCTACAGTCATTATGGCTAAAACCATAGGCGGGATACTGCCTTTGGTGGCCAGGCTCTTTAATACGGACCCGGCTATCATGGCGGCGCCGGTGATCACTACCATCGTCGATGCCCTTTCTTTAATAATTTACTTTAAAATTGTGGAGGTCCTTTTGCTTTGATCCGGCCCGCCCAAAAAGATTCCCCGCGGAGCAAGGGAAATGGGCGCGTCGAGGGGAAATACCCAAGAGAATAAAATATCTACAAGCACGGAGGAGATAGTCTATGCGTAAGATTATTAATACTGAAAAAGCCCCTGAAGCCGTCGGCCCATACAGCCAAGGGATTAAGGCGGGCGGCCTTTTATTCATTTCAGGCCAGCTTGGCGCGGATATGAGCACAGGCAAAATCGATTACGACAGCTTAGAAAACCAAACCAGGCAGGTTTTAAAAAACCTGCAGGCAATTGCGGAGGCCGGCGGCACCTCTTTGGAAAATGCGGTGAAGGTTTCCGTTTATCTCACGGATATGGACGACTTTGCAGCAATGAACGCCATTTACGCGGAATTCTTTCCGGAAAATCCGCCGGCGAGGGTCTGTGTGGAGGTCGGCCGCCTGCCTAAAGGTGTCACGGTGGAAATGGACGCAATCTGCGTCTGCCCTTAAAGGACGGTGTGGGGTAAGGGAGGATACTGATGCCCAAATTGAAAATAGCTGTAATTTACGGCGGGCGTTCCGGAGAACACGAAGTTTCTTTGGCTTCCGCCGAATCCATTATGGCTGCACTTGATCAAGAAAAATACGAAATTATGCCTATCAAAATTGAAAAAAACGGTAAATGGAAAAACGATCTGATAATTCAGCCCGACCCTACTTTAAAAGCCGGTTTCGATGTGGCCTTTCCCGTGCTCCACGGCCCTTACGGCGAAGACGGCACCATCCAAGGTTTGTTTGAGATGGCAGGCATCCCCTATGTGGGTGCCGGGGTTACCGCTTCTGCCGCGGCCATGGATAAAAGCGTCATGAGGGATCTGTTTGCCCAAGCGGGGCTGCCTTTGGTGCCTTGGGTTGTAGCCTTTCGTCACGAGTGGGAGGCAGACTCTAAAAAAGTGGTAAAGCGAATCGAGGAAACTTTAGGCTACCCCGTATTTGTTAAGCCGGCTAACTTAGGTTCCAGTGTCGGCATCAGCAAAGTCGCTTCTGAATCAGGCTTGGCGGAGGCGATCACTTTAGCACTGCAGTACGATCGAAAAATAGTGGTGGAAGAAGGGGTAAAGGATGCTCGGGAGATAGAATGCAGTGTTTTAGGGCACAACCGGCCCCGCACCTCTGTATTGGGGGAAGTTATCCCGGGTAACGAATTTTATGATTACATGGCGAAATATCACAGCGAAGATTCCCGGCTGATTATCCCCGCGCCTTTAAGTGCTGAACTGACAGGTGAAATCCGAAGTTTAGCCAAGCGGGCCTTCCAAGCGGTTGATTGCTCAGGGATGGGCAGAGTTGACTTTCTGCTTGCCGGTACAGGTGAGGTTTATCTCAACGAAATTAATACTATCCCCGGTTTCACTGAGATCAGCATGTACCCGAAACTTTGGGAAGCCTCGGGGCTTTCTTACAGCGCTCTGCTGGATCAGCTCATAGAAATAGCCTTAGAAAAACACGGGGAAAAGCAGCGTTTAAAAACCAGTGCATTTTGAGGCAGGTGGTAAACCTTTAGATGATTATTACGGATCTGGCTA
>JBHGWS010000017.1:0-9104 GCA_041936745.1 Candidatus Darwinibacter acetoxidans
AAGCCTCATCACTTTTTACACCAGCCATTTCTAAAACGAGATTTGCGGCACGACCCACCGCGCCGGGCCTGCCCAACTCGCTGCCCAAACCCGCCAGTTCCTCTAAAAGTGCCTGCCGGGCTTGTTCATCATAAAGCAACCGCTCGACAGCCTCTGCAATGCCTGCGGTACTTATGTCGCTTTGGATAAACTCCGGTATGACAGTCTTTCGCAAAATATTATTGGTTGTAGTCATATAAGGGCGGCGGTCGGCCAGTTTATCCAAAATATAAGTAGTGCCGGGTACCCGGTAAACGGCAAGAGACGGTATTCTTAAAATCGATGCCTCTAAGGAACAGGTCCCGATCGAAGTGACTGCCAAGTCCGCGGCCCGCAAAACACTATATGTCTTTCGCTTCAGTTTGAGTCCGGGGTAGGGGTTGCGCTTGAGGAGTTTTTCCAAAAAGACATCGCCGATAGTGGGCGCTAAAGAAAGAACTACTTCAATGTTTTCATGTTCCTCGGCCACCTGGCCTATAGCCTTGAAAACGGGCGGCAGTAAATTCTTGACCTCTGTTTCCCTGGCTCCGGGCAGCACTCCTATAACCTTGGCGTTTTCGTTTTCGATACCCAGCCTAAGGCGGGCTGCCGCCTTAGTCAGTGAAAAATCAGCTAAATCGACTAAAGGATGGCCCACAAACTCCACTTCAATACCGGCTTTTTCACAAGCGGCCGTTTCGAACCGGCTGATCCCCGCTACTTTAGTTACAACCCCGGAGAAGTTGCCCATCTTAACATTCTGCATGCCCCGGCTTAAGGGCGTGTAGTAATAAAGAACGGGGATTTCTTTCGTCTGGACAAGCTCCAGCAAACGAAGGCCGAAAACAGGTAACCCGATCTGGACAACCAAATTAGGCTGTTCCTTGTCGATGGTTTCCGAGACCCGTTTAATTAAACGTTTCACAACGTGAGTTCCCTTAATGGAATGAATTACTCCCAAGCTGACCATTTCCGAAATATCATAAAGAAGCCTTACTCCTGCATCTTCCAGCAGAGGCCCGCCTACGCCAAACAAGGAGGCCTGCGGGCATTTTTTCAGGATTTCCCCGGCCAAAGCAGAGCCAAAGCGATCGCTGGTGTTGTCACCACCGATAATCATTATTTTAGGACCCATGCTCTAGGCCTCCCCCTCTTTAACCAGCATAAAACTAAGTTCCCCCTCTGCGGCAAGCTCGCCGTCGACTTCCCCCCGGGCGGCAACTTTGACAAAACCGCCCCGTACTGCGGTTACTACCGCCGTAATAATCAGCTGATCGCCGGGCTTGACAACCCGGCGAAACTTTACTCTCTGCAGGGCGGCCAACAGCGGCACCACATCTTCCAAAGGCCCGCCGCTGACGGCCAAACCACCGGCTTGCGCCATCGCTTCCACGATCATTACTCCGGGCATAACGGGCGTCAGCGGGTAGTGCCCTTGAAAATAAGGTTCGTTGATTGTCACATTTTTAAGGGCGACGACCCGCTTTCCCGCATCTCTTTCCAAAACCCTGTCCACCATTAAAAAAGGATAGCGGTGGGGAAGCAATTTTAAAATCTCATCAATAGGCTTAATCTCTGACACTCCGCCAACACTCCTTCATACTAAGCAAGCCGAGATAATCTCGGCTTGTATAATTTTCGGCACTGCTGCGGGTATTCCTCTTTTATTGAGTTTTAGCCTGCTAAAAGCCTTTTATAGCGCCTGCCTATTTCCGAGCGGGGATTCTCGAAAACAACCTTGGGAGGCCCTTCTTCCACAATTTTGCCCTCAGCCATGAAAACCACCCTGTCCGCAACACGGAGGGCAAAAGATACTTCGTGAGTCACAATTACCATAGTGGCGCCCGTTGTTTTCACCAAGTCCTCCATAACCTCCAAAACTTCGCCGACTAAGATCGGATCCAAAGAGGCGGTAGGTTCATCCCACAGCATCAGCTGGGGGTCGGTAACCAAAGCGCGGGCGATGCCCACCCGCTGCTGCTGGCCGCCGCTGAGCTGGGTGGGGTTGCGGTTGGCTGTGCTGCTTAAGCCTACTTTTTTTAAAGCCTCTTCCGCCCGTGCCGCAGCTTCTGCTCTGCTCAGGCCGCCTAAAACCAGGTGGAACATGACGTTTTCCAAAACGGTAAGGCGGGCTATTAAGTTAAACTGCTGGAAGACAAAACCTACGCTGCGGCGCAGTGCCTGCAGATCTTTTCCTGCCAAGGCGCCAACATCCTGCCCGTTAAAGTATATTGTGCCCGAATCGGGCTCAGTTAAGCGGTTAACGCAGCGGATTAAAGTCGATTTGCCGCAGCCCGAAGGCCCCATGACAACAACGATTTCACCCTTTGCCACCGTTAAATTTGCGCTGTCCAGGGCTGTCACCGAGCCGAAACGCTTTGTAAGGTTCTTAATCTCCAACATTTTATTCACTCCCTAAAATTGCTGTTTCCAGCGGTTAAGCAAGTTTAAAAAACCGGGCCGGCTGGGTGGGATAACAATCTCCCTCATAATCTGCACATTCGCTAAACCCAAGGCCTGCCCCGCCATGACTTCCATGGGCTCTATCGGGCTGAACCTCTCAGCCAAAAACACCGTTAAAAGCCCCAGCCCAAAACCTGCCGCGGCAATGCCTATCGGCGAGACAAAGGGTATTTGGCCCCGGCTCAGAAAATAAACGCTGCTGAGAATTAAAGAGCCTAAAACTCCCCCCAAAAGGAAAAGGGGATCGAAAAACCGCAGCCATCTTTGGGACTCGGCCTTTTGGCAGGAACGGAGATATTTTAAAGTAGAAAAAATGGTGGCGTGATCCAGGGCTAAAACAACAGCCGTGTAAATAACGGCCAGCAGGCCGGCGACTATCGAGCGAATTTCTTTTAGAATCCGAAAGATTTCGCCGCGGGCATCAGGATTAACCATTCCCACCGTTGTGGAATAAGTGTGGAGATAGGGGTTGTCCAATTTTTCTTGGAAAAGTTTCTCTAAATTTTTCTCATCAACGGGCCGCCCTTCCACCAAAATCTGTACCCTTTCACCGGGGATTACCTGGCCGCCCAAATAAGTGTTAATCAAGCGGATGGACTGGCCGATTTCCGCGTCTTTCAGATTCGGCAGGGTATCGCGCACAAATTGGATCTGTTCAATTATTGCAGTAACATCGATCTCCTGCACATTGGCGATCTGCTCGCTGATGCCGTTTAAGCTGACCCGCATTTCCTCGATGTCCAAGTTCTCCAAAGAGTTTAAGGACTCTTCCCCCGCGTTAACCGCAGCCTGGGCTAAAGTTTGAAAAAGGCCGTTCAGAAGTAAAGTTACTAAAAACTGCTCGCCGGAGGCTCGCCCTTCCTCGCCCGCTATTCCTTGATTCAGCTGCCGCATCTGCACCTGCAAAACCTCCAACTGCATTAAAGCCTCTTGGAAAGTGGTTAAAACCGCCTCCGCATTATAAACGGCGTCGGCTGCCTGCACCGCCAGCTCTTCCAGCTCCTCTAAAAGCCTTAAGCTTTCGTTGATAGCATAAGCTAAGCGGTAGCGCTCGTTTTCGATCTCTACTTCACCGATATATTCCCCTTCATCGCCTTCGCTGTGATAGCGGTAGCCCCGCTTTGTGATCTTATCGGTCGACAAAGTAGGCGAGCCTTGGATAATCATCCCTTCGGCTAAATCGCCGAAAACCGCAGTCACCTCGATCACAATCTCCTCACCGCCCCTCTCTAAAACGATGCGCTCGCCCACTGCCAGGTGGGCCTGGTCCTCCTGCTTGATCCTCACTTTAGAGGCATAGCTGGAGAGAAAGTCACGCATTTCCATCAGAGTTTTCAAAAAGGCGTCCAGATCTTCGCCGTATTCCGCCGATGTGACATTCTTGAAGTGCTTTTTATCTCCGTATTCTGCCAGAACTTCTAAGGCCTGCCTGCCCACCAACTGGGTATCCACCTCAAAGCCCATGGGAAAACGGAGTTCTAAAAGCTGGTAGGAACCTAAAATACCTTCAATGCTTTCGGTGATCTCTTTAACTAAATCTTCCTGTTCCAAAACCGCGACCAAGTTACCGCCGTCTTTGAAAACAAATTTTACGCCTTTCAGCGCAGTTATCATTTCCTGCAGCTCCGCCCGCACACCGGGGTGCACCCCTCTGATTAACACGCTGGGCTCTACCATTAAAGAGTAACCGTTCAGGCCCGGGACCGCGCCAAAATAAGAGGTGATGCTCTCCAAAACCTCTTTCGTCCGGTATTCTGCCGGCAGGCCGAAGAAAAAGTTGGCCTGGCCGGCGATTGTTAAAGTCTGATTGAGTTTGAAACCGGGAAAATGCTGCTCTCCGACCCGCTCTAATTCCCGCCGGGCAGCCTCTTTTGATTCTTCCCGGATGTGTAAGATCAAGTCATATTCCCCGTATTCCCCGATCATCCCATCTAAGGTATCGCCAAAATAGGTATCGATGGCCCAGGCAATCCCTTGTGAGAAAACTGCTCCGGCAAGCACGGTTAATATTAATAAAACTATCAGGTCTTTATAAAATCCGTCTCTGAAAAAAGAGAGCATTACCCTTTCCCCCCTGCCTAGTGGTTTTATTATATCATGCCCTTACGCTGGGGTTTAAGTGGTAATGCCCGCTAACATTGGTATTATTTGCTGTCCGTTTCAAATTCTCCCTGGAAAACGCCGAAAAACACCAACTCGTTTGCGTCCCGGTCCATTAAAAACTTCTCGCCCTTTAGCGTCCCTTCTTCAAAAGTTACGGCGACTGCCACCGTGAATAATGCTTCATCCGTTTCTTCTTCGTAGACTAAATGCTGCGAGCGGACCGTGGCATCCTCCGTTACCACTTCCACATCGCCTTGGGCTATCAGTTTTTCTTCTTCGCCGAAGTATTCCAAGACGCTGCTCGTCAGCTTGAAATCGTCTTTTTCCAGCCTGGCCCCTTCGGTAAAAATGAAATAATTGTCTTTTGTGTGCCACTCCAGTTTTTTACCGGTGATCTCCATATCCTCAAACAAGATCTTGATCCAGGCATCCGTAAAAGATGTCACATCCACAAAAAACAAACCGGATTCGGTATGATAGCGGCCCGGCGAAGCATCTTCCGGTACCCCCACCAACTCTAAAGTCCCCTTTTTGCCCGCTGCATCAGCATTTGCGGCCGCCAGCAGTAAAACCATGAAAAAAACGACAATTTTAAGCTGCCTGCCCATTTTAGCCCTCCTCTTTTATCAACACCATCTCGCCAAAAAATTCTAAGATGTCATCTGCCGGATAGTAAACTGCCTTGTGCAAATCCCAGGAAAACTCACCTTCCCGCATTTGAACTTGCTTTTCAAAAACTACCTTTTCCTCATCAATATAAATAACGGTGTGATTTGATTGAATGGTGATCCCGTGCCAGCCAATCGTAGTCGGGCCCGGGCAGGTCAGGGTATTACCCTGCCCTTCCCAGACCATTTTCGCGGTAGTTAAAGTAAAGTTTTCCGGGCCCGTACCCCAAACCACCACGCCGCCGCTCAGTTCTAAGATATCGGCCTTTCGCCGCCAGACGGCGCTTTCCGCCTCGACATGGAAATAAGGCTCGCCGTCTTGAAAAATTACTATTTCGCCCATTTCACTTAATGTTATTTCATCGCCTTCCTGGCTGACGGTTTGGGTTAAAATCTCCCACTGCCTGACACCGGCACTTCTGCCTATGAGGCGTGACTGTTCCAGTTTAACGCTGGGCGGAATATATTCCGCCGGAGGCAGGGGCGCATTCCACCAGCGATAGAAAGCTGTCAAGGCAGTGCCGATAATGATGATACCAAAGGCTATTAACAGCCTTTTCCCTCTGGTGCCCAGCTTTCTCACTCCTCCAGGCCGATAATATCGGAGATTTCTTCAAAATCAAAGAGGCTGATTCCCTCAACAGAATCCCAGCCGATGGGCAGGGTGGGAAATGCCTTAATGGTATATTGAAAGGCAACTCTTTGTTCCACGTGCTCGTAAGCAAAACTGATCGTCCGGCAGTGCAGATCTTTGCTGACGCTGAACTGGCCTGCTTTAAATCTTTTCCGCGCCGGTTCGTAGATACCTTCGTAACTGACCTGCCAAGTCTCTCCCACGGGCAGGCTTAACTTAGTGTCAAGCCGCTCCCAACGACTGCGGTCAAAGCGGTAGCGGCCCGCCAATTGAATTTTAGTGTCCCCCGCCATGTATTCAATAATTGGCACAGCCCGCTCTATCTTAAAATCAGGCAGGTTGTGGCTGGTCGATAAATCCAGCGACCAGTTGGCATTGGGTCGCCAAGAAGTTCTAAAAAGCAGGGCACTGTATTTCTCCGCTTTAAAATCATAGCTGCCCGAAAGGCTGGCCTGCCAGGTGTTTTTCCTGTAATTTGCCCGCAGGCTTAAATCCTGCAGGGGTTTTTGAAGATCGAACCGGAAAGGGGAGCTGCCCCAAGCCACCCGCTGGCTGTAAGTTGAAGTTAACTGAAGATGATCTGTCAGCCTTTGCGTTGCTGCAACCCTGCCGTAAAGGGAACCATGCTTTTTTTGCTCAGCATACACTGCCCCGACCGCTTCCCCCTGATAGCTGAGACTTAAGCTGTCCCAAGGCCGCCAAGTTCGGCTGGGCAGATTGATTTGGCCCCGCAGGCGGCTGCCTGTGGTCCCCTGCGGGTTTTCCCGGTAGCGGCCTAACAAAAGTTTCGATTTTAAGCGAAGGTCTCCTAAAGCTAAATCACTGACCTCCCAGCCCAGTTCAGGCAGCCTTTGGATATGGCGCCAAGCTTGGCCCGCCGTTTTTAAAAGTTCCGGGTTGTACTTCTGCTCCACGGCCAAGCTTAAGTTGTGCCTGCCCCGGCTGTAAGTGGTTTCGGCTAAATAGTCGACGAGGCGCAGATCCTCCCTGGCCTTTTTTTGTTCCGTCAGCTTACCTACCAGATTTAACCGCCAGTTATCGCTTAAACGCTGTTCCCATTTACCCCCGTACTCAAAAAGCCTTTTAACCGCAGCACTTTCATCATCTTTATAAACAAGCCAGGCCTCCGCAGCGAATTTCGGTTGGGAGAGCGCAAGCCTTGTCTCTGAATTGACTAGTTTTTTCTTAAGGGAATTCTCGTAAGCGCTGTCTGTTTTAAGCTGCCAGCTGTCTTTTTCCACTTCGTGATCCCAAGCGGCTTTCCAAAGCTCCAGTTGGGAAGAAGGTATGTGGTAAAGATACAAAGAACCTAAGCCCAAGGTGTTGAGGTCATAAAAATGCCTGGCCCCCACGCCTAAGCCCAATCTGGTAAAGATATCGAAGTACAAATGGCCGTAAGCCTTGGGGTTGGAATAATAGTTAAAAGTATTTTTAAGATAATAGCCTTCTTCTTCGCCAAAGCCCACTACGGGCAGGGAAAAGCGGGTGTCCCGCTCCTGCGTATCCAAAGGTATAACCAGGTAGGGCCAATAGAAAATGGGGATTTTACCTTCGTAATAGGTAACCCCCCTGATGATTGCTTTTTCATCGGGAATCACTTCTATTTCTTTCGTTGCCACATGATAGTGGCTAACCGGCAGATCGCAGGTGGTGAGGTGAGCGCCCCTGATGTAAAACTGTTCGGATTC
Source organism: Candidatus Darwinibacter acetoxidans (assembly GCA_041936745.1). GTDB lineage: Bacteria > Bacillota > Limnochordia > Darwinibacteriales > Darwinibacteriaceae > Darwinibacter > Darwinibacter acetoxidans_A. The sequence continues at coordinate 7,575 of JBHGWS010000017.1, forward strand.
CAGGGCGATTTCTTCGCCGGAAACAAAAACAGTCCCTGTCTTTTCCGAAAGGATCAGCTCCGCTTCCGCCCGATCAAAGGTCCCTTTACCTGAATTTAAATTGTAATATAAGGCATCGCCCGTCATCTGCAGCTCGTCCTGGTCGAAAAGGACGGAACCCGTCACCTTTAGATCGCCGCTGTCCACATTCCAAACTAAGTAATCCCCGGCGATGTAAAGATCGTCGTAGGTAATCTCTATACCGCCTTCGCCCCGAAAGATATGCGTATCGAAGTTGTAGGTGCCCTTTTCACCCACAACAACATGCACGCGGGGATCTTTGGCCCAGGCAGCCCCCCCTAAAAGAGCTAAGAGGGCTAAAAGGGCTGCGGCCCGCTTAATTAAGTTTCGCCAGGTCCTCACTTTTATCCCCCACATTATCTTAATTTATCCGCCTTGAAAATAAGCCAGAAGCCGGCTGCGGCGAACAAAATGTTGCTCAGCCAAGCCGCTATAAACGGGTTTAAAATATCATTTAACCCCATGGAGCGGGACACGGCCACGGCAACGTAGTAAAAAAGCAGGATAATTAAGCTGACTATAATCCCGAACGAACGCCCGCCTTTTCCCCGCAGGGCCAAAGGCGCCCCAAAGAGGGTTAAGACCAAAGACGCCATGGGCAGGGCCAGCTTCAAATGATAGTCCACTACGAAGGAGCGGACTTTTAAGCCCCCTCTTTGAAACCTTTCGATGCGTTCACCCAACTCCTTGCGGTTCATCTCATCAACCCGGCGTTGGTTGCCTAAAAAGATTTCGCCCTCCTGCTCCGTAACTATTTCCATGCGCTCAAAGCGCGATTCAAACTGGACAAACCCATCGTCATCCAATTCCTGTACAATGCCGTCAAACAGGGCCCAAACGTTTTTTTGGAAGATGCCTTTTTTGGCACTGATCAGGCGGGGAAATACGTGATCGCCCAGTTCGTAAACTAAAATCTTTTTCAATTCGTTGGTTTTTGTATTCACTTCACCGATATAAAAATAACGGTCATCGCCGCCGTGGAAAAAGACGTTTTCTTCCACGAGAGGGATGCCTTCGGAAAAAATAATCTGCCTCAGGATGTTTTCAAAGCGGTGGTTAGCCTGCGGCACAATTTCCTCCGAGGCCCAGTAAGTTGCAAGGCTAATCAGCAGGCCCAACACTACAAGAGGGAGAATCAAGCGGGGAAAAGAAATACCGCTGCCCCGCATAACGGTCATTTCGCTGTCCTCCACCAGACGGCTTATTGCCAAAAGAGTGGCAAAAAGGGTGGCAATGGGCAGCGTTAAAACGACTGTCCCGGGAATCCGGTAGACCAACATTTTAGACACCGTGAGGACAGCCACTTCATTCACAAAAATCAAATCCGTCAATTGAAATAAAAGCCCGCTTAATAAAACCACGGTGAAACCGAAGACACAGAACAAAAAGGGCCCCCGAAATTCCCGTACCAGGTATAGATCGAGAGTTTTCATAAATACCTCCTTGTACGGACTTAAAACGCCAGCGCGA
>JBHGWS010000018.1:0-11620 GCA_041936745.1 Candidatus Darwinibacter acetoxidans
AGGGCGTCTACCCCGCACACGCGGGGATCGACCTTATAGACGAGAGATATAACAAGGAACTATGCGGTCTACCCCGCACACGCGGGGATCGACCCAATACGTCGACGTTTGGACTAGCATATGCGAAGTCTACCCCGCACACGGGGGTTGAACTCTTGGTCAGCTGCTTGGGGCTATTTTTACCGGCTTAGTTTAGTCGGGAAAAAGCGCAGTAGCTCTTTTACTTTGGGGAGTTGTTTAAAAAATGCTGTGTTTTTGTCTTTTGGCTTTAATAACTCTTCTACAGTGACGAAATCGTAGTCTTGTGTTTCCAGCAGACTAATGATTTTGGGCAGGGCTAGGGCGGTGTTGGGGCCGCTGCAGTGCAGCAATATGATCGCACCCGGGTGGTGGTACTCTTCTATTTTACTCAGTATTTCTTCCGCTTCGTTTTCGGCCTGATCCCAATCAAAAGAATCAATGGACCAGTTGATGATCTGCCAGCCCAGCTCACCTAAAAACTCAATACTTTCATCACGCAGTGCTCCGTAAGGCGGCCGCATGAATTTCGGGTAGGTGCCTGTAATTGCTTCGATAAGATGCGATGTGGGATCAAGCTCTGTTTTTAAGATTTCTTCGTTTGTGAGGTTTCGCAGATCACTATGAGTTTTGGAGTGGTTGCCAATTTGATGCCCGGCCTCGTTTATGCGGTGGATTATCTCCGGGTGTTTTTTAACGTTCTCGCCCAAGACAAAAAAGGTTGCCTTAATATCGCGGCTTTTCAAGATGTCCAGAATAAGTGGGGTGTTGCTTTTGTGAGGCCCGTCATCGAATGTTAAAGCGATCTTTTTTTCTGCTGCGCCGCCGCTGAGGTGAAAATATTCAGGATATTTCTCAGCTTGTCTTTGCACCGTTTCTTGAAAGCCCCGCAGATAAGGGGGCATAACATTGCGCAGCGAACCCGCCGCGGCCGCGGCGGCCTGCAGCACAAGGAGAATTATAATGTAAGTTCGCAATTTTCTCATTGAGGTTCTTCCCATCTAAATGTAGTTAAGGCTTTGCTTCTGTTTTTTCCCTCTGTTCCCTTTTTGGTAATTTTTTGCGGCAAAGGGGGAGTAAGTCCTTTCATAGAGAAGTAGGCTTAAGGGCACTATCTTTGATGCGTACAGTAAAACCCGAACGATAAATGTTAAAAGCTAAAAAGCGTTCGTATTTTTGTTGACCCGGCAGGCCAACATTGATAAGATGAAAGTGAATTTTGTAAGCGAGACTCCCTCATATAATCGTGGGAATAGGGCCCGCAAGTTTCTACCCGCCGACCGTAAATCGGCGGACTATGGGGAAAGCTAAAGTACAGGATATTTTTGGGCTCGGTTTGCATTCGCCTGGACAGATGCCTTCCCTCAGAGGTATTCTGTGCGGCTTTTTTAGTTAAGGAGGAGATCCGTTTGGTAAAGCCTTTAGTCGGTGTAGTTATGGGCAGTGTTTCCGATTGGGATACTATGCAAAAAACCTGTTCCGTACTTGAACAACTGGCCGTTCCTTATGAAAAACAAGTTATTTCGGGCCATAGAACCCCCGATTTAACCTTTCAATACGCCGAAAGCGCCAGGGAAAGAGGCTTGCAAGTCATTATCGCCGGAGCGGGCGGGGCCGCGCATCTTGCGGGGATGCTGGCAGCTAAAACAACTCTGCCCGTGATCGGCATACCTATTCAAACCAGCTCTCTCGGCGGCCTTGACTCTCTTTTATCCACGGTGCAGATGCCGGGCGGTGTTCCTGTTGCCACCATGGCTATCGGGGCCGCGGGGGCAGTTAATGCGGCTTGGCTCGCTGTTCAAATCTTAGGTGTCGCAGATGAAAAAATCGCTCGGCGGTTAGCTTTGGAAAGAGAAAAAATGGCCGCCGCCGTGCAAGAAAGCAGCGGAAAATTAGTGTGAAAGGGAGTTTAGGTTAATGATCGAACGTTACACCCGCCCTGAAATGGGGGCAGTATGGAGCGATCAAAATCGCTTTGCTGCCTGGTTGGAGATTGAAATTTTAGCTTGCGAGGCTTGGGCCGAACTGGGGGTTATCCCAAAAGAAGATGCCGGGAAAATTCGGACCAAAGCCGCCTTTGATTTAGACCGCATTCGGGAAATAGAGAAAGAGACCCGCCACGACGTAGTAGCATTCACCAGAAGCGTAAGTGAAAGTTTGGGCGAAGAAAGTAAATGGATCCATTACGGGTTAACTTCGACGGATGTGGTGGATACGGCTAATTCCTATTTAATCAAACAGGCGAACGAGATTCTGCTTGCGGATCTAAAAAACTTTTTGCAAGTCTTGAAAAACAAAGCAATGCAGTATAAATATACGTTGATGATGGGGCGCACGCACGGCATGCACGCCGAGCCGACTACTTTTGGCTTGAAGCTGGCCCTTTGGTACGCTGAGATGCAGCGCAATCTAGAGCGGTTTCAAGCGGCTGCCAGCGGCATTGAATACGGAAAAATTTCAGGTGCAGTGGGGACTTACGCCAACATTGATCCGTTCGTGGAAAGCTATGTCTGCCGGCATTTAGGCTTAAAACCCGCGCCAATCTCCACCCAAACACTGCAGCGCGACCGCCACGCCCATTATATTGGTACGTTGGCCTTGATTGCAGCTTCTATTGAGAAATTCGCGGTGGAAATAAGGGGGCTGCAAAAAAGTGAAGTCAGGGAAGTGGAGGAACATTTCTCGCCGGGGCAGACGGGCTCTTCGGCTATGCCCCACAAGCGAAATCCCATCGGTTCCGAGAACGTCACGGGCCTTGCCAGGGTCATGCGCGGCTACATGGTGACAGCTTATGAAAACATAGCCCTTTGGCACGAGCGGGATCTTTCCCATTCGTCCGCGGAGCGGGTTATCCTTCCCGATGCAACTATACTTTTAAATTATATGCTTAACCGCTTCGCCCGGATTAGCGAAGAACTGATTGTCTTTCCTAAGATGATGCAAAAAAACATGGACCGCTCCCTAGGCCTCACCAACTCCCAACAAGTGCTGCTGAGCTTGGTGGAAAGCGGCCTCAGCCGCGAAGAGGCTTACGCGTTAGTACAGCCCGTTGCCATGGAATCGTGGAGCAGGCAGCTGCCGTTTTTGGAATTAATCCGGGTGAATAAAGAAATAGCGGGGCGGCTCGGCCCGGAACAAATTAAGGCTTGCTTTGATAATAACCGCCACCTAAAACACGTTGACAGGATTTTCCGACAGTTGGGCCTGGAATGATATTAAGAGTCTTAAAGAGATGGAGGGCTGGGTATGTTCAACAAGGAACCAAGTGCTGAGCAGGTTCGAAATGATAAATTATATCTGGAAATGGGTTTAACCGAAGAAGAATACAGTTTAGTCATCAAATATTTAGGCCGCTTCCCGAATTACACGGAAACGGGCTTATTCGCAGTCTTATGGTCCGAGCACTGCAGTTACAAAAATTCCAAGCGGATCTTACGCCACCTGCCCACCGAAGGGGATGCCGTCCTGCAGGGGCCGGGCGAAGGCGCCGGCGTTGTGGACATTGGCGGCGGGAAGGCAGTGGTTTTCAAGATCGAAAGCCACAACCACCCCTCTGCAGTCGAACCTTACCAGGGGGCGGCAACGGGCGTTGGCGGTATTTTAAGAGACGTCTTTTCCATGGGTGCCCAACCGATTGCAGTTTTAAATTCACTGCGGCTGGGCGAATTAGACAATGACCGCAACAAATATCTGCTGCGGGAAATCACAGCCGGCATTGCGGGTTACGGCAACACTGTCGGCGTCCCCACTTTAGGCGGCGAGGTGCAGTTTGACGCCGCTTACGATGGCAACCCTTTAGTAAATGCCATGGCTGTGGGCCTTGTGGATCACGAAAATTTGCAGAAAGGCTTAGCCGCCGGTGTAGGTAATGTGGTAATTTACGCCGGGGCAGAAACCGGCCGCGATGGGATTCACGGTGCCACATTTGCTTCCGAGGAGTTTTCCACGGAGAAAGACAGCCGGCCGAGTGCTTTACAGGTGGCCTATCCGGAAGTGGGTAAGAGGCTTCTGACCGCCTGTTTAGAAGCAGCCCAATCCCCGGCTTTGGTGGGCATGCAGGATATGGGGGCTGCCGGCTTAACCAGCTCCTCGGCGGAAATGGCCTCCAAGGCCGGGACAGGCATTGATCTTGATTTGGACTCCGTCCCCCAAAGAGATGAAGGTATGACCGCTTATGAGCTGATGCTTTCCGAATCGCAGGAGCGGATGCTTTTGGTAGCTGAAGAAGGCAGGGAGCAAGAGATTATTGATATTTTTTTAAAACACGGCTTGACGGCGGCGGTAATTGGGAAAATCACGGACACGAAACGCCTGCGGGTCAGCCAAAGCGGCGCGGTGGTAGCGGACGTGCCGGTAGCTTTTTTAGTGGACAACGCACCCGTTTACGACCGCAGGGCCAAAGCACCCGCCTATTACAGTGAATTTCAAGAACAAGGGGAAGAAATTCCCGAAATAGAGGATCTTAAAGCCACTTTCTTAGAACTTTTGGCACAGCCCACGATTTCTTCTAAAGCCGTGCTTTATGAACAGTTTAAGGGGGGCGAAAATGTTGTGCGGGGGCCCGGCTCCAATGCCGGCGTTATCGCTGTGGAAGGAACAAACAAAGGCTTAGCTTTAACAGTGGACTGTAACTCTCGCTACATCTATCTCGATCCGTACATGGGCGGTGCAATCGCCGTGGCTGAAGCCGCCCGCAACATTATCTGTTCGGGGGGTAAGCCGCTTGCCGTTACGGACGGCTTAAACTTCGGCAACCCTTATAACGAAGAGATTTTTTGGCAGATGGAGCAATCAGTCTTAGGGATCAGCGAAGCCTGCCGCCGGTTAGGCACACCGGTTGTGGGCGGCAATGTCTCCCTGTTTAATGAAACGGGCGGCAGAGCCATCTACCCCACGCCAATTATCGGCATGGTGGGAATAGTAGAGGATTTGTCTTTGGTTACCGCCAAAGATTTTCAAAATCCCGGCGATCTTATTTACCTCTTAGGGGAAACTTTACCGGAATTTGGCGGCAGTGAGCTGCAGAAACTGCACTTTGGCCGGATCTTCGGCCGGCCGCCCCGGCTCGATCTGAAAAGGGAAAAAGAATTACAAAAACAAGTTAAAGAGGCGATTAAAGCGCGCTTGGTTCAATCAGCCCACGATGTTTCCACGGGCGGTCTCGGCATCGCTTTGGCGGAATGCCTCATGGACAAAAAATTGGGTGCAGCGGTGAATTTAGCCAATGACCCTGTAACGGAACTATTCAGCGAATCTCAATCGCGCTTTATCCTCACGGTAAAACCGAGTAAGCAGGCGGAATTTGAAGCTATAGCCAAAGATGCGGTTTTAATCGGCGAGGTAAAAGCGGCAAGGGAGCTGACATTTACTGCGGGTGATAAGCTGATCTTGGCTTTAGACGGAGAGGAAATGGCAGAAGTTTGGAAAGGGGCTTTGCCGTGTTTACTGCAGACAAAAAGTTAAGAGAGGAATGCGGCGTGTTTGGGGTGTGGGGCCATCCCGACAGCGCTCAAATTGCCTACTACGCTCTGCACAGCCTCCAGCATCGGGGCCAGGAAGGCACGGGCATAGTAGTCACCGACGGAGATTCCCTTAAAATTCGCAAAGGCGAAGGCTTAGTGACGGAAATCTTTACGCAAAAAGACATAGAAAAGCTGCAGGGACACGGAGCGATCGGCCATGTGCGTTATTCGCAGGACGGCAGGGACGGTTATGAAAATGTCCAACCTCTGCTTTTTGGCTCGCAGACGGGGAGCCTGGCGGTCTGCCATAACGGCAGTCTAATAAACGCTGATGCTTTACGGTTTCATTTGGAAAACCAAGGCAGTATTTTTCAAACAGACTCAGATGCTGAAATCCTGGCCCACTTAACTAAAAGGGGCGGGGCCATCCCCTTTCGGGAGCGGCTTAAGAACGCCCTGCAGCTTTTAAAAGGCTCTTATGCATTTTTACTTCTGACTGAAACCGAATTGTATGCCGCCTTAGATCCGAACGGGCTGCGCCCCCTTTGCTTAGGGCGTTTGGGCGAAGGGTATGTTGCGGCCTCGGAAACTTGTGCCTTTGATTTAATCGGCGCCGAATACGAAAGAGATGTGCGGCCCGGCGAAATTGTCATTATCAGCGAAAAAGGCATCGAAACTGAAATGATAGGTGAAACCCCGCCGCCCGCTTTATGTGCCATGGAATATATTTATTTTTCCCGGCCCGACAGCAACATCAGGGGCCTGAATGTGCATACGGCCCGGAAAAAGATGGGGAAAGCGTTGGCCAAAGAACACCCCATCGAGGCGGATGTGGTGACGGGTGTGCCCGATTCCAGTTTATCCGCGGCCATCGGTTATGCGGAAGAATTAGGGCTGCCTTACGAATTGGGGTTAATTAAAAGCCGTTATATCGGCCGTACCTTTATCGAACCGTCCCAGTCTTTAAGGGAGCAGGGAGTTAAATTAAAGCTCTCCGCCGTACACGGCGTCGTTGAAGGCAAAAGAGTTATTATGGTGGACGATTCTTTCGTGCGGGGTACCACGAGCCGCCGCATAACTAAGATGCTGAAAGAAGCGGGGGCTTTGGAAGTGCATGTTTTAATCGCCGCACCGCCCATTAAATACCCCTGCTATTACGGCATGAGCAGTGTCAATACAACTGAGCTGCCCGCGGCTTCCCTGAGCATTAGTGAAATTAGGGAAATGATCGGTGCCGATTCTTTAAACTTCTTGAGTGAAGAAAAAACAAGGGAGATCTTAGGGATCCCGGGCCTGAATTTTAACGGGGGGCTCTGCCTGGCTTGTTTTGGCGGCAGCTACCCCACGGAGATTAACTCGAAAGGAGCAGGGACGTGTCGGAAGCCTACAGAAAAGCGGGAGTCGATTTACAGGCGGGCTACGAAACAGTAAGGCGCCTTAAAAAACATGTGGCGAAGACCGCCCGCTTGGGGGTCAGCGGAGCTTTAGGCGGGTTTGGCGGCCTCTTTGACTTAAGCAGCCTTAATTTAAAAAACCCCGTTTTAGTCGCGGGGACTGACGGCGTTGGTACAAAAATTTTAATTGCCTTTTTAATGGATAAACACGATACCATCGGCATAGATGCTGTTGCCATGTGCGTTAACGATGTAGTGGTCCAGGGGGCGGAACCTTTATTTTTCCTCGATTATATTGCCTGCGGCAAAACTGATCCGGCCAAGATCGAAAAAATAGTTGCGGGTATCGCCGAAGGCTGCCAGCAGGCCGGCTGTGCTTTAATTGGCGGTGAAACGGCGGAAATGCCCGGCCTTTATCAGCCGGAAGAATACGATTTAGCCGGCTTTGCCGTCGGTGCCTGTGAAAAAGATCAGCTGATCGATAATGCAGAAATTAAAGCCGGCGATGTACTGATCGGCCTTGCCTCCAACGGGCTCCACAGCAACGGTTTTTCTTTGGTCCGCAGAATCCTTTTTGAAAAGCAGGGCCTGCAAGTACATGATTACGTGCCTGAATTAGGCTCGACGCTCGGTGAAGAACTGCTGAAACCGACTAAAATTTATGTCTCTTCGCTTTTAACTGCGATGCGCAAGTTTCAAATCAAGGGAGCCGCCCATATAACGGGGGGCGGTTTTATAGAAAACATTCCCCGCATGCTGCCTTCTTCTTTGGGTGCAGTCATTGCAGAAGACTCTTTTTTGGTGCCGCCTATCTTTGATCTTCTCCAGTCGCTTGGCCAACTTTCTGCGGCCGAAATGTACAACGTCTTCAATATGGGTATCGGTATGGCGGTAGCCGTGGCGGAGAGAGACGCTTCAAATGTTTTAGAACACTTTCTGGCTTCAGGCGAAAAGGCAGTTATTTTAGGCGAAGTGACAGAAGAAGAAGGGGTTCGGTTTGCATGACAAAGATTGCGGTTTTCGCCTCCGGCAGCGGCTCTAACTTAGAAGCACTCTTGCAGGCGGTTAAGGCTGGGCGGCTTGCGGCCAAAATTGAGTTGGTCGTCTGCGATAAACCCGGTGCTTACTGTTTAAAAAGAGCAGCTTTGTGGGGTGTACCTTATCTTGTTTTTGATCCTGCCGGTTTTGCGAGCAAAGCTGGTTACGAAAAATTGATTTGGGAAACGTTAAAACCTTTGGGCGTGCAGTATTTAATCTTAGCGGGCTATCTGCGCCTGATCGGCCCTACCCTTTTAGAGCGCTATCCTAAGCGGATAATTAATATTCATCCTTCTTTACTGCCCCAATTTCCGGGCCTTGATGCCATCGGACAGGCCCTTGCCGCCGGAGTCAATGAAAGCGGAGTCACGATCCACTATGTTGATCAAGGGATCGATACGGGGCCCATTATTGCCCAAAAAAAGGTTGTTTTAAGCCCCGCTGAGACCAGGGCGAGTTTAGAAGCAAAGATTCACAGATTGGAGCACCGTTTGTATCCGGAAGTTTTACAGAGAATCTTCCAAAGCGAAGGGGGAGAACTATGTTAAAAAGAGCTTTAATCAGCGTTTCCGATAAAACAGGCATTGTTGAATTTGCCCGCGGTTTACTTGCACTCGATTTTGAAATCATTTCGACGGGGGGTACTTACAAAGCGCTGCGGGAGGCGGGTGTTGAAGCAACGGAAGTAAGTGAAGTCACCGGCTTTCCGGAGATCTTGGGGGGCAGGGTGAAAACACTGCATCCTAAAGTACATGGGGGGCTTTTGGCTGAGCCGGACAATGCGGAGCATAGGGAAGATCTGCAGGAACAAAAAATAGTGCCAATCTCGCTTGTCGCCGTCAACTTATATCCCTTTGCCGCGGTTACTTGTGAAAAAGGCGTGACTGAAGCTGAGGCATTGGAAAACATAGATATTGGAGGCCCGGCAATGCTGCGGGCCGCAGCCAAGAATTATAAGCAGGTTACTGTGGTCGTTGATCCTCGGGATTACGATTCGGTTTTAGAACAGCTAAAAGAAGGCCGAATTGACCGGGCGGCCCGGCGCAGGTTGGCTGCCAAGGTGTTTCAACACACCGCGGCTTACGATTGTTTAATCGCCCAATATTTAACCGAAGAGGCGTTTCCCAAAAAGCTTACCTTAACCTACGAACTACAGCAAAATTTACGTTACGGGGAAAACCCCCACCAAAAAGCGGCTTTCTACCGCCGGGTACCAAAGGTGCCCGCCTCACTGCCGGCAGCGATCCAGCTGCAGGGCAAGGAACTTTCTTACAACAACATTAACGATGTCAGCGCGGCGCTGGCGATAGTTAGGGAATTTTCTAAACCGGCGGCCGTGGCTGTAAAACATACAAACCCCTGCGGCGTGGGTGTGGGCGTATCCTTGGAGGAGGCGTTCGGTAAAGCATTCGCCAGCGATCCCGTTTCCATTTTCGGCGGGGTGGTGGCATTTAACCGGCAGATAGATTTAGCGGTGGCTAAGAGGCTCCACGAGATCTTTTTAGAGATTGTGCTGGCGCCCTCTTTCGCGCCGGAGGCACTTGAGCTTTTAGGCAACAAAAAGAACCTGCGCCTTTTGACGCTGCCTACAGGTGAAGCGAAAGCCGTTGATTATCAATTAACCTCTTTACCGGGCGGCCTTTTGATCCAAGAACAGGATCATTATTCGCTGGCCGACGCCAAGCTCACCGTAGTCACGGAGCGGGAGCCGACGGAAGAAGAATGGCGGGCCTTGGAGTTCGGCTGGAAGGTCGTTAAGCACGTCAAATCCAACGCCATTGTGGTGAGCTCGGCGGAGATGACCTTGGGTGTTGGGGCGGGCCAGATGAACCGAGTTGGTGCGGCTGCCATTGCACTGGAGCAGGCAGGCGATTTAGCGAAGGGAGCCGCTTTAGCGTCTGATGCCTTCTTCCCCATGGATGATACTGTGGCATTGGCCGCGCAGGCCGGCATTTCAGCCATAATCCAACCGGGGGGCTCTATCCGCGATGAGGATTCTATTAAAAAAGCCAACGAACACAACGTGGCGATGGTCTTTACCGGCGTCCGTCATTTCAAGCATTAATATTTCAGGGGAGCGATCGATCAATGAGAGTGTTAGTAGTGGGGCGCGGCGGCAGGGAACATGCCCTGGCGGAAAAGATTAAGGCCAGCCCTTTAGTCCGGGAAGTTTTTGTCGCGCCGGGCAATCCCGGTATGCAAAAGGTTGCTCAACTTTTGCCCCTGCAAGAAGGCGATCATCAGGCTTTAAGTGAATTTGTACTCGAAAACAAGATCGACCTTGTAATAATCGGGCCCGAGAAGCCCCTTACAGACGGTTTAACCGATAGGTTACTTGCGAGCGGGGCGGCGGTTTTTGCCCCTACGCAGGCAGCGGCGGAAATTGAGGGCAGCAAGTCCTTTGCTAAAGAGTTAATGAAAAAATATGGGATACCTACTGCGGATTACGATGTCTTTGCCGATTATTGGGCGGCGGCAAAGTTTGTCAAACAAAAAGGCGCCCCCATTGTGATCAAGGCAGATGGTTTAGCCGCAGGCAAAGGCGTGGTTGTAGCCCAAACCGAAGCAGAAGCCTTAGGCGCGCTGCGGGAGATGCTTGTGGAAAAAAGATTCGGCAGAGCTTCCGCCAAAGTAGTGATAGAGGAATTTTTAGTGGGCGAAGAGTATTCCTTGATGGCCTTAGTGCACGGGGAAACGGTCATCCCCTTGGCCGCCGCCCAGGATCATAAAAGGGCTTATGATGGCGATGAAGGGCCTAACACAGGGGGGATGGGCGCTTATTCACCCCTGCCGCAGTTTGAGCCGCAAGTTATAGGCCAAGCCGTACAAACTGTTCTTTTGCCTACCGCAAAGGCTTTGGTCAAAGAAGGGCGGCCCTTTACGGGTGTGTTATATGCGGGGCTGATGCAGACTGATACGGGGCCTAAGGTGATTGAATTTAACGCCCGCTTTGGCGATCCGGAAACTCAGGTGGTTTTACCCCGCATGGAATCAGATCTAATCGCTGTTATTTTAGAACTTCTGCGGGGCGGCACCCCGAAGATTACCTGGAGCGATCAGGCGGTCTTAGGCGTTGTCGTGGCCGACCGCGGTTATCCCCGGCAGAGTTTCCCCGGTGCCGTTTTAGGCGATTTAAGCGAGCTTGAAGATCTGGCGCTCTATTTCAGCGGTGTCAGCTGCGATGAGCGGGGCGAGTATCTGACAACGGGCGGGCGCTCGTTTTTAGCCGCTGCTGCCGCGGACAGTGTCGCAGAGGCACAGCAAAAAGTATATTCCCGCCTAAAGAGGCTCCGCTGCCCTGATGTTTTTTACCGTAAAGATATTGGTAATAATGCCCTTTGATTTAACCCAAATTTCGCAAGGCATCCTATTTTGTTTGACCGAATGACGGATTTTTAGTGTAAGGGCTTTTTTAAAGATTAACAGACTGCTGTTTGGCAATCTTCTGTAGCAGAATGTGGTGATTTGAGTTGGGGTTGCTTTGCTTCTGAGGTTTTGAAAACAGCAAAAAGGCCGGTTATCTTTCCGGCGTGAAAATAGCCCCGGCAGCTCAGAAGGTTCCTATTGGAGAACAGGAATCGGCAACCTTAAATTTTGCCATATGTGCCGGTAAGGCCACCAAGACGGCAATCGCAGCTTTAACTGCCTTGCATGTTTGATTAACATTGCCGGGATGTTCAGCAGCAATCTCTGCAGCTTTGGGATACT